>NZ_PJQQ01000028.1:0-71780 GCF_002858665.1 Pseudomonas sp. FFUP_PS_473
GCTGCGCCTTTTGCCCGAATCCATTGAATCCTCCTGAGGAAAGGTCAGAAGGTGTAAACCTTATTCAGGACGGGACACCAGGCACAAAAAAGGCCGCCTTTCGGCAGCCTTCTTGTGAACTCAAGCCAGCATCAATCCCAGCTCAAAGCCCCACCGGTCTGATACTCAATAACCCGGGTCTCAAAGAAGTTTTTCTCTTTCTTCAAGTCCATGATTTCACTCATCCAAGGGAACGGGTTGGTGGTACCCGGGTACTCTTCCTTCAGGCCGATCTGCGACAGGCGGCGGTTGGCGATGAACTTCAGGTAGTCTTCCATCATCGCTGCGTTCATGCCCAGTACACCGCGCGGCATGGTGTCACGGGCGTATTCGATTTCCAGCTGGGTGCCCTGCAGAATCATCTGCGTGGCTTCTTCCTTCATTTCGGCATCCCACAGGTGCGGGTTTTCGATCTTGATCTGGTTGATCACGTCGATACCGAAGTTCAGGTGCATGGATTCATCACGCAGGATGTACTGGAACTGCTCGGCAACACCGGTCATCTTGTTGCGGCGGCCCATGGACAGGATCTGGGTGAAGCCGCAGTAGAAGAAGATGCCTTCGAGTACGCAGTAGTAGGCGATCAGGTTGCGCAGCAGTTCCTTGTCGGTCTCGACGGTGCCGGTATCGAATTCCGGGTCGGAGATCGAGCGGGTGTAGCGCAGGCCCCAGGCGGCCTTTTTCGCGACCGATGGGATCTCGTGGTACATGTTGAAGATTTCACCTTCATCCATGCCCAGCGATTCGATGCAGTACTGGTAGGCGTGTGTGTGGATCGCTTCTTCGAAGGCCTGGCGCAGGATGTACTGGCGGCACTCCGGGTTGGTGATCAGGCGATACACGGCCAGTGCCAGGTTGTTGGCAACCAGGGAGTCGGCGGTAGAGAAGAAGCCCAGGTTGCGCATGACGATGCGGCGCTCGTCGTCGGTCAGGCCTTCCGGGTTTTTCCAGAGGGCGATGTCCGCGGTCATGTTGACCTCTTGCGGCATCCAGTGGTTGGCGCAGCCGTCCAGGTACTTCTGCCAGGCCCAGTCGTATTTGAATGGAACCAGTTGGTTGAGGTCGGCGCGGCAGTTGATCATGCGCTTCTCATCAACGGCTACACGGGCTGCAGAGCCTTCCAGCTCGGCCAGGCCTTCGGCGATGTCGAGTTCATCCAGTGCCGCTTTGGCACGGATTACGGCAGCAGAGTCAGCTGCGGTGACGGCACGGGCCTCAAGGGCGGCGGCACCGCCAGCGCTGTCGAGTTTGTCGATACCGTTTTCAATCGATTGGGTAGCACCAGCGTTTTTAGCGGCGACTTCGCCGTCGTCTTTGTCGAATTCGTCCCAGCTCAGCATGGTGGGTCTCCTGCGTGAGGGCCATGTTCAGTATGGCCTGATGGATCTTGGGTTGCGTAGCTCGCGTCGGGTACAGCAGTGCACGCAAAACTTTTGAATGCTTGAGGGGGAGGCCCCTCTGGTGGGCTGGAGCGGGTGGTGCTCCAGGCCTTTGTATCTGGTGGCGAAGGGGGCTGCCTGGCAGCCCTTTCGCCGATAAGGCCGACTCCTGTCGGAGCCGGCCGTGCGCACCTTATTGGCAAAACGCCGATGCCGATTTCGTAAACATTCTTCAAAACCCCTGTAGATGAGCGGGTAAGAAACGACGGCATCGGGAGCAGCGGACAAATTCGTAAACATTTCTGTTTTCGACCGCCTTTTGAGTGGCCGAAGTATACGCAAATTTGAGGCATAATGACGAGCGCCTGTGCGATTATTCTGCTCACATCTTGATTTGAGAGAGGTACCCGCCGTGTCAGGGATAAAGCTGCCAACGGAGTCATGGCTTGAAGGAATCAACGAGACGCTGGCCAAGGAGGGATTGATTCCTGAGCGTCGCCCGATTGAGGCCTTTCGCAGGTGGTGCATTGAGTCACAGCAAAGTCTGATCTTCGGCGCTGAGGCAACCAAAGTCATAGGGGAGTGGTTCAGTCGAAACACCGCCTATGGGCTACACGTCCGCCAGCCTTTCGGCAGGGCCGCGTTCTACTGGGATATGGCCTTCGTAGAGGTCGCAATGCCCTTGGTTTTCGGGAGCCCGCAGATCTTCCCGCTGGAGCAACTCAGGAACGTACCCACACATCTGGTGCAGCGCCTGGCCAGTTCCCCTGACTCGCTTGACGCCTACCTGCAGCACTTCAGCAACGCCTATGGCGTCTTTGTGATGGAGGAGAACATCAGGCGCCTCGACGAGGCTAACCCATCAGATGTTGGTCAGTTCGTGATGGCGGCCTCCAGGCAGCTCTCCAGCGCAACTGCGGCGCTTCTCAGCTCCCCGCCCAGTGCGAAGGCCCTGGAAGACTCCCGCCTGGCTGTGGAGATATCCATTAAGGCTGTGCTCATCCTGAAGTTGGGGCATACGGACGCAACGCTTCAGAAGCAGTTCAGTCACCGGCTTGTGCCGCTGAGAACGGAGCTCCTGAAGGTCAAGTCAGACCCAGGCTTCACCGAAGCAGAGCTTGCAATCTACCCAGAAGTCGCTGCGCGCTACGGTGATCTCCCAGATGACCGGGCGAACCTCTGGAAAGGCTATGAGCTGGCGCTTCGGGTCGTTGCGATGACGTTTGAAATCATCGAAAGCGATCTGCTGGCCAGGCAGTGACGGCCACTACTTGGTGGCCTTCTTCTCGGCGATGGGCAAAGGCTTGTCCAGGTCGGTCAGGGAGAGGCCCCGCCTGGTTGCGTTGTGTGCCCACCGCACGAACTGCTCAAGCAGCTGATTGTTTTCAAACGTGAGGCGCTCTACGCGCCTCTCCAGTTCGCATATCCGCTCTGCTGAGAGGGACATGGCGACATTGCCATAGCCCCCGCGAGGGGCGCTCTCATGCACCCTGTCCTTGGCCAGATCCCAGGCCGCCTTGATCCTCGGCTGACGCAGCATGGCTACCTTGGTGTAGGTGTGGCCTATTTCCACTGCTAGCACGGCTAGATAGCGATCCCAGGTGAGCTTGCCTGACCATCCATCAAGCAGCAGGACAGCCCTCTCAATGTCTTTGTCGGTGAGCTTAGGGGCACCCATTTTAGAAGAACTCCAATTCAAGCAGGGTTTTCAAGTCATCAGCAGACTCATCGTCAGATTCCACGGCGTTGACGATACGTACCGCCTGAGCGAGCCCAGTCTTGGACTGAGAGTGCTCGGGAGGCGGGAGTGTGATGAGCGTGCCATCCGGGATCTCAGGGTCTGCCAGACGATTCAGGACAAGCCTCCAACGTTGCAGGCGGCCTTCGTTGTGTTTGATCCAGCGAGATGCCCCAGGCTCCCCGTTCTCCAGGGCTTGCAGGGCCATCTGGAGAGCTTTCTCGTGGATTTCCGTTTGGTATCTCGCCTCTGCCAGATGCTTCGGCTCTCCCTTTACCACGGCGTGCTCTCCGCACATGGTGCAGTCCTTGTCCTTTGGGCAAGGCGTTAGTGCGTAGTCGTGCCGGCAGATGCCATACCGGGTGCTGTGGATGGCCCCCAGCTCGATTTTAAGGGCCTGGCTTTGCGTTAGGCCGTTGTTCTCGGCCATGGCCCTAGCCTTATCAGCGATGGGCCCTTGCACGCTCAATTCAGGGGCGTTGTCGCCGCCCAACTTGGTGTAGGCCTCGATGAAGGCTTCCTGCGGCAGATGGTCGTACCAGGCGTTCTGGGTGATGTGCTTACGCCCAGACCAGAAGGCAATCAGGGATTCCGACAGGTGCTTGGACTGGGCCAGGGTGTTCAGCAGGTGCCTGAACTGGTGCGTAGTGATGGCGATAGGGCTGCCATCCTTGTGCGTCATGCCGTTGCGCGAGAAGACCGTCACACCGGCAGGGTTGGAGCCAAGCTGGTTGTTCAGCATGTTGGTGGTAATGGTCGACGGAACGTTCATGAAGGCCTCTACATTGGGCCTCAGGGCGTGCTCAGGGATCAGGAACAGCGCTTCGTGCCACATCAGGCCTGATTCCCCATCCAGAATCGGGAACGTGGCCGGCAGCTTCGCCAGAACCGTTTGCTCCAAGGAATCCCAGCTGAACAGGGAGGTTCCCCTAGCGCCGCTCAGCTCATCCAGGCGCGCAGGGTCATGGGTCTTCTCACCTATGGGTTCGAGGCCCACCCTTCTGGCGTGGCCACTCTGGATAGGGGTTTTCCTGCCCAGGATGAAGCTTGCTTCTCGCAGAGTAAGTGGCTGACCTCGAAGGTGTTCAAAACCGGGTGGCAGGTAAAGCTGGCCGGGGTTATCCGCGTACCACTTCGCCGCAACGCGGGCGCTGGCACCTAGCTCAGTGAAGAATTTCACGGCCTCTTTGGCGATATCTTCCGATGCATCCGAAGTGGAAAACTTGGTCATTGGAGAGCCCCCTTTTGCGGGTCTCCAAGATATCCCCATCATCTCGCCATCATCGCCTTGCGCAGAGGTAATACAGTCGACTGGTAGTGTCAGTATTTCTGATACCCGGCTAGGTGCAAACATTGCCAAGGAAACAAAGCCTGTAGTGATGTTGTCAGGCAGGCTTTTAGATTCGTGGTGAATCTTTGCCAGATCGAGAATTGATTGGATGTGTGGGAGCTTGGAAGTGTTCTCCTCACGCATCGTTGGATCAAGGCGGTCATTCCTAACTACCTGCTGATAGGGTATCGACGACTTCCACGATAGGTTGTGGTTCACCAGTCTTGCCGGAATGATGATCTCAGTGACAATACGTTCCAGGCACCTGCCAACAGACCAGGCATCCTTAAAGCGAGCCCGGAGAATGTCCGAGGCGCCATCCAATATGTTGGCGTTTACTCTGGTTACACAGGGTTCTACTTCTGCGTCTAACAGCGATTGCTCAATGGCTTGTAGGGCATAAAGAAATCGCCGGTACTCTTGCAGCTTAAATCGTCGCATGATTTCGCTGAATGTGGATTTGGCGAATTCTAGGAACGGCATATCGAAGGGCGTATCGACAGTAGACTTGCTGCCCGAATTATCCCTCAATGATTTAAAGTGAGCGATTTTCTTGGTTCGCCCTTGGTTGCGTCCAATCAGAAAGGTCGATATATCCCAGCTATTTTCCGTCCATACAATATTCTGAAATTGGCAGTTGGCTGCGGCATGACGATTAAAGTCGCTCAAGTTCTGCTTGGCTGTAAGATCGGCCTTGCCAGAGAAATAAACTAACTCACCCATTGGTGTCGTCATCCGTAGTGGTGCGCTTTGAATCGCGGGCGATAATGATCTCGTTAATTGCGGACATGGCGTTGTGGTTGATCTGGCGAATTCGATCATCTGTCTCCATGTTCTGATCTGCCTTGAGTGAGGCCATCAGAGTCTCCCAAGGCGCGTCGATCAGCGGCTCAAAGTGATGGCAGTACAGGCATGCAATGGGCGCGTTCTGGTGGCACTCAGCGCGGGTGCCGCAAGCCCCCACTGTCTGGCCCGTCAGGCGCAGGAAGTCCGCAATGACCGAGGCATCGTCACCGGCCCGCGTGGACTCGTCCAGGGACGTGATAAGGCGCCCTTGGAAGGCTCTGGCAAAGAACTCCATCTCCTTCCCAATGGCCTCGCGGATGGGGTTCTGGAGCTGCGGCATGGAGGCACGGTAGAACTGGATGCAGCTAGTGCTCCGGTGCGTCAGAAGCCTCGCCACTTCGAAGTCAGAGGCGCCATGGGCCAGGGCTCGTGTCGCTAGGGTGTAGCGGAAACGATAAGGGGAGATTGGGATTCTTTGCTCTAGTCGAGATGAATAAGTATCAAGGCGACTCAAAATTGATGTTAGACGCTTCCCAATTGCACTAGGGGTGCCGTCAAATAGTTTGGTGTCACCGGACTTGTCGCTGCGATTCTCTAGGTAAACTATCAAGCACTCGGCCAGAACGGTAGGGGAACGCCTCAGCCAATATTCTGCTGTGCCACCGCCTTCGCCCTTGGCGAGAGGGATTCTTAGTGTTACTTCTTTCCCTTCTGCTCCCTCTGATATTTGCGCGTCAGATTTAATCATGCGTGACGCTTGGACGGGGCGAACCCCTGTTCCTATAAAAAACCAGGCAAGAGTATATTCTTCTTGGCTCACTATGCCTTTGGCGTATGCGTTATTTAGCTCGCCATGAATATTGCTCAGTTCCTGATCTGTCAGGGCGCCACTTACAGGATCGTTGGTTATGAGCGTGTAATAAGCTCCGTTACCCCTTTCTTCCCACTTATGGTCATTGCTTAGGAAGTCAATAACATCAGGGCTGATTCCACCCAGGTTCTGATGCTTAATTCGTCTTAGTGCGGGAATAATAAACCCTATGTAATGGCTTGAAATCTTTGTCATTAGACCTACATGGCTAATTTCAAGCGTATTTGCTCTTCCGCATTCTTCAATTCCAAACCATTGGCGGAGAGCGAAGAGAATTACCTCGTTGTATTTTAGGCTATGCGTCGAGAGGGTTCCGCAGATGACCTTGAATAATGATTGATGGAAGGCATTTCCTTCCTTAAGCAACTCAAAGTGAAGGGTTAGCGGCTCTCCGTCACTGTTTCGCAGACGGATTTCCTCGCCGATCTTGACGGTGATTATCCTACCATCCAGCAAGATCAGCGTGGTTTCTGTGGGTGCTGCGACTTCACTTCGTTGAACTAGCACTTCGCTATTCATTTTCTTTGTTCTTGCCTGCTGCAATTTCGTTGGCTAGTTCTTCTGCGATCTGGTCAGACTTCACCCTGATGGTTCTGCGCGAGTAACGGGCGCTCATTTGGGAATCTTTCCGCCAGCCCATCAGGCGGTTCCTCATCTGCTCCTCTTCGTTCTTGGGAATACGCTTCTCAGGTGGGGTCTTATCAATTTTTGTGCTGAGCCTGTCATTCCACGTCCGTCTCAGTGCGTGCGGGGCAAAGTCATCAGGCAGCTCGTGAGCCTTCTTCCTGGCCGTCCTGAAGATGAGATTGATCGTGTCCGCGCAGATGTGGCGGCCCTCGGCGGTGGTGAAGAGGTAGCCGTGGGCCCGCTGCTTGGCAGGGATTTTCGACCAATGCTCGACGACGAAATGATGAAAGGCGAGCGCTGTCGTACTGGAGATAGGGACGGTGCGACTCTGGGTCTTGGAGACTCGAATACGCACGCGATTGTTGGCGTAGCTGACGTCCTCGATCTGCACGAAGCGCAGTTCACTTCGGCGCATGCCGTTGTCAGACAACATCCTGTAAACCAGATGGTTTCGGTGCTTGATGAAGTCTGTGCTGAACGGGTTGATCTCTGAGGCAGGGTCGAATATCTCGTCCGCGAACGCCATCGTGACCTCATCCATGCCCTCCAGCGCGTCGCTCTCATCCGCGTTGCTGACTTTGGGGATCAGGGCCTTCAGTCGGCGTATGGGCGGGTGTGCGGCGCTTTCCTTCGCTGCACCTGGAGCCGGGCGCGGCAAGCCTTGCTCAACTTTCGCCAGCTGGAACTCCAGGAAGGCTGCGACGATACGGATTCGATAGGCACCTTCCTCGGCAGAGCAGGCTGTGCGCTCTGAGGCCTTCTGGTGGAACCCACCACGCACCTGCTCAAGCCGCACAACCCGAGACGGCAGCTCTTCCAGGCTCACAGCCAGCTCACGGTCTTGCGAGGCCCTGTCCAAGCGAAGGAAGAAGGCCAGATCCTCACACTGCTCGATGGAGAGGAAGGCTTCTGAACTGATGGCTGCATGCAGATCAAGCTTTCTGGCTGAGGCCCACAGATAGGCCATACCTAACGCTCTGAGCGCTTTCTTGATCGTTGCTGAAGAGGAACCGACATCGCGGTAATGGAACGTCGCGAAGACGTTGGGGAGGAAGAGGGGGCTGCCCTGGTCATCAACCAAGACAGCCATCTCTACACCATCCGAAGCAGTGAATGAACGAATGGAGAAGGCTTGCAATGTATACGTTTCCTAGTCATCAGGTGTAATGCCTAGGATTATAGATTTCTTCTATACCCCCTGTAAACGACTAAGACCTAGTGTTTACAGGGGTTACAGATATCTAATTTAGGTGAAAGTATACGGTTTCACCTGTATCAGTGCTATTGGCAGGCTTCGCAGTCAGGTTCGTCGATCGCGCAGGCCTTAGGCACGGGTGCAGGCGCCGGGGCGGTTTGCACCGGGGCGCTGTCGCCACCGCTGGACACGGCGTTGAGCTTGCCGGTGTTGATGGTCGATTTCTCGGTGCTGGTCGCGGCCAGGGCACGGAGGTAGTAGGTGGTTTTCAGACCACGGTACCAGGCCATGCGGTAGGTGACGTCCAGTTTCTTGCCCGAGGCGCCGGCGATGTACAGGTTCAGCGACTGAGCCTGGTCGATCCACTTCTGGCGACGGCTGGCAGCGTCGACGATCCACTTGGTTTCCACTTCGAAGGCAGTCGCGTAGAGCTCTTTGAGTTCTTGCGGGATGCGCTCGATCTGCTGAACCGAACCGTCGTAGTACTTCAGGTCGTTGATCATGACCGCGTCCCACAGGCCGCGAGCCTTCAGGTCGTGAACCAGGTACGGGTTGATCACGGTGAACTCGCCCGACAGGTTCGATTTCACGTACAGGTTCTGGTAGGTCGGCTCGATGGACTGCGATACGCCGGTGATGTTGGCGATGGTCGCGGTCGGCGCGATGGCCATGATGTTCGAGTTACGAATACCTTTCTGAACGCGTGCGCGAACCGGTGCCCAGTCCAGGGTCTCGTTCAGGTCGACGTCGATGTACTTCTGGCCACGGGCTTCGATCAGGATCTGTTGGGAATCCAGCGGCAGGATGCCTTTGGACCACAGCGAGCCCTGGAAGGTCTCGTAGGCGCCACGTTCGTCGGCCAGGTCACAGGAGGCCTGGATGGCGAAGTAGCTGACCGCTTCCATGGAGCGGTCGGCGAACTCGACGGCTGCGTCCGAACCATAAGGAATGTGCTGCAGGTACAGCGCGTCCTGGAAGCCCATGATGCCCAGACCGACCGGGCGGTGCTTCATGTTCGAGTTGCGCGCCTGCGGTACCGAGTAGTAGTTGATGTCGATCACGTTGTCGAGCATGCGCACAGCGGTGTTGATGGTGCGCTGCAGCTTGGCGGTGTCCAGCTTGCCGTCGACGATGTGGTTCGGCAGGTTGATCGAGCCCAGGTTACATACCGCGATCTCGTCCTTGTTGGTGTTCAAGGTGATTTCGGTGCACAGGTTCGAGCTATGGACCACGCCCACGTGCTGCTGAGGGCTGCGCAGGTTGCACGGGTCTTTGAAGGTCAACCATGGGTGACCGGTTTCGAACAGCATCGAGAGCATCTTGCGCCACAGGTCTTTGGCCTGGACGGTCTTGAATACCTTGATCTTGTTGTACTCGGTCAGCGCTTCGTAGTACTCGTAGCGCTCTTCGAAGGCCTTGCCGGTCAGGTCGTGCAGGTCTGGTACTTCCGAAGGCGAGAACAGGGTCCACTTGCCGTCATCGAAGACGCGCTTCATGAACAGGTCAGGGATCCAGTTGGCGGTGTTCATGTCGTGGGTACGACGACGGTCGTCACCGGTGTTCTTGCGCAGCTCGATGAATTCTTCGATGTCCAGGTGCCAGGTTTCCAGGTAGGCACAGACAGCGCCTTTGCGCTTGCCACCCTGGTTTACGGCAACGGCGGTGTCGTTGACCACTTTCAGGAACGGTACGACGCCCTGGGACTTGCCGTTGGTGCCCTTGATGTAGGAACCCAGCGCACGTACTGGCGTCCAGTCGTTGCCCAGGCCACCGGCGAATTTCGACAGCATGGCGTTGTCGTGGATCGCGTGGTAAATGCCCGAGAGGTCGTCCGGGACGGTGGTCAGGTAGCAGCTCGACAGTTGTGGACGCAGGGTGCCAGCGTTGAACAGGGTCGGGGTCGAGGCCATGTAGTCGAAGGACGACAACAGGTTGTAGAACTCGATCGCGCGGGCTTCTTTGTCTTTCTCTTCCAGCGCCAGGCCCATGGCCACACGCATGAAGAACACCTGTGGCAGTTCGAAACGTACGCCGTCCTTGTGGATGAAGTAACGGTCGTACAGGGTCTGCAGGCCCAGGTAGGTGAACTGCTGGTCGCGTTCGTGGTTGATCGCCTTGCCCAGTTTTTCCAGGTCGTAGTCGGCCATGGCTGGGTTGAGCAGTTCAAACTCCACACCTTTGGCGACATAGGCCGGCAAGGCCTTGGCGTACAGGTCGGCCATTTCGTGGTGGGTCGCGCTTTCGGCAACCTGCAGGAAGCCCAGGCCTTCGGCGCGCAGGGTGTCCATCAGCAGGCGAGCTGTCACGAAGGAGTAGTTCGGCTCACGCTCGACCAGGGTACGGGCGGTCATCACCAGAGCGGTGTTGACGTCCTTGATGGCCACGCCGTCGTACAGGTTCTTCAGGGTTTCACGCTGGATCAGTTCGCCATCGACTTCGGCCAGGCCTTCGCAGGCTTCCGAAATGATGGTGTTCAGGCGGTTCATGTCCAGAGGCGCCAGGCTGCCATCGGCCAGGGTGATACGGATGCTTGGGTGTGGCTGTACCGCTACGTCGCTGTTGCTGCGGGTGGCTCGTTCCTTGGCGCGCTGGTCGCGATAGATCACGTAGTCGCGGGCTACTTTCTGTTCGCCAGCACGCATCAGGGCCAGTTCGACCTGGTCCTGGATTTCTTCGATGTGGATGGTGCCGCCCGATGGCATGCGACGCTTGAAGGTCGCTGTCACTTGTTCGGTCAGGCGGGCAACGGTGTCGTGGATACGCGACGAGGCAGCAGCAGTGCCGCCTTCAACTGCAAGGAACGCCTTGGTGATGGCAACGGTGATCTTGTCATCGGTGTAGGCGACGACGGTACCGTTACGCTTGATCACACGCAGTTGGCCCGGAGCGGTGGCAGCCAGATCCTGGTTCGAATCAGCGGCCTGCGGCGCCTTGGCCTGCGGGTTCTCGCGAGTTGTGTCGGTTTGCATGGGGGTCTCCACGTTTTCTATGTTTGTTTAGGCACCGGGTAGGTGCCAACCGTTCCGTCCAAAAGCTCGACAACCGACCCGCAGGCATGCGCAAGGGCAGCGTGCGGGGCAGGGCTTACCTACTTCGGGACAGATCAGGAAAAAGGGGCAATCGCTCGCCGCTCCCTGGCCGAAGTCAAAGGTCTCGGGCCGTGGCCCAAAACTGTTGCTGTCGGATGTGCCTTAGTGTGCAACACCCGTACCCGAAACAAGCCCTCTGGTGAACTTGCAACGGTCGCCTCCGCAGGAGCGGTTTGGCTGCTGATTTCTTTCAAAGTTCAAGCAAAAAAAGCATTTTGCAAGGCTTGAGTTTAATGCTCGACTTGTGCTTGGGAATTATGTGAAAACCCAAGATATAGTGTTTTGTTTCGATAGGGATACAAGATAATGCGGTATCGGGGGTATTGCAAGGTGATGCTCTGTGGATAACTTGTGCGTATTTTGTGAGTGATTCCGGGCAACGCCTTGTAGGCCGCGTCTCACCGCCATTGTGCCGTTGGTCACTCTTTTTTTACGTTGGCGACGCCCCGAACACGGAATTTTGCGGGCGCGAACCCTATCACAAAAAGCCCCATTGTCCAGCGCTCCTGGCACGGCTTTTCAGTGCCGTTGGTGGCGGTTGGAATGTGTGGGTTCGCGTCGTAGTATCCGGTGCCATTATTGCCCTTTGTTGACGGGCGGTCTTCCAAGAACAACAAGCCCAGCAGAGGTGTCCGTGGAGCAGCAGCGCAGTCAGGTGTTGATCGTCGAGGATGACCAGCGATTGGCCGACCTCACGGGGGAGTACCTGCAGGCCAACGGCTTTGAGGTAGCGGTGGAGGGCGACGGGGCCAAGGCGGCCCAGCGCATCATTGATGAGCAGCCTGATCTGGTGATCCTTGACCTGATGTTGCCTGGCGAGGATGGCCTGAGCATCTGTCGCAAGGTACGCCCGCGCTATGCAGGGGTAATTCTGATGCTCACTGCACGCAGCGACGATCTTGATCAGGTGCAGGGGCTGGACCTGGGGGCCGACGATTATGTGGTCAAGCCCGTGCGTCCCCGCTTGTTGTTGGCCCGGATCAACGCTCTGTTGCGTCGCAGTGATGCCCCCAGTAGTGAGCACCAGGCATTGGTGTTCGGCCCGTTGCGGGTCGATAACACCCTGCGCGAGGCTTGGCTGCGGGGCGCGAGCATCGAGTTGACCAGCGCCGAGTTCGACCTGCTCTGGCTACTCGTGAGCAATGCCGGGCGTGTGTTGTCCCGCGAGGAGATCTTCACCTCGTTGCGAGGTGTGGGCTATGACGGCCAGGACCGTTCTATCGATGTGCGTATTTCACGCATTCGCCCCAAAATCGGTGACGATCCAATCCATCCGAAGATGATCAAGACCCTGCGCAGCAAAGGCTACCTGTTTGTAGCCGAGGCGGCCCAGGCCATGGGTCGTGAGGCATGAACTCGATTTTCCTGCGCATCTACGGCGGTATGCTGAGCGCTCTGGTGCTGGTGGCGATGCTCGGCGCCTTGAGCCTGCACCTGCTCAATGAGGTACGCGCGGATCAATACCGTGAGCGGCTTGCCCACGGGACCTTCACGCTGATGGCTGACAACCTGGTGCCGCTCAGTGAGGTGGAGCGTACGCGGGCGCTGGCGATCTGGGAGCGCTTGCTGGGCATTCCCTTGGCGTTGGAGTCCTTGGCCCACACCGGGCTCGATGGGCGTCAGCGCAGCTTGTTGCAGCGTGGCCAGGTACTGGTAGAGAAGACCGGGCCTCATGCGGCCAGGGTGATGCGTCAGGTTGGCGACCAGCCGTTTTTGCTCATGGGTGAAGTCAAGCAGATCAGTGAGCAGTTGGCCCGCGCCACGATTTACCTGCTGGCGGATGAGTTGGTGCGTTATCCGGTTGCGGAGCAGCCTGGACGGCTTGCGCAATTGAAGGAAGCCAAGGGGTTTGGCTTTGACCTGCGCTTGCTTTCGATGACCAAGGCTGACCTGGATGACGATCAGCGCCGACGGGTCGAGGAGGGCGACACGGTGATGGCCCTTGGCAAGGACGGTGACTCGATTCGTGTATTTTCCGGCCTTGCCGGTACGCCCTGGGTGCTGGAGCTCGGCCCGCTGTATCAGATGAATGCCTACCCACCCCAGTTGCTGGCAGTGATTGCCGTGCTGGGCTTGTGCCTGATTGGTTTGATCGTCTATTTGCTGGTGCGTCAGCTGGAGCGTCGCCTGTCGACCCTGGAGTTTGCTGCCACACGCATCGCCCAGGGTAGCCTGGAAACCCGTGTGACGGCCGATGATGATGACTCGGTTGGACGCTTGGCTGCGGCCTTCAATGGCATGGCGGAGCATTTGCAACGGTCGTTGAGTATTCAGCGTGAGCTGGTGCGTGCCGTGTCCCATGAGCTGCGCACGCCAGTGGCCCGTTTACGTTTCGGCCTGGAGATGATCGCCGGGGCCAGCAACGATCAGGCTCGGGAAAAGTACCTGGAGGGTATGGATGGTGACATTCAGGACCTCGATAAACTGGTCGACGAGATGCTCACCTATGCCCGTCTGGAGCAGGGCTCACCGGCGTTGCATTTTCAGTTGATCGACCTGGATGCGCTGCTCGACCAGGTGATCGCCGAGCTGGCGCCATTGCGTCGCGAGGTGAGCGTGGTTCGCGGCCCCTGCCAAAGGGCAGAAGAGGCTGACGGCGCATGGGTAGAAGCGGAGCCACGCTACTTGCACCGGGCTTTGCAGAACCTGGTGAGCAACGCCATGCGCCATGCTGAGTCACAGGTCTGCCTGAGCTATCAATTAGGTGCCCAGCGTTGCCGGATTGATGTGGAAGATGATGGTCCGGGCATCCCCGAGCCTGCCTGGGACCGGATCTTTACCCCCTTTACCCGCCTCGACGACAGCCGCGCCCGGGCTTCCGGTGGGCACGGTCTGGGCTTGTCCATCGTACGCAGGATTATCTATTGGCATGCAGGGCGGGCCTCGGTCAGCCGTAGCGAGCGCCTGGGTGGGGCGTGTTTCAGCCTGAGTTGGCCGCGTAGCCAGGCCTCTGGTGCATCATGAAGCAGACCGTGATGCTGAGTGAGCTGCTACGTCCGGCGTACTTTCACAGGCTGCTGTTGGCGCTCTATGGGCCTGAGTTGATGCCAGCCCAGTTGCCTGTGCTGGTGTCGCAGTGGTCCAAGTACTATTTCGCGCTGTTCTGGCGCGAGGCCGTGTCAGCCCGGTGTGCCGGGCGAGGGCTGGCGCTGTCGAACAATGTCGGCGTGAGCCTGGACGATCGTGGTCTGCCGCTGGCGTTTGAGCCGCTGGCCGCAGGCAGCGATAGCTTGCAGGCCCTGTTGGAGCACCACCTGACGCCATTGGTTCAGCAACTGGCAGCCTTGGGCTCGGTGCCGGTTGCCGTGCTCTGGGGGAATGCTGGCGATTGCCTGGAGCAGTGCCTGCAGGCCCTGGAGGTCGACCTCGTTGAGGCGCGTGATCTACTGGATCGCCCTGGTGGCCCGTTGTTTGCGGCAGTCAGCTACGATGCGCACGGCCTGCGGCGTCGGCGAACCTGTTGCCTGAGTTACAAGGTGGCGTGGGTCGGGCACTGTACGCACTGCCCGCTCAACCCCTGACTCAGATGCTGACCAAGGTCAGGACCTGGTCATTCTGTATGCTGAACTGGCCTTCCAGCTCGTGGCCCTGGCGCCAGTCAGTGGACAGGTCTTTCAACAGGCGCAGGCGTGCATGGCCATCGGTGGACCACTCCAGCACCTCCGCGTGTTCAAAGTAGAAGCGCTGCTGCACGATAGGGTAGAGGGCCTTGAACAGGCTTTCCTTCAGGGAAAAGGTCAGGGTGACCGCCAAGGCAGCCAGGTCTGGGTCCATTCGGTGAAGTTCATCGGCTGTGAGGATCTCTGCGGCCAGGCGCTGAGCGCGTTCGTGGCTGAGCAGGGTTTCCTGATCCAGGCCAATGCCCGCGCACTGGTGACTAGGGGCAACCACCGCAGCGGCCCAGCCGTGGCTATGGGTGATGGATCCGCTGATATCGCTTGGCCAGATCGGCGCACGGTCTTCGCCGGTACCAGGGATGTACTCCCGACCATCCAGCGCTTGCAGTGCTGCACGGGCGCAGACCCGGCCAGCGAGGTACTCGGCCTGACGCTTGGCCACTGAGCGTTGCAGGCTGCTGGTGTGTTCTATACCCGCCAGGACGAAGTCATCGGCAGCCAGTTGAGCGGGGTCGAACGAGCAACTGACCAGTGCTGCGCCGGGTACTGCGCGAGGCAGAGGCCAGTGGTGCTGGAGCGGTGCGCAGCAAGATGGGAGTCGTTTCATGGCCGTATTGTGCCGCGATCCATGGCGTCAGGCCAGTGCCCCTTCCAGCCCATCCTTTCTGCCAAAGCGCCGTCCCTCAGCACTTCAGTTCAGCGTAAACACCTTCTTCAAGAAAACCTGTAGGTCTGCCCAAGCGCTTTCGTCGGCGCTTTTGTTGTAGGCAATGTCTGGTCCGCCGTGCTCGCCGTGGCTGAGGCGGTCAGCATCCGGGTTGGTGAAACCATGCTTGGCGCCCTGGATGCTCACGAATTCATAGGATGCACCGGCCGCATTCATCTCGTCCTTGAATTTATCCACCTGTTCTTGGGGGACCATGCTGTCTGCTGCACCGTGCTCCACCAGAATCCTGCTCTTTACGCTACCGGGTGTTGCCGGGTTGCTGGTTGCCAGCGGGCCATGGAAGCTGACGACCCCGAGCAGAGGCTCGCCTCGGCGGGCGGCATCGAGCACCACTTTTCCGCCGAAGCAGTAGCCGATGGCGGCAATTCGATTGTTGTCGGTTTGCGGTTGGATTTTTAACAGATCAACACCGGCATCGAAGCGTTTGGCCGCCGCGTCAGGGTCTTTCATAGCCGCCTGCATGAAGGCCATGGCGTCTGCCGGGTGCTCGGTGTGCTTGCCATCGCCATACATGTCGATGGCCAGTGCGCTGTAGCCTAGCCCCGCCAACTCGCGCGCACGGCGTTTGGCATAGTCATTCAGGCCCCACCACTCGTGCACCACCACTACGCCTGGGCGCTTTTCCTCGACGCTGTCGTCATAGGCGTAATAGCCAACCAGGCGCTTGCCGTCGGCATCCTGATAGGCAATTTCGCGGGTCTGTACGGCGGCCTGGGCCAGGCTTGTGGCGCCGATCAAGGCAAGTGCGAGCAGGTAACGCATAGCGGGTACTCCTCGTTTGAGTCGATCCATCGTGTTCAGCCGCTGTTTGGACAGCGCTCAGCGACGGTTCAGGATGTCCTGCTTACTCTAGCTTCCGTGCTTCATCCTGCAACGGATTGAACGCGCACCCTGGCTGCGTGGGCGGATTACCGCCATTGGTTAGGTTTTTTCGCCGGTTGCGTGCGGAAATCCGCCAATGCGCCGCGTTTTTTGTGCCACCTCCTAGTGCATGCAAGCCCCGAGAAACGGCGGTTCGCACCCAGAAAGCGCACGTTGGCATCGTGATTGCTAAATAGCCTTCAGAGTCCTGCCAGGCAGCTCGACAAAACAAATCCCTCCAGTGCAGGAGGGTTCGCGCTTTTGGTACCACCGCATCCTGGGAAGGATGATGGTCGGTACGCTTGAGGAATTAGCCATGACGACGCGTCAGCCGCTGTACAAATCGTTGTATGTCCAGGTGATCGTAGCGATCACCATCGGTATCCTGCTGGGTCACTTCTATCCTGAGACCGGCGTGGCACTCAAGCCACTGGGTGACGGGTTCGTGAAGCTGATCAAGATGGTCATCGCCCCCATCATCTTCTGCACCGTGGTCAGCGGCATTGCGGGTATGCAGAACATGAAGTCGGTTGGCAAGACCGGCGGCTACGCGCTGTTGTACTTCGAGATTGTCTCCACCATCGCACTGATCATTGGCCTGGTTGTGGTCAACGTGGTCAAGCCGGGTGTTGGCATGCACATTGACGTGTCGACCCTGAACGCCAGCAGCATCGCGGCCTATGCCGCAGCGGGCGCACAGCAGACCACCGTTGGCTTCCTGCTCAACATCATCCCGAACACGGTCGTCGGTGCCTTCGCCAACGGCGACATCCTGCAAGTGCTGATGTTCTCGGTGATCTTCGGTTTCGCCCTGCATCGCTTGGGCGCTTATGGCAAGCCACTGCTGGACCTGATCGACCGCTTCGCCCATGTGATGTTCAACATCATCAACATGATCATGAAGCTGGCACCGGTCGGTGCGTTCGGTGCCATGGCCTTCACGATCGGCCAGTACGGCGTGGGCTCGCTGGTTCAACTGGGCCAGTTGATGGTCTGCTTCTACATCACCTGTGTGGTGTTCATTCTGGTGGTGCTTGGCGGTATCGCCCGTGCCCACGGCTTCAGCGTGGTCAAACTGATCCGCTACATCCGTGAGGAACTGATGATCGTGCTGGGTACTTCGTCTTCCGAGTCGGCCCTGCCACGCATGCTGATCAAGATGGAGCGCCTGGGTGCGAAGAAGTCGGTTGTCGGCCTGGTGATCCCAACCGGTTACTCGTTCAACCTTGACGGTACTTCGATCTACCTGACCATGGCTGCCGTGTTCATTGCTCAGGCCACCGACACCACCATGGACATCACGCACCAGATCACCCTGTTGCTGGTGCTGCTGGTTGCTTCTAAAGGTGCTGCTGGCGTGACCGGTAGCGGCTTCATCGTTCTGGCCGCTACCCTGTCGGCCGTTGGCCACCTGCCGGTTGCCGGTCTGGCGCTGATCCTGGGTATTGACCGCTTCATGTCCGAAGCCCGTGCCCTGACCAACCTGATTGGCAACGCCGTGGCGACAGTGGTGGTGGCCAAGTGGGTCAACGAACTGGACGAAGACAAGCTGCAGGCCGAGTTGGCTTCTGGCGGCACGTCGATCATCGACACCCGTCCAGTCGATGACCTGGGTGTGGCTGAAGGCGCTGCCCGCTAAGCATTCTGGGATGTGCTCATCGCCGGCAAGGTCGGCTCCTCATGCAGGAGCCAGCCTTGCCGGCGATGTCGTTTATTCCACCCGTGTTTCCCCACTGAACACCAAGGTCTGCCGACAGCGTCTGCACAGGTAGCGCCGCCCTTGGCGTACCTGGCCATGGCGCTGGGCAGAGAAGGGGAAGTCGCTACCTGCGCAGGGGCAGCGGTAGATGTAGCGGGTCATGCTCCGGCGCTTTATCGCGTAGTTGTGACAGCGATTCGGCGGCAGTTCGTAAACCCCACGCATGATCAACTGCCACTCTTCGCCATGGGGCTGAATGCTGCCACCGAACAGTTGGTGGGCAATCAGGTGGGCCACTTCATGGGCGACAGTCTGTTTCAGGAAGTCTTCACGGTTTTCCATGTACAGCTGCAGGTTGAAGCGCAGCAGGTTCTCATGCAGATGTGCCACGCCGGCCTTCTGCCCACGTAGCTTGAAACTGACTTCGGGGCGCTGGAAGGGGCGTTTGAAAAAGGCTTCAGCCTGCTGGAAACAAATTTCGACGCGGGATTTGAGTTGCTCGGGCATATCGGGGAACACTCCTGACCGGCGATTATGCCGCAACCTGAGCATTACTGCCGAGACCGCCGGTCCATGCACGGCATCAGGCCGCCTTGCGGCGGCCTGAGGTTTGTTGCACCTATGTTGCTGTGTTTCTAAGTCTCTAGTTGGTATAGACGGGCCCCACGCCCAGTCCCCAGACGATTACCGTGAAGGCCATGATGGCTACCAGCACCACCAGCCCCACCGCCAACACTGAACTCGAAAACAGGAAGCCTTCGTCCGAGGGTATGTTCATGAAGGTCGGCAGGCCTACATAGAGCAGGTAGACCGTGTAGCAGATGGCTGCCGTGCCGACAATCATCCCCAGCCACAGGTGTGGGTAAAGCGCCGCCAGACCACCGACGAACAGTGGGGTGGCGGTGTAGGTTGCAAACGCGATGCATTGCGCCAGGCTGGGGTTGGCATCATAGGTGCGGGCCATCCAGTGGATGAACGCGCCCATGACGGCAACACCGCCAAGCATGGCCAGGTACGACATGATGCTCATCCAGAGCGCGCTTTCCATGGTCAGCATGACGGGCGCACGCTCGCCGATGACCCAGCCTACCTGGGTAGTGCCGATAAATGCCGATACGGCGGGAATGGCCGCCAGTATCAACGTGTGGGTCAAGTACATGTGGCTGATGCTTTCCTCTTCGCCACGAATCTCTCGCCATTCCTGATCGGGATGGGTAAACAGCCCCAGAACGTGATGGATCATGCCAGTCACTCCTTTCGTTGTTGCCATCGCCCCCCAGAGGAGCGCTTGCTGGCCCGAGGTTCGAGCCATACGACCAGGTCACAAACACGGTGGCCTTATGTCGCAGTATAGGAAGGAGTTCGCTGCATAAAACCGGGTTTTTTAGAGCAAATTGCGCTGTCAGGCGATGGATTAATCACGATGCAGTCTTTATCGGATTGGCCTACGCCGCCAGTCGGTTTATGCGTAAAATAGTCGGCTTTTGTCATACCTCGCGGATTCCAAGCGCTATGGGCACCCTTTCGGTCAATCAGAACAAACTGCAAAAACGCCTTCGCCGCCTCGCGGGTGAGGCTGTCACCGACTTCAACATGATCGAAGACGGTGATAAGGTCATGGTCTGCCTGTCGGGCGGCAAAGACAGCTACACCATGCTCGATGTTCTGCTGCACCTGCAGAAGGTGGCACCGATCAAGTTCGAGATCGTTGCGGTGAACATGGACCAGAAACAACCGGGGTTCCCCGAGGACGTGCTGCCGGCCTACCTCAAGACCTTGGGTATCGAGTACCACATTGTCGAGAAGGACACCTACTCGGTGGTCAAGGAATTGATCCCGGAAGGCAAGACCACCTGCTCGCTGTGCTCGCGCCTGCGTCGTGGCACCCTGTACACCTTCGCTGACGAAATCGGCGCGACCAAGATGGCCCTGGGTCATCACCGTGATGACATTGTCGAGACATTCTTCCTCAACATGTTCTTCAATGGCACGCTCAAGGCCATGCCGCCAAAACTGCTGGCCGACGATGGCCGCAACGTGGTCATCCGGCCGTTGGCCTACTGCAGCGAGAAGGACATTCAGGCCTACTCGGACATGAAAGAATTCCCGATCATCCCGTGCAACCTCTGTGGTTCGCAGGAAAACCTGCAGCGTCAGGTCGTCAAGGACATGCTTCAGGAGTGGGAGCGCAAGTCGCCGGGGCGTACCGAGAGTATCTTCCGTGGCCTGCAGAACGTTGTGCCGTCACAACTGGCCGACCGCAATCTGTTCGATTTCGTCAATCTGCGCATCGACGACACCGCGACGCCGCGTTTCCTCGACGTGCTGAACATCTGACGAACCACTCGGCAAGGAACTGCCATGCGTGATTATCAATGGCTGCATGAGTACTGCCTGAACCGATTCGGCTCTGCCGCTGCACTGGAGGCGTATCTGCCGGTGCCGCGCACCCCGGCGCAGTTGCGTGCGATCAGTGACGACCGTTATCTGTCGACCCTGGCCCTGCGCGTGTTTCGCGCCGGGCTCAAGCACAGCCTGGTCGATGCCAAGTGGCCGGCGTTTGAGCAGGTATTCTTCGGCTTCGACCCGGAAAAGGTCGTGCTGATGGGCGCTGAGCATCTGGAACGGTTGATGCAGGACACCCGCATCATCCGTCACCTGGGCAAGCTCAAGAGCGTGCCTCGCAATGCGCAGATGGTGTTGGATGTGGCAAAGGAGAGGGGTAGCTTTGGCGCCTTGATCGCCGACTGGCCAGTGACTGACATCGTCGGTTTGTGGAAGTACCTGGCCAAGCATGGCAACCAGCTTGGTGGCTTGTCGGCACCTCGTTTTCTGCGCATGGTCGGCAAGGATACGTTTATCCCTACCGACGACATGGTTGCGGCCCTTGTGGCTCAGGACATCATCGACAAGGCGCCGACCAGCCTGCGGGACTTGGCGCGGGTGCAGGCGGCGTTCAATCAGTGGCACGCCGAAAGCGGGCGGCCACTGTGTCAGCTCTCAGTGATGCTGGCGCATACCGTTAACCATTGAGGTCAAGGCGGGTGGGGGATCGCTGGGCTCAGTGTTGCGCCGAGCCTTCACCCGCCAGTTTGCGGTCATACTGAAACCGCCAGCGCACATACAGCAAGGCGCTGATGAACAGCGCCAGGCTCAGCAGCACTTCCAGCCAGCCGAACAGTGCCCGGTCCGGGACGAAGGTGGCCTGTACACCGCTGATGAAATACAGGTTTACCACGAAGCAGATCCAGGCATGAGCGCGGGCACTGCCCAGCAGTATGCCTGGCATCAGTATCAGCAACGGTACCAGTTCGACGCCGAGAATCACCCAGGAGCGTGCGCCATGCAGGTCGGCGAACAGCAGGGTGTTGACGCTCAACAGGGCGATCAAGCCGACGAATGTCGCCAGGCTCAGCGCCCGGCTGATACGCACACGTGGAGCCAACCACTCCAGTGGGGGCAGTACTTTCGGCTTCTTAGCCACGGCCGTTCTCCAGTAGCGTAGCGGTGCTCGCCAAGCGTTGGCCGAGCGCCCGGCACAGGGCGATTTCATCGGCGTCCAGGGCGCGCTTGCCGTCAGCTCCGGCGTGGTGGCTGGCGCCATAAGGGGTGCCACCTCCACGGGTTTCCAGCAGCGCCGACTCGCTGTAGGGCAGGCCCATGATCAACATGCCATGGTGCATCAGCGGCAGCAGCATGGACAGCAGCGTCGATTCCTGGCCGCCATGCAGGCTGGCAGTTGAGGTGAACACCGCGGCGGGTTTGCCGACCAGGCCGCCGCTCAGCCAGAGGCTGCTGGTGCTGTCGATGAAGTACTTGAGAGGTGCGGCCATGTTGCCGAAGCGAGTCGGGCTGCCCAGTGCCAGGCCGGCACAATTACGCAGGTCGTCAAGGCTGGCATACAACGCACCGTTTTCCGGGATGCTCGGGGCAACGGCTTCGCACTCGCTGGAAATGGCCGGTACGGTGCGAATACGTGCTTCCAGGCCGCCCAGTTCAACGCCACGGGCAATCTGTCGGGCCATCTCACTGGTGGAGCCATGGCGGCTGTAGTACAGAATGAGGATGTAGGGCGTGCTCACGAAAGGATCTCCAGCACCTTTTCGGGTGGCCGGCCAATCACGGCGTTGTCGCCCGCGACCAGAATCGGTCGTTCGATCAGTTTCGGGTGGCTGACCATGGCGGCAATCAGTTCATCTTCGGACAGGGCCGGGTTTGCCAGGTCGAGGCTCTTGTACTCGTCTTCGCCACTGCGCAGCAGTTCACGGGCTGTCATTCCCAGTTTGCCGAGCAGGCTGCGCAGCGTCGCAGCGTCGGGTGGTGTTTCCAGGTAGCGTACTACGGTTGGCGCCAGGCCACGGGCCTCGAGCAGTTCCAGCGCACCACGGGATTTGGAGCAGCGTGGGTTATGGTAAAGCGTCAAGTCGGTCATGTTCGGGTCGCATCCAGCATGAAGTGGCGGCTATTCTAACCGCAGCGACTTCGCATTTTGCTTGAATATTCAATAAGGATTGACCCATGACAAGGCGATTGGCAGCAGTACTGGCGATCACTACGAGCCTGTTGCTCGGCGGTTGCGGCGCAGACTATGGGCTGGATCAAAATGGCCGCAAAGTGGCGGCTGAACACGTGGATGGGCGTTGGCTGGTGCTCAACTATTGGGCTGAATGGTGTGGCCCGTGCCGTACGGAGATTCCGGAGCTCAATGCAGTGGCCAAAGACCTGCAGGCCAAGGGCGTGACGGTGCTCGGGGTGAATTTCGACGGCCTGCGCGGTGATGAGCTGAAAAAGGCCAGTGATGCGCTGGGGATAGGGTTCACCGTGCTTGCTGACGACCCGGCCGAGCGCTTTGAGTTGCCGCGCAGTGAGGGTTTGCCGGTCACCTACATCATTGACGACAAGGGCAAGGTGCGCGAGCAGTTGCTGGGTGAGCAGACCGCAGCGGGCATTACCGAGAAGCTGACGGCACTCAAGGGCGCCTGATCCGTCGGTATCACGCGCAGCCAGGCAGTGGTTTGCGCGTCCCTGCAGGGGCCAGCAATGCCGGCCCCTGCAGAACATGACGGGTACTTAGCCTTCTTCAGGCCAAAAACGCAGTGGCTTGCCTTGTGCTGGCCAGAACCGTACCTGTTCGATTGGCGAGATGTCCCAGCGTTGTACCTCTCCCAATGCCTGCAGGAAACGTTGCTCCTGCTCCATCAGTGCCGGTGCGCAGCGCTTGCGGGTGCTGCCAATTTGACCGAAGCTCAGTTTGTTTCCGTCCAGCTGATACGGCGCGAACCAGTGGTTGCAGCCCGCATTGCCATACGCCCGGCCATCGGCTGCCAAGGTCAGCGTCAGGTGGCTGTAGTCCATCAGTGGCCGTTCGCCAATCCATTCCAGTATGTAGCTTTGCTCCTGCTCCAGCTTCATTGGCTCGGCAGCGCAGCCGACCAGGCCTGCGGCTGCCAGGGCCGATAACAGAAGTTGTTTCACTGCGCCTGCCCCCGGCATTTCGGGCACGTATGTTTGTCGCCCTGGGTGGTCCAACCCAGTTCGGCGATACGCGCCACGGCGGCGGGTTGTTGGGCCTTGTTGCCCAGCTTGGCGTCTACCGCGAACTCGAAGTCGAGGCTGGCCTGGCAGCTGTCGCAGTTGACTTGCCACTGATGGATCGCCAGTTCGCCGAAGACCGGGCCACTGGCCACGGCTACCCACTGACCGGGCGGGTTGATCAGGTGGCGTACTTTTTCCACGGTCAGGCGCATTGACAGGGTCTTGCTGCCCTTGAGGGTCACCAGCAAGACATCGTCATTGTGGATTGAGCCACCATTGCCAGTGACCTGGTAGCGACCTGGTGCCAGAGAGCGGCATTCGATCAGGGTGTGTTGCGGATTAAACAGGTTGTAGCGGAAATCGTGTTCGACCATGGGTCCTCCAAATCTGCCGCGTATCCTAGCATCAACCTTCGACCAGATTCTGCGGATTCCCGACCGCCCAGCGGGCAATGTTCTCCAAGGTGGTCTGGGCAATGGCGGCCAGGGCTTCATGAGTAAGGAACGCCTGGTGGGCGGTGATGATCACGTTGGGGTAGGTCAGCAGCCGCGCCAGCACATCATCCTGTAGTGGTTGGTCGGAGCGGTCTTCAAAGAACAGCTGTGCTTCTTCTTCGTAGACGTCCAGGCCCAGGTAGCCGAGCTGGCCGCTTTTCAGGGCATCACTCAGAGCTGGGGTGTCCACCAGCGCGCCACGGCCGGTGTTGATCAACATCGACCCGCGTTGCATCAACGCCAGGCTCTGCTGATTGATCAGGTGGCGGGTTTGCTCGGTCAAGGGGCAATGCAGGCTGACGATGCGTGCCTGAGCCAACAACTCCGGCAACGGTAGGTAGCGTGCGCCAAGATCCTGCATTTGAGGGTTGGGGAAGGGGTCGTAGGCCAGTAGCTGGCAGCCGAAGCCGGCCATGATTCGTGCAAAGGCCAAGCCTATCTGGCCGGTACCGATCACCCCGACGGTTTTGCCGTAGAGGTCGAAGCCTGTCAGCCCATGCAGGCTGAAGTCGCCTTCGCGGGTGCGGTTATAGGCCCGGTGCAGGCGTCGATTGAGGGCCAGAATCAATGCCACGGCGTGTTCGGCGACGGCGTGCGGTGAATAGGCTGGCACGCGCACCACGCTCAGCCCCAGGCGTTTGGCGTCCTTCAGGTCAATGTGGTTATAGCCGGCCGAGCGCAAGGCGATCAGCCGCGTGCCTCCGGCCGCGAGATGCTCCAGCACCGGTGCTGACAAATCATCGTTGATGAAGGCGCAGACAATCTCATGGCCTGCCGCCAGCATGGCGGTAGCCTCGGTCAGGCGCGCAGCCTGGAAGTTCAGGGTCAGCCCTTCCATGGCGGGCGCGGCACGGAAACTCTCCTGGTCGTATGTCTGGCTGCTGAAAAATAGTGCGCGCATGGCAAAGCTCCTTGGCATCGAATGCCGCCAGTTTAAACAACAGCCACGCTGCTGGCTTTGCCTCAGGTCAGACGCTCAGCCGCGCCTGGGCGCTGAGCCGGGCAAGGGCGCGATCCAGTTCGTCGAGGGCCTGTTGGGCTTGCGGCGCATTTTGTTTAAGTAACGTCTCGCAGCGCTGGCAGGCGGCGCGCAGTTGCGGCACACCACAATAGCGGGTGGCGCCATTGAGACGGTGAACCCGTTCGATCAGCGCGGTGCGGTCACTCGCATGGCGTGCGGTACGGATGGCATCGCGGTCGGCGTCCAGTGAGGCCAGCAGCATTGCCAGCATGTCAGCCGCCAGGTCCGGTTTACCAGCGGCCAGACGCAGGCCTTCTTCCGGGTCGAGTACTTTGAGTTCGGCACTGTCGACCGGGCGCTCGCTGAAACGTTCTACAGGCGGCTTGGCCAGTGAGAGCCCCGTCCATTTCAGCAGGACCTGGGCCAATTGCCGCTCACTGACTGGCTTGGTCAGGTAGTCGTCCATACCGCTGTGCAGCAAGGCGAGTTTTTCGTTGGCCATCGCGTGGGCGGTCAGTGCCACGATCGGCAGCGCTGAGCTATCGTTTGCGGTTTCCCAGAGACGTATTTGTTCGGTGCATTCGCGCCCGTCCATGCCCGGCATCTGTACGTCCATCAGAACGAGGTCGAAGCAGTCCTCCTGTACCGCCTTGATCGCCGCGCTGCCGCTATCGACGGCCTCTACCGAGGCGCCAAGGTCTTCCAACAGTGTTTGTACCAGGAGCAGGTTGGCAGGGTTGTCGTCGACACACAGCACTTTGGGTTGGCGCTGCCCCGGCACTTGACGCGTCAGTTCTGCCTCACTGCGTCGTGGTTCGGTCAAATCCAGCAGGGCGCGGCGCAGTTTGCGGGTACAGGTTGGTTTGACCTGCAATTGGCTGTGCGGGTTCGGCAGGCAGGCTTGAAACGCGCGTTGCTCGGTGGTCGGGCACAGCACCATGGTCTGGCAACCCTGTTTTTCGAGGGTTTGCACGTGCTGTCCAAGTCGCTCAGGGGACAGGTTGGCAAGGCTTACGCCGAGCACCGCCAGCTCAAATGGCTGGCCGGCCAGGCGAGCCGCATCCATGCCATTGAGCAACTGATCGAGCGTGTTGAACACCGTAATGCTCAGCCCGCAGTCCTGCAGTTGGTGCTGCAGGGCCTGGCACGCCAGGGGGTGCGGGTCGATTATGGCGGTGCGGCGTCCCTGCAGCGACGATGGCGGCAGGTCTTCAGCATCATCCAGGGCTTTAGGCAAGCGTAGGCTGACCCAGAACTGAGAGCCTTCGCCCGGGGTACTGTCGACACCAATTTCGCCGCCCATCTGTTCAATCAGTCGCTTGGAAATCACCAGCCCTAGCCCCGTTCCACCTGGCTGGCGGGAGAGGGAGTTATCGGCTTGGCTGAATGCCTGGAACAGGGCACGCACGTCTTGCGGCGACAGCCCGATGCCTGTGTCCTGAACGCTGATGCGCAGGTGGACACTGTCCTCCTGATCATCGTCGTCATCCTCTAGCATCACACGTGCGACGATGGTGCCCTCACGCGTGAACTTGATGGCGTTGCTGACCAGGTTAGTGATGATCTGCTTCAGTCGCAGCGGGTCGCCAACCAGCGACAACGGGGTGTCGCGGTAAATCACGCTGACCAGTTCAAGCTGCTTGGCGTGGGCCGAAGGGGCGAGAATGGTCAGGGTTTCCTGAATGACGTCGCGCAGGTTGAACGGAATACTGTCGAGCACCAGTTTCCCAGCCTCGATTTTCGAGAAGTCGAGAATCTCGTTGATGATGCCCAGCAGGTTGTCGGCAGACTTCTCAATGGTGCCCAGGTACTCAAGCTGGCGCGGGCTAAGCTCGCTTTTCTGCAGCAGGTGAGTAAAACCGAGGATGCCGTTGAGCGGGGTACGGATCTCATGGCTCATGTTGGCCAGAAACTCTGACTTGATCCGGCTGGCTTCCAGGGCTTCCTTGCGCGCCATGTCCAGCTCGATGTTCTGGATTTCGATGGTTTCCAGGTTCTGGCGAACATCCTCTGTTGCCTGGTCGATGCTGTGCTGCAGTTCTTCATGGGCGTTTTGCAGGGTTTGGGCCATGCGGTTGATGCCGTCGGCCAGCTCGTCCAGTTCGTAACTCCCCAGCGTAGGTAGGCGTTGCTCCAGGTTGCCGTCCTTGAGCTGGTTCACCGCATGCTTGATCTGCCCTAAAGGGCCGTTGATGGTCCGGCTTATGCGCAAGGCAACCAGAGCGGTTACAGCCAGGCCGATGAAAATCAGCAGCATGCTGGCAAAGAGGCTGCGGTAGCCCCGTAGCAGTGTGCCGTCATGGGACAGTTCGACTTCCACCCAGCCGAGCAGGCGGTGGGATTCGCCGGGAATCAATTCGCCCGCCAGATCGCGATGGCGGCCAAATACCGGTAGCAGGTAGCGCGTCGCGTCGCTGCCGCTGCGCTGCAACAACTGGGTTGTGTCGCCATTGGGTGCCTGGTTGAGCATGCTCGGTCCGGCATGGGCAAGGCTGCTGCGGTCGGGCGCAAGAAAACCTACCGCACGTACATCGGCTTGTTCCAGTGCCTGGGCGGCGATGCGCTCCAGTTGTGCGGGGTTGTTGCTGACCAGTGCCGGTGCCACCAGAGGGGCCAGTTGTTCCGCAATCATCTTGCCGCGTTGCAGCAGTTGGGACTGCAACTCGTTTTGCTGCAGCCAGGTGAAATAGCCACCCAGTACCAGCGCCATCAGGCTGGTCGGCAAGAGCGCGAGCAACAGCACACGGCTTCTGATACCCAATCTATTCAGCACGCCACTCTCCTGTGCTCAGGCAATTGCTGTAAGACGCCGTAAGATCGAAGTGGCGGCCCAAGTCGGAAAATTACCGCGACTACCGAAGCAATGCACTCATTTGTATCTACTTTTATCTTTCTGTGGGAATTTTCCTAGATGTTTGTCGGTAATTGGTTGCTTGATGCGTATGTAATCTGAATAATCATGTTATTGAGAATTACTAGCGTCTACCAATGAGTCCCGTAATTACGCCTGTCCCCAACATTCTTGCAATTGAAGACGACCCGATCCTGGGTAGCTACGTGCATGAACAGATGCAACGCAGTGGCTTTCGGGTGACCTGGTGCCGGGATGGCGGTGAGGGGTTGGCGCTGGCAACGCGTGAGCCTTTCGATGTCGTGTTGATGGATATCCTGCTGCCGGGATTGAATGGCCTGGATGCCTTGTCGCAGTTGCGTGCGTGCAGTTCGACGCCGGTCATTCTGATGTCCGCCCTGGGCGCGGAGGCCGACCGTATCAGTGGCTTTCAGCGAGGCGCGGACGATTACTTGCCCAAGCCCTTCAGCATTGCTGAGTTACGGGTGCGGGTCGAAGCGATCCTGCGCCGGGTTGCACTGGAGCGACGCCACCAGCAACCCGAGCCGATGCTTTCAGGCGGGCTGCTGTTCGATGAGCGGATCACTGATGTGTGTTTCGAGCAACGCTGGGCCGGGCTGACCCCCAGTGAATATCGCCTGCTGGAAACCCTTCAGCGCAATGTCGAAGAGGTACTGAGCAAGCCGTTCCTCTACCAGCAGGTACTGCAGCGCGGTTACTCCCGGCACGACCGTAGCCTGGATATGCATGTGAGCCAGATTCGCCGGAAACTGAAGCGCATTGGTTACCTGGAGCGGCAAGTGCTGACTGTTTGGGGCAAAGGCTACCGGCTCAGCGCTGTCGAGGCCGGTTAAGTGCCCGGTCGTTATTCACTGTTCTGGAAGCTGGCCGTTCTGCTGGTGGGCTTCTGCCTGCTGATGATCGCGTTGAGCTGGACCTGGGGCCGTCAAATGGAGACCCGTACAGCCTTTCTCTCAAGCACCGCACGAGCAACGCTCGAGGCGTATGCAGCAGACGCCGAACAGGCCTGGCGAGGCGGCTCAGAGGCGGCGGTCGATGCTTGGCTGGAAGGTATGCGTCGCCGTGAAGATGTCTGGGTCGGGGTCATTGGCCGTGATTTGCAATCCCTTGGCAGCCTGCCTTTGAGTGACGCCGAAAGCCAGCGCCTGACCGCCCTGCGCGGGGTTGATTGGCCGATCAGTCGCCGCGCCACGCAGCCCCCCTGGATCAAGCTGCCTTTTCCCCTGGACGCCACTCAGGGCAGTCTGGTCATCGAGTTGCCGCAGCGATTGATGCCCCAGCGCCATGTCACGTTGTTCTGGGCCGTGGTTATCAATGGGCTGATTCCTGGTCTGTTGACGTTACTGTTCTGTGTCGGGCTCTACCGCATGTTGATCATGCCGTTGAACCAACTGCGTCACCAGGCCAACGCCTGGCGGGCCAATCAGCTTTCAGCGCGGGTAGCCAGTACGACCACCAGCCGGCGTGATGAACTTGGCGAGCTGGGGCGTGCATTCGATGATATGGCCCAACGGCTACAACGTACCGTTACTCTGCAGCAGCAGTTGCTGCGAGACTTGTCTCATGAGTTGCGTACGCCCCTCAGTCGGTTGCGTGTTGCCTGTGACTCGGAGGTTGATGAGCGGGGCTTGCGTGAGCGCTTGAGCCGCGAGGTTGACGGCATGCAGCGGCTGGTTGAAGATGCGCTGCAACTGGCATGGCTTGATGCTGAGCAAAGCCCTCTGACCAGGGAGCCGATCCAGGTACAGGCACTGTGGGAGATGCTGGTCGAGGATGCCTGCTTTGAAAGTGGCTGGTCGGCGGATCAACTGCAGTGCTCGCTGGACGGCTCCTGCTGGGTGCTGGGTAACCTCAACAGCCTGGCCCAGGCATTGGAAAACATTCTGCGCAATGCCATCCGGCATTCACCTGCCGAAGGAGTGATTCGCCTGAGTGGGCGCCGTAGCGGCAGCCTGTGGGTACTCTGGATAGACGATCAGGGGGGCGGCGTGGCCAAGGGCGAACTGGAGCGTATTTTTGATCCTTTTGCCCGGTTGGATGGTTCACGCCCCGGTGATGGCGGCTTTGGCCTGGGGTTGAGCATCGCCCGCAATGCGCTGACGCGCCAAGGCGGGCAGCTATGGGCGCAGAATACTGATGAAGGTCTGCGGCTGCTGATGCAATTGCCTGCTGCAACCGAGCTTATAGCTCAAGACTATAAGGAGCATACATTGCGTGATATGGGCGCACGCCGTTTGCCGGTATGATGAATACCCCCGCAGTCTGGATTGCGAATACGCCATGACCTTGCAGTACCCTACGATCGCCGATTGCGTCGGCAACACGCCCTTGGTTCGCCTGCAGCGCATTGCTGGCGATACGAGCAACACCCTCCTGCTCAAGCTTGAAGGCAATAACCCGGCAGGTTCGGTCAAGGACCGGCCAGCGTTGTCGATGATTACCCGTGCCGAACTGCGCGGGCAGATCAAGCCGGGTGACACCCTGATCGAAGCGACCTCGGGTAATACCGGGATTGCCCTGGCCATGGCAGCGGCGATCAAGGGCTACAAGATGATTCTGATCATGCCGGACAACTCCAGCGCCGAGCGCAAGGCGGCCATGACCGCCTATGGTGCCGAGCTGATCCTGGTCAGTAAGGAAGAGGGCATGGAAGGTGCCCGTGATCTGGCCGGGCGGCTGCAGGCCGAAGGCCGTGGCCAGGTGCTCGACCAGTTCGGCAATGGTGATAACCCTGAAGCCCATTACGTCAGCACTGGCCCGGAAATCTGGCGCCAGACCCAGGGCACCATTACCCATTTCATCAGCTCCATGGGTACCACCGGTACCATCATGGGCTGCTCGCGCTACCTGAAGGAGCAGAACCCGGCGGTGCAGATCGTCGGCCTGCAGCCGATGGAAGGTTCTGCTATTCCTGGCATTCGCCGTTGGCCGCACGAGTACCTGCCGAAAATCTTCGAGGCCGAGCGCGTTGACCGTGTGGTCGATATGTCCCAGGCCGAGGCAGAAGACACCACCCGCCGTCTGGCCCGTGAAGAAGGTATTTTCTGTGGCGTGTCCTCTGGCGGTGCCGTGGCGGCCATGTTGCGCCTGTCTCGCGAGGTAGAGAACGCGGTCATGGTGGCGATCATTTGCGACCGTGGCGACCGTTACTTGTCGACCGGCATTTTTGACGCTGGTAACTGATGTCCAAGAATAAACGTAATAGCGGCCTGCGCTTTCAGCCGGCCGGCGGCAGCCGTACCCCACAGGTTCCTGTTGGCAAGAAGCAGCGCCTGACACTCGAACGCTTGTCCGGCGACGGCCGTGGCATCGCATTTGTTGAGGGGCGTACCTGGTTTGTCAGCGGTGCGCTGGCGGGTGAAGAGGTCGAAGCGCGGGTGCTCAGCGCCCATGGCAAGGTGGTCGAGGCACGTCTGGAGCGTGTATTCAGCGCCAGCCCGCTGCGGCGTACGGCCCCTTGCGCGCATGCGGCCCGTTGCGGTGGCTGCAACCTGCAGCACCTGCCCCATGCCGAGCAGTTGGCGCTCAAGCAGCGCCTGCTCGCCGAACAGTTGCAGCGTGTAGCGGGCGTTGAGCCTGAGCACTGGGCACCGCCGCTGAGTGGGCCTGAGTTCGGCTACCGGCGGCGTGCGCGCGTTGCAGTGCGTTGGGATGCCCGCGCCAAACACCTGGAGGTTGGTTTCCGTGCCGAGGCCAGTCAGGATATCGTTGCGATCGATGAATGTCCGGTGCTGGTCGACGCCCTGCAGCCGATCATGCAGCAGTTGCCTGCCGTGTTGCGCGGCTTGCGCAAACCTCAAGTGATCGGCCATGTCGAATTGTTCAGCGGTACGGCGCTGGCGCTGTTGCTGCGCCATACCGCTCCGCTGGCGGAGGGCGATCTACAGCAACTGCAGGCGTTCTGTAACGACGCTGGCGTGCAACTCTGGTTGCAGGGAGAGGGTGAGCCGACCGCGGTTGATCCGAGCCAGGCGTTGGGTTTTGTTCTTGAGCCGTGGGGCCTGGAGCTGGCCTACCGCCCAGGTGACTTCGTTCAGGTCAATGCCCAGGTCAATACCGCGATGATCGAACAGGCACTGGCCTGGCTGGCACCGCAGAATGACGAGCGTGTGCTTGACCTGTTCTGCGGCCTGGGTAACTTCGCTTTGCCACTCGCCCGACAAGCCCGTGAAGTCGTGGCGGTGGAAGGGGTGCAGACCATGGTCGATCGTGCCGCGGAAAACGCCCGCAGTAATAATTTGCATAACGTGCGCTTTTTTCAGGCCGATTTGTCCCAACCTCTGGCAGGCATGGAGTGGGCCGGTGAGGGCTTTTCTGCGGTACTCTTGGATCCACCACGGGACGGTGCGCTTGAGGTGGTCAGAAATATTGCGAACCTGGGTGCCAAGCGTCTGGTCTATGTTTCGTGTAACCCGGCCACTCTGGCGCGCGATACCCAAGCGTTGCTCGGGCAGGGTTACCGGTTAAAGTGTGCCGGGATACTCGACATGTTTCCTCAGACGGCCCATGTCGAGGCCATGGCGTTATTCGAGGCGGGCTAGCGTAGCAAGCCCGTTCGGCGGTTGCCCCTTGGATCCGGCAGGGGCAACGCCTGTGATTTCAAGCGCATTACGTATGCGCGGTAGGGAAAGGTAAACAAAGATGGTACAGGTGAGAGTGCACCAGCCGGTCAACACCGACGGTAGTATCAATCTCGAGGCATGGCTGGATCATGTGGTCAGCGTCGATACGGCGCTGGACCGGGAAGCCCTCAAGGCCGCCTGTGAGTTCACCCAGGATGTCGAGAAAAAGGGCAACCCGGCCAAGCATTCCTGGGCCGACGGTACGTCGAGTTTTCAGGCCGGGCTTGAGATCGCGGAAATTCTCGCTGATCTGAAGCTTGATCAGGATTCTCTGGTGGCCGCGGTCATCTATCGCTCTGTGCGCGAAGGCAAGGTAACCCTGGCCGAGGTGGGCCAGCGCTTTGGTCAGGTCGTGTCCAAGCTGATCGATGGTGTGCTGCGTATGGCGGCCATCACCGATAGCCTCAATCCGCGTCATTCCTTGGTACTTGGCTCTCAGGCGCAGGTTGAAAACCTGCGCAGGATGCTCGTGGCCATGGTCGACGATGTGCGCGTGGCCCTGATCAAGCTGGCTGAGCGCACGTGTGCGATCCGTGCGGTGAAGAGTGCCGACGACGAGAAGCGCCACCGGGTCGCCCGCGAAGTGTTCGATATCTACGCGCCGTTGGCGCATCGCCTGGGTATCGGGCATATCAAGTGGGAGCTGGAAGACCTGTCCTTCCGCTACCTGGAGCCTGAACAGTACAAGCAGATCGCCAAGTTGCTGCATGAGCGCCGGCTGGATCGCGAGCGCTTCATTTCTGATGTCATGAATCAGCTGCAGAACGAACTGCTGGCTACCGGGGTCAAGGCTGACATCAGTGGCCGTGCCAAGCATATCTATTCGATCTGGCGCAAAATGCAGCGCAAGGGCCTGGAGTTCAGCCAGATCTACGACGTGCGGGCGGTGCGCGTGCTGGTTCCGGAAATGCGCGACTGTTACACCGCGCTGGGTATCGTGCATACCCTTTGGCGGCACATTCCCAAGGAGTTCGACGACTACATCGCCAACCCCAAGGAGAATGGTTACCGCTCCCTGCATACTGCGGTTATCGGCCCAGAGGGCAAGGTACTGGAGGTTCAGATCCGTACCCACGCCATGCATGAAGAGGCCGAGCTCGGCGTCTGTGCGCATTGGCGCTACAAGGGCACGGATGTCAAATCCAGCTCCAACCACTATGAAGAGAAAATTTCCTGGCTGCGTCAGGTCCTCGAGTGGCATGAAGAGCTGGGCGATATTGGTGGCCTGGCTGAACAGTTGCGGGTCGACATCGAGCCGGATCGGGTCTATGTCTTTACCCCGGACGGGCATGCCATTGACCTGCCCAAGGGCGCGACCCCGCTCGACTTCGCCTACCGCGTGCATACCGAAATTGGCCACAACTGCCGCGGCGCCAAGATCAATGGGCGGATCGTACCCCTCAACTACAGCCTGCAGACCGGTGAGCAGGTCGAAATCATCACCAGCAAGCACGGTAATCCGAGCCGGGACTGGCTGAACACGAACCTGGGCTATGTCACCACCTCGCGGGCACGGGCCAAGATCGTACACTGGTTCAAGCTGCAGGCTCGTGATCAGAACGTTGCCGCAGGCAAGACCTTGCTTGAGCGTGAGCTCACGCGGCTCGGTCTGCCCCAGGTGGACTTTGAGCGCCTGGCGGAAAAAGCCAACGTCAAGACCGCCGAGGATATGTTTGCCTCGTTGGGCGCGGGCGACCTGCGCCTGGCTCATTTGGTCAACGCCGCACAGCAACTGGTGGAGCCGGAGCGTGTTGAGCAACTGGAGTTCATCACCCGCAAGGCGACCGGTATCAAACCGGGCAAGCGCGGTGATATCCAGATCCAGGGCGTGGGTAACCTGCTGACGCAGATGGCGGGTTGCTGCCAACCGCTGCCGGGTGATGCCATCGTTGGCTATATCACCCAGGGCCGCGGCGTGACCATCCACCGCCAGGATTGCGCTTCGGCGTTGCAGTTGGCGGGGCGTGAGCCGGAGCGGATCATTCAGGTAAGCTGGGGGCCGGTACCGGTGCAGACGTATCCGGTGGATATCGTCATCCGTGCCTACGACCGTCCGGGCTTGCTGCGTGACGTCTCTCAAGTGCTGCTTAACGAGAAGATCAACGTGCTGGCGGTCAACACCCGCTCGAACAAGGAAGATAATACCGCGCTGATGTCGCTGACCATCGAAATCCCGGGGCTTGATGCACTAGGACGCTTGTTGGGGCGTATTTCGCAATTGCCGAACATCATCGAGACGCGGCGTAATCGTACTTCCTGAGGTGCTTTCGCCCGCACTGCCAGTTTCCCCGGGAGCAGCAGTGCGGGCGATGATGCCAGGCCCTCCGACACAGAGAACCCATGATGTACACCCTAGACGACCTGCTTCATCTCATGGCGCGCCTGCGTGATCCGCAGTACGGTTGCCCGTGGGACCTCAAGCAGACCTACGCGAGCATTGTTCCCTACACGCTTGAAGAAGCCTACGAGGTGGCTGATGCCATCGAGCGCAGTGATTTCGAGCACCTGCAAGGTGAGTTGGGCGATCTGCTGTTTCAGGTGGTGTATTACAGCCAATTGGCCCGGGAGGAGGGGCGTTTCGAGTTTGAGGCTGTAGTCGATAGCATCACTCGCAAACTGATTCGTCGTCATCCCCATGTGTTTCCAACGGGGGAGCTGTATGCGCCGCTGGATACGCCGCGCCTCGATGAAGGCCAGGTCAAGCAGCGCTGGGAAGAAATCAAGGCTCAGGAGCGCGCCGAGAAGGCCGAGCCTGAGCAGTTGTCGCTGCTCGATGACGTGCCGGCAGCCTTGCCGGCCTTGTCGCGAGCGGCCAAGCTGCAAAAGCGAGCGGCTCAGGTCGGCTTTGACTGGCCTGATGCCTTGCCCGTGTTGGACAAGGTCCGTGAGGAGCTCGATGAAGTGCTCCAGGCCATGGCCGACAATGACCCGGCGGCATTGGCCGACGAGGTGGGTGACTTGTTGTTTGCCGCCGTCAATCTGGCGCGGCATGTGAAAGTCGATCCGGAAACAGCGCTGCGTAGCGCCAATGGCAAGTTCGAAAGACGCTTCCGTTTTATCGAACAGGCATTGCGCGATATGGGCCGTCCGATTGAAGATTGCACCCTCGAAGACTTGGACGCGCTCTGGGGCGAGGCCAAACGTCAGGAAAAGAACCTGTCCAGCTGCGGCTGAACTGTTGCATAAGTGAGTAAGCATCCATGAGTCTTTCCCTTCGTGACCAATTGCTCAAGGCCGGTCTGGTCAACCAGAAGCAGGTCAAGCAGGTCACCAAAGAGCAGAAGAAGCAAAAACGCCTGGAGCATAAAGGCCAGGTAGAAGTTGATGACACCCAGCAGCGGCTGGCCAAGGAAGCCATGGCCGAGAAGGCCAAGCGCGACCAGGAGCTGAACCGTCAGCAGCAGGAGAAGGCCGAGCAGAAGGCCCGTGCTGCTCAGGTCAAGCAACTGATTGAAGTGTCGCGCTTGCCCAAGCTGAACACTGAGGACTACTACAACTTCGTGGACGACAAGAAGGTCAAGCGCCTGTCGGTCAACGCCCTGATGCGGAGCAAGCTGAGCAGTGGCTCGTTGGCTATCGTTCATCATGGTGGAGGTTACGAAGTGATTCCACGTGAAGCTGCGCTGAAGATCCAGGAGCGCGATCCCAAGCGTATCGTCCTGCTCAACACTCAGGTTGAGGAGCCGGATGCCGATGATCCGTACGCGGCCTATCAGATCCCTGATGATCTGATGTGGTAAAGCGACAAACCCCGCTTCGGCGGGGTTTGTCGTTATTGGCGCTGATACTGAAAACCCCGCACAGCGCGGGGTTTTCAGGTGTGCTGTCGGGCTTCAGTTGCCTTTGACAGGTTTTCCGTCGACCGTACCGTCCTGCAGTATGATCACGTATTCCTTGCCGTCGGTTTCAACCTGGCGCAGTTGTACCAGCAGGTAGTCCCAGTCCTTGGCGAACCACAGTTCAGTGATGCGCTTGCTCTGGCTTGGGTCGCGTACGCGCTCGACCTTGATGGCGTCAACCTGGCCGGCCTTGGTCGAGACTTTCTCGGTGCCCAGGACGCGGAAGTCGTAGGTGTCGATCTCGTCGCCATCGACCACTTGGTAGCTGATGCTTTTCTTGCCAGCGGCAACGTCATGTTGCAGTGCAAGCTGATACGAGGACTTGTCCAGCACGCCACGGTTGAGTGGCAGCTTTACGGCATCTCCACGGTCGGTGCCGGTGATCATGTTGCTTGACCAGTCGAAGTCCAGATCAACTTTTTTCGCCTTGCCCAAGCCGCCACGTTCGAAGTGGTAGGTTTGTGGCAGCAGGGTGTCCTTGTCCATGCGCAAGGTGCTTTGCTCGGTCAGGCTGGCGATCATCATCGCGGCCTTGAAGTTGAGGCTCCAGGTACCGTTGGCATTCTTGACCAGGCTGCGCTCGGCGGTGCCGCTCATGGGCAGCTGTTTCCAGTCGGCGGTGTAGCTGGCCGAGTAGGGCTTCAGCTCGGCTGCCTGAAGCGGTAACGCAAGCACGGCGAGGGCGAAAAGCAGAGCGCGACGCATAAAATCTCCTAGGGTCGAATCAAGTGGCCGCTGGCCGCCAGAGGCTGGCCATCCATTAACGCACCGGTTTCGCCCAAGCGTAAACGACCTTCAGCGAACCAGCGAACAGCCAGCGGGTAAATCTGATGTTCCTGGCGGTGAACCCTTTGTGCCAGGCTTTCTGGCGTGTCGTCCAACTCTACCGGTATTACTGCTTGTACGACCAGTGGTCCGCCGTCGAGTTCCTCGGTGACGAAGTGGACACTGCAGCCATGTTCGCGATCGCCGGCTTCCAGCGCGCGTTGATGGGTGTGCAGGCCCTTGTACTTGGGCAGTAGGGAGGGGTGGATGTTCAACAGCCGGCCCTGATAGTGGCGGACGAATCCGACACTGAGAATGCGCATGAACCCGGCCAGTACGACCAGTTGCGGTGAGTAGCCGTCGATCAGCTCGATCAACGCCGCATCGAACGCCTCGCGGCCATCGAAGGCCTTGTGGTCGAGTACGGCGGTGTCGATGCCTGCATCGCGGGCGCGTTGCAGGCCGTAGGCATCGGCGCGGTTGGAAATCACCGCGCGGATCCGCACCGGGTTGCCCTCGGTGCGGGTGCTGTCGATCAGCGCTTGCAGGTTGCTGCCGGAACCCGACAGCAGTACCACTACATCACAGAGCGTGCTCGGCATTAGTGCGCCTTGAGGTTTTTCAGCTCGACCTGGGCAGCGCCCTCGGCAGCGGCGGCGATCTGGCCGATCACCCATGGCTGCTCGCCGGCTTCACGCAGCACGTCCAGCGCGCGCTGGACATCGTCCTGAGCCACGCAGATGACCATGCCGACGCCGCAGTTCAGTACGCGGTGCATTTCGGTCTCGTTGACGTTGCCTTGCTCTTGCAGCCAGTTGAACACGGCTGGACGCTCCCAGCTGGCGACATCGACAACCGCCTGTGCGCCTTTTGGCAGTACACGCGGGATGTTGTCGAGCAGGCCGCCGCCGGTGATGTGCGCCATGGCCTTGACCGCGCCAGTCTCCTTGATCAGCTTGAGCAGTGGCTTGACGTAGATGCGGGTCGGGGCCATCAGCAGGTCGGTCAGCGGTTTGCCGTCGAGCTGGATGTTCTCGATGTCCGCGCCAGCGACTTCGATGATCTTGCGGATCAGCGAGTAGCCGTTGGAGTGCGGGCCGGACGATGGCAGGGCGATCAGCGCGTCGCCGTTGGCAACACGGGAGCCGTCGATGATGTCGGCTTTCTCGACCACGCCGACGCAGAAGCCTGCCAGGTCGTAGTCTTCGCCTTCGTACATGCCCGGCATTTCGGCGGTTTCACCACCGACCAGCGAGCAGCCAGCCAGTTCGCAACCCGCGCCAATACCGGTAACCACCTGGGCTGCGGTGTCGACGTTGAGCTTGCCAGTGGCATAGTAGTCAAGGAAGAACAGTGGCTCGGCGCCACAGACCACCAGGTCGTTCACGCACATGGCGACCAGGTCGATGCCGATGCTGTCGTGCTTGTTCAGGTTCAGCGCCAGACGCAGCTTGGTGCCGACACCGTCGGTACCCGAGACCAGAACCGGCTGTTTGTAGCCGGCCGGGATTTCGCAGAGGGCGCCAAAACCGCCCAGGCCGCCCATGACTTCCGGGCGCGCCGTGCGCTTGGCCACGCCTTTGATGCGTTCGACCAATGCTTCACCGGCGTCGATGTCTACACCGGCGTCCTTGTAGCTCAGGGAGGGTTGCTTGCTCATGATCCAGGCCTTTAGGGGGGAGGGATTCGGGGGAATCGACCGTGACCTGCCAGGCAAAGCGGAGGTTTTCCTGCTGCCTGACCGTCGCCGGTCTGCGAAGGCGCGCGATTTTATCAGGGTTACCGGGTAGCGGCCATCCTCAGGCCGACGGGTAGAGCCTCAATCGACAGAAAAATGATGATTAACCACCTGCGACTGGTTGCCGCGCCATGGGCTGTATAAGGTATAGCCATGGTGTACTGATGAAAATGCCGTGACGATTGAATGTTTTACCGGGGCCTGTGGTCTCAACCCCGGGCGCGGTCAAGCGGTGCCTCTATTTATGAATGGACGGGAGTCCCACATGCGTTTGTGCTCATATCTGGTCCTCGGCTGTGTCGCGCTGTTTGGCCTGACCGCTCAGGCCGAAACCCTCTCCGGTTTGTACCAGGTGCGTCAACCGGTCAGCGGCCAAGGCGCCGAGGCACGCACCCAGGCTACCGAACAGGCGCTCAATACCCTGGTGTTGCGCCTGACCGGTGACAGTAAAGCCCTGCAGAACCCCGCCGTCGTGGCCCTTCGCAAAGACCCGCAACAGATCATCAGTCAGTTTGGCTATGAAGCCGGCCCGCCCGAAACCCTGTTGGTGGACTTCGACCCGGGCACAACTGATCGGGCGCTGCGCCAGGCGGGCTTGGCCCTGTGGGGGAATAATCGTCCGGCGATTCTCGGTTGGTGGTTGAACGATAGCGCTGAAGGTTCGAACCTGGTCGGCGACGGGCAAAGCAGTGCCGCGGCGTTGCGTCGTGCGGCCCAGCACCGTGGTCTGCCTCTGCGCTTGCCGCTGGGTGATCTGGGCGAGCAGTTGGTCGCTACCGCGAAAAACCTGGAAGGTACCGACCCGGCGCCGTTGCGCGATGCCTCCGAGCGTTATGGTGCCGATGCGTTGTTGGCAGTGCATGCCACCGAGGCCGACGGCAAATGGCAGGGTACCTGGCGCCTCTGGCAGGGCGACCAGCGTGAGCAGGGCAAGGTTGAGGGTGCGGACCCAGCAGCCCTGGCCGATGCGGTAATGCTGGCAGTGAGCAGTCGTTTGGCGTCGCGATTCGTTGCGCGCCCGGGAGCCAGCAGTGAAATGCAGCTACAGGTGCAAGGTGCGAATCTGGAGCGTTATGCCGAGTTGGGCCGTGTGCTGGAGCCATTTGGTGCACGCTTGGTCAGTGCCGAGAAGGACGTACTGACCTACTCGGTCACCGGTAGCAGTGAGCAACTGCGTGCCCAGCTTGGCCTGGCCAGGTTGCAGGAGGTGCCTGCAAGCACGCCGATCGCGACTGCGCCGGTCAGCGCTGATCCGGCGGTTGCCGGTACAAGCGCTGCGTCTGTTCAGCCGTTCAATGGCCTGCGTTTTCGCTGGTAAAGGGAGTTACTGATGACGGGTACGCGCCGCTGGGTGTGGTTGGGCATGGCGTTGCTCTGTGCAGCCCTGGTGTATTGGTTGCACGCGATTCTCTCGCCATTCCTGGTCGGGATCATGCTGGCGTACCTGGCCGACCCGCTGGTTGATCGGCTGGAACGTGCAGGGCTGTCACGCACCTGGGGTGTGGTAGTGGTCTTCAGCCTGTTCGGACTGGTGTTGCTGGCCCTGTTGCTGGTGTTGATTCCCATGCTGGCCAAGCAACTGGTGCGGCTCTATGAGCTGACACCGCAGATGCTGGATTGGTTGCAACACGTAGCATTGCCCTGGGTGCAGGCGCGCCTGGGGCTGGCGGACGGTTTCTGGCGTTTCGACAAGGTCAAGGCCGCGATCAGTGCGCATATGGGGCAAACCAGCGACATCGTCGGTGTGGTGTTGTCTCAGGCGACGGCATCGGGCCTGGCGTTGCTCGGCTGGTTGGCCAACCTGGTCTTGATTCCAGTGGTGGGTTTCTACCTGCTGCGCGATTGGGACCTGATGATGGCCCGGTTGCGCAGCCTGTTGCCGCGTCAGCGTGAGGCCCAAGTGGTCGTGCTGGCTGGCGAGTGTCACGAAGTGCTGGGGGCGTTCGTTCGTGGCCAGTTGCTGGTAATGCTGGCGCTGGGCGTGATCTATGCGGCCGGGTTGATGCTGGTCGGGCTTGAGCTCGGCTTGTTGATCGGTGTGCTGGCCGGGCTGGCCGCCATCGTGCCGTACATGGGGTTTATCATCGGCATTGGCGCGGCAATAGTCGCCGGGCTGTTCCAGTTTGGCGGCGAGTTGTATCCGCTGCTCGGCATTGTCGCCGTGTTCATGATTGGCCAGATGCTCGAAGGGATGGTGTTGACGCCCATGCTGGTCGGCGATCGCATTGGCCTGCACCCGGTGGCGGTGATTTTCGCCATACTTGCCGGCGGTGAGTTGTTCGGCTTTACCGGTGTGTTGCTGGCCTTGCCTGTTGCGGCGGTGATCATGGTTTTGGTGCGGCATGTCCATGACCTTTATAAAGAATCCGATATTTATGCGGGCCAGATCGATCCTGATCTTTAGGCTGATATCAGAAGGCTTGCACTCGCGCCAGGCATCTAATGCAAGCCTTTGATTTTGCTTATGGTCTTCTGCGATTGTGCGAGTGACCTCACGGGTATAAACTTTGCAGACTTTTCAAGAAAGGCCCTTTGCGGCTTCCCAAGCCGCCCAGCCAGCATGAAACCGATCCAGTTGCCCCTGGGTGTGCGTCTACGTGATGACGCCACCTTCATCAACTACTATCCGGGTGCCAACGCCGCAGCATTGGGCTACGTCGAGCGACTCTGCGAAGCCGACGCCGGCTGGACCGAAAGCCTTATCTATCTGTGGGGCAAGCAGGGCGTGGGTCGCACTCACCTGTTGCAAGCGGCCTGCCTGCGTTTTGAGCAGATGGGCGAGCCGGCGGTCTATCTGCCGCTGGCGCAGTTGCTCGACCGTGGCATAGAACTGCTGGATAACCTCGAACAGTACGAACTGGTCTGCCTCGACGACTTGCAGGCCATTGCCGGCAAGCCAGAGTGGGAAGAGGCGATGTTTCACCTGTTCAACCGCCTGCGTGACAGCGGTCGACGGTTGTTGATTGCTGCGTCCAGTTCGCCTCGCGAGCTGCCGATCAAGCTGGCTGACCTCAAGTCGCGCCTGACCATGGCGCTGATCTTCCAGATGCGTGCATTGTCCGATGAAGACAAGCTGCGCGCCCTGCAACTGCGTGCTTCGCGCCGTGGCCTGCACCTGACCGATGAGGTTGGGCACTTCATTCTTACCCGTGGCACCCGCAGCATGAGTGCGCTGTTCGATCTGCTCGAACGCCTCGATCAGGCGTCGCTGCAAGCGCAGCGCAAGCTTACGATCCCCTTTTTAAAGGAGACCCTGGGCTGGTAGCGGCGATCTAGAGCCTCGGCACATAAAAGTCACATTTTTTTCGATTGAATTTGCAAATCGACTCGATAGAGGGCATAGTTTCCCCCTCATTGAACTCTAGACACGGTCGTGCCCATGCTAAATCGCTTCGCACCCCTCGTGCCCCTCGCACTTGTAACCCTGCTTTTTGGCTGCGCGGCGCATAGCCCTGTATCGCAGCAGCAGGAGCAGCAATCCATCGCTGCTCATCACGGTTCGGTCAAATCCTCTGGCACCTCTTCGGTGTTTGATGAAGAACTGGCTACTGAAGAAGAGCTGAGCGAGTTCGGCAGCAGCAAGCCTTACCAGCTGCCTGCGCTGGCCGATAACATTCTTGAGCGCGGTATGTCCCTGATCGGTACCCGTTACCGTTTCGGCGGTACTTCCGAGGCCTCGGGCTTCGATTGCAGCGGTTTCATCGGTTATCTGTTTCGTGAAGAAGCTGGCATGAAGCTGCCTCGCTCTACCCGCGAGATGATCAACGTCAAGGCACCACAGGTTGCGCGTAACAACCTCAAGCCTGGCGATTTGCTGTTCTTCAGCACCAATGGTCGCGGCCGTGTCAGCCACGCCGGTATCTACCTGGGCGACGATCAGTTCATTCACTCCAGCAGCCGTCGTAGCGGTGGTGTGCGAATCGACAGCCTTGGCGATCGCTACTGGAGCAAAACCTTCATCGAAGCCAAGCGCGCGCTGGCAATGGCGGGTCCGACCACCATTTCGCGTAACTGAGCCTCGATCAGGTTTGACACGGCGACGTAGCCCTCGGGTGCGTCGCCGTACTTGTTTTTAGAAAGCGTCTAATCTTCACTACCACTATTTTCTGGCCAAGTGCCAGCCGGCTTCAGACAGGATGCTCTGACTATGTCGATGATGGCGCGTTTCGCTGTACTTGCCCTGGCAGCCCTGCTGGGCGCCTGCTCAACCCAGGCTCCGGCCCCGCGAGTGGTCGAGCCTGCGGTCATGGCACCGCAAGTCTATTTCTCCCCGGTTGCCGAAGATGTACTGTTCCGCGCCTTGGGCCTGGTGGGTACGCCGTATCGTTGGGGTGGCAACACGCCGGACTCCGGATTCGATTGCAGCGGCCTGATCGGCTATGTTTATCGTGATGCCGCAGGTATTTCCCTGCCGCGTTCTACCCGCGAGATGATCGGCATTCGTGCGCCGAACATCGAACGTAATGCGCTGCAGTCTGGCGATCTGGTGTTTTTTGCCACCAATGGTGGCTCCGAGGTCAGCCATGCCGGTATCTATGTGGGCGAAGGGCGTTTTGTCCATGCGCCTCGTACCGGTGGTACGGTGCGACTGGACTACCTCGCGAACAGCTATTGGCAAAAGGCTTACCTGAACGCCAAGCGTGTGCTGCAACCGCCGCAGCCGAACCTGGCACGTAACCCCTGATCTGAATCGAGGTGGGCGATGACCGGTCAGACGCTCTACCTCGACGATGCCCTCTATCACTACCTGCAAGGTGTTTCACTGCGTGAGACGCCGCTGTTGGCGCGTCTGCGTGCTGAAACCCAGGCGTTGCCAGAGGCGCGCTGGCAGGTTGCGCCCGAACAGGGGCAGTTACTCGCCTTGCTGATACGGTTGATCGGTGCCCGTCGAGTCATCGAAGTGGGTACCTTCACTGGCTACAGCGCCCTGTGCATGGCGCAAGCCATGGATGGGGGGCATCTGCTGTGTTGCGACCTGCCAGGCGATTACAACGCCACGGCACAGCGCTACTGGCAAGAGGCCGGTGTTGCCGAGTGTATCGAGTTGCGCCTGGGGCCGGCGCTGCAAACCCTGGCAACACTCGATGCAGAATCCTTCGACTTGATCTTCATTGATGCCGATAAGGCCAATTACCCGCGTTACCTGGAGGAAGCCTTGCGCGTGCTGCGTCCGGGTGGCCTGGTGGTGTTCGACAACACCCTGTGGAGTGGGCGCGTGCTTCAGGTCGTACCGGACAGTGAAGACACCCGTGCAATCCAGGCGCTGAACGCGGCATTGAAGGACGACCTGCGGGTGGATTTGTCGTTGCTGCCGCTGGGGGATGGGCTGACCTTATGCCGCAAGCGCTGAACGTGTCTGTCGCGCCTCGCGCATGGCACGGCGTCAGCAGGTGTTCTGACACCTTTAATTGACGCTCCCGGCCCAACCCTCTAACCTTCGCGACTTGTTTCAGGTGCTCTGCAGCCGTGGCGGTTGGCAGGGTGAAACAGGGAAGCCGGTGGGCGCTTGCAGCGCGATTCCGGCGCTGCCCCCGCAACGGTAGGTGAGTCAAGGTTACGCAGGGCCACGGGGTCTACGACCCGGGAAGGCGCGTCGCCAGGGTGTGCATGACCCCGCTCACAAGCCCGGAGACCGGCCTGTTACAGCCAACGGCATCACGGAGGGTGATGCGCGGTACGCCGGCCTCTGGCCGCAGCCCTGCGCGTTTTTCGTGTGCTTTGTCCATTCATCTGTCGCGCCGCCCAGTGGCCTTTCCAAACCCCAGCCCGTGCCGGTCGTCGTTGCTGACGATGGCCTGTGGTGCCCGGCCGACAGTTGCCTGCGGAGACTAGCGATGACTGAATCCACCGAGCGTGACGAACGCCACTTGGCGCGCATGCTGCGTAAAAAAGCGGTGATCGACGAGCGTATTGCCAATTCCCCGAACGAGTGCGGCTTGCTGCTGGTATTGAGCGGCAATGGCAAGGGCAAGAGCAGTTCGGCGTTCGGCATGCTTGCCCGCGCCATGGGCCACGGCATGCAGTGCGGCGTGGTGCAGTTCATCAAGGGCCGCAACAGCACCGGAGAAGAACTGTTCTTCCGGCGTTTCCCCGAGCAGGTGCGTTATCACGTGATGGGCGAGGGGTTTACCTGGGAAACCCAGGACCGGCAGCGTGACATTGCCGCGGCTGAAGCCGCCTGGGTGGTGACGCGCGAGTTGCTGCAGGATCCGACCATCAGCCTGGTGGTGCTCGATGAACTGAACATCGCACTCAAACATGGCTACCTCGACCTGGATCAGGTGCTCACCGACCTGCAGGCCCGGCCACCGATGCAGCATGTGATCGTTACCGGTCGCGGTGCCAAGCCGGAGCTGATCGAACTGGCCGATACCGTCACTGAGATGGGCATGATCAAGCATGCATTTCAGGCCGGTATTCGTGCCCAGAAAGGCGTCGAGCTATGAGTGAAACCCGGCATTGCCCGGCAGTATTGATTGCGGCGCCGGCGTCCGGTCAGGGCAAGACCACGGTCACTGCGGCGCTGGCGCGGCTGCACCGCAACCAGGGTCGCAAGGTGCGGGTGTTCAAATGTGGCCCGGACTTTCTCGATCCGATGATCCTTGAGCGTGCAAGCGGCGCCCCGGTCTACCAGCTGGACCTGTGGATGATTGGCGCCGAGCAGAGCCGACGCTTGCTGTGGGAAGCAGCGGCTGAAGCCGATGTGATTCTTATCGAGGGCGTCATGGGCCTGTTTGACGGTACGCCATCCAGTGCCGATCTGGCTCGGCACTTTGGTGTGCCGGTGCTGGCGGTGATCGACGGTACAGCCATGGCGCAAACCTTCGGTGCGCTGGCGTTGGGCCTGGCACGCTATCAGCCAGACCTGCCATTTGCTGGCGTACTGGCCAACCGCGTCGGTTCATTGCGCCACGCACAACTGCTGGAGGGTAGCCTCACCGAGGGGCTGCGCTGGTATGGCGGCCTGTCACGGGAAACCGCCATCGAGTTGCCGAGCCGTCACCTGGGGCTGGTTCAGGCCAGTGAACTGAACGACCTCGACCTGCGCCTGGATGCGGCTGCCGAGGCGCTGGGGGGAAGTTGCGAATCGGCGTTGCCACCAAACGTGGCATTTTCAGCCCCCCAACCGCACACGGTTGAGCCTTTGTTGGCCGGTGTCCGCATCGCAGTGGCCCGTGATGAGGCGTTTGCCTTTACCTATGGCGCCAACCTCGATGTGCTCCGCGACATGGGCGCGCACCTGAGCTTTTTCTCGCCGCTGCATGACGAACAGTTACCGGAGGCCGACAGCCTCTATTTGCCGGGCGGCTACCCTGAACTGCACCATCAGGCCCTGGCGGCCAACAGACCCATGCTGACGGCCATTCGTACCCATCATCAATTGGGCAAGCCGCTGCTGGCCGAGTGCGGTGGCATGCTCTACCTGCTGGATGCCCTCACCGATGTGGCGGGTGAGCGTGCCGAGTTGCTCGGCCTGTTGCCCGGTGAGGCCGTGATGCAAAAGCGCTTGGCGGCGCTGGCGTTGCAAGCGGTGGCATTGCCGGAAGGCACCTTGCGCGGGCACACCTACCACCATTCGTTGACCCAGACCGAGTTGACCCCGATTGCTCGCGGGCAGAGCCCCAATGGTGGGCGTGGAGCCGAAGCGGTCTATCGCTGTGGGCGGCTGACCGCCTCCTATGTGCATTTCTATTTTCCTTCCAACCCCCACGCGTCGGCGGCGCTACTGGCACCATGAGCGAACACGATTTCAGCGCGGACGAACGGGCAGCGGTGTACCGCGTGATTGCCGAGCGCCGTGACATGCGTCACTTCATCGGCGGCAAGGTGGCACCTGAGCTTCTGGCGCGCCTGCTTCAGGCTGCGCACCAGGCCCCCAGCGTTGGCTTGATGCAACCCTGGCGCTTTATCCGTATTACTGACCGCAGTTTGCGTCAGCGTATCCAGGTGGTCGTGGAGCAGGAGCGGGTGCGCACGGCCGAAGCGCTTGGCGAGCGTGCCGACGACTTCATGAAACTCAAGGTCGAAGGCATCAGCGACTGTGCCGAGGTGTTGGTGGCGGCATTGATGGATAAGCGCGAGGGGCATATTTTCGGTCGCCGTACGCTGCCGGAAATGGACCTGGCGTCACTCTCCTGCGCTATCCAGAACCTCTGGTTGGCGGCGCGGGCCGAAGGGCTGGGGATGGGCTGGGTATCGTTGTTCGAGCCACAGGCACTGGCGGATTTGCTGGGGATGCCCGAAGGGGCCAAGCCATTGGCCGTGCTCTGCCTGGGGCCGGTGGCGGCATTTTATCCTGCGCCAATGCTTGAACTGGAAGGCTGGACCAAGGCGCGTCCGCTCGATGACATGCTGTATGAAAACCATTGGGGAGAGCGTTGATGAGTGTGGCTTTGCTGAGCGTGGCCGGTGTGGCGCTGGATGCGCTGCTGGGTGAGCCAAAGCGCCGCCATCCGCTGGTCGCTTTCGGGCGCTTCGCCTCGCGCCTGGAACAGCGTTTCAATGCGGGTGGGCGTGGCTGGCGCAGCCATGGTGTCACGGCCTGGTTTCTTGCTGTGGTACCACTGACCCTGGCGGCTACGCTGTTGTCCTGGTTGCCCTACATCGGATGGGGGGTGGAGATCCTCGCCCTCTATTGTGCCTTGGGGCTGCGCAGTCTCGGCGAGCATGTCATGCCCGTGGCCGATGCCTTGCGCCAAGGCAACCTTGACGAGGCACGGCGTCGGGTCGGTTTTCTGGTCAGTCGCGAGACCCGTGAGCTGGATGAGACGGCCGTCGCCCGGGCGGCTACCGAGTCGGTGTTGGAAAATGGCAGCGATGCCGTGTTTGCCGCCTTGTTCTGGTTTGTCGTCGCCGGTGCGCCGGGAGTGGTGCTCTATCGGCTGAGCAACACCCTGGATGCCATGTGGGGCTATCGCAACGAGCGTTTTGAACGCTTCGGTTGGGCGGCGGCGCGCATTGACGATGTACTCAATTATATTCCTGCGCGGTTGGTGGCCCTGACCTATGCCGTGCTGGGCAAGACTCGCCTGGCCTTGCGTTGCTGGCGTCGCCAGGCGCCGCAATGGGACAGCCCGAACGCCGGGCCGGTGATGGCATCCGGGGCCGGCGCGCTGGGTGTCGAGTTGGGGGGCGCGGCGGTCTACCATGGCGAACTGCATGAGCGAGCTCAGTTGGGCGAGGGCCCTGCAGCCGATGCCGACGCTATCGAGCGTGGCTGGCAACTGGTGTGCCGTGGTGTCTGGTTGTGGTTGCTGGTGTTGTGCCTGGGAGCTGAATTCTATGCTTGAACACGGAGGGCGCCTGCAGCGGGCGATCCAGCAGTACGGTATTGCTCAGGAGTGCTGGCTTGACCTGTCCAGTGGCATCGCGCCCTGGCCATTCAGTGTCCCGCCGATTCCGTTGCGGGCCTGGGCACGGCTGCCGGAGACCGACGATGGCCTGGAGCAGGCTGCCGCCGAATACTATGGCGTCAAGCGCCTGCTGCCGGTCGCGGGTTCCCAGGCGGCTATTCAGGCGCTGCCGCGCCTGCGGCGTACTGGCAAGGTCGGCGTGCTGTCGCCGTGTTACGCCGAACATGCCGAGGGCTGGCGGCGTGCCGGGCACCGGGTGCGTGAGCTGGACGAGACGCAGATCGAACACTACCTCGACAGCCTTGATGTACTGGTGGTGGTCAACCCCAACAACCCGACCGGGCGCGTCGTGTCACCAGAGCAGCTGCTGAACTGGCATGCGCGCCTGGCCCAGCATGGTGGCTGGTTGCTGGTTGACGAGGCGTTCATGGACAACACCCCCGCGCAGAGCATTGCGGCTTATGCGGATCGCCCCGGCCTGATTGTGTTGCGTTCGTTCGGCAAGTTCTTCGGGCTTGCCGGGGTGCGTTTGGGGTTTGTCGTGGCCGAGCGGCAAATGCTGCAACTGCTGGCTGAGCAGCTCGGGCCGTGGGCGGTCAGTGGGCCAACCCGTGTGCTGGGGCAGGCCTGCCTGCAGGACCGGGCCGCTCATCAATTGCAGATCAAGCGTTGTGCCGATGCGAGCCGGCGCCTGGCCCTTTTGCTGGAGGCGGTCGGCTTGCCGCCCAGTGGTGGCTGTGACCTGTTCCAGTACCTGGTGACTGAGCGGGCGGCCCACATCCATGAGTTCATGGCACGACGCGGTATTTTGCTGCGCGTGTTCGAGCAACCGGCCAGCTTGCGGTTTGGTTTGCCCGATACGGAAGACGATTGGCAGCGCCTGAGCCTCGCGTTGAATGACTACTGCAAGGAGCAGCCATGACGACCCTGATGGTGCAAGGCACTACCTCGGATGCTGGCAAGAGCACCCTGGTGACCGCGTTATGCCGCTGGCTGGTACGCCAGGGGGTTGGCGTCGTACCGTTCAAGCCGCAGAACATGGCACTCAACAGCGCGGTAACCGCCGACGGTGGCGAGATTGGTCGAGCCCAGGCTGTACAGGCCCAGGCTGCAGGCCTGGCGCCGCACACCGACATGAACCCGGTGCTGCTCAAACCGAACAGTGATACCGGTGCCCAGGTCATCGTCCATGGGCGTGCTGTCACCAACATGAACGCCGTGGCGTATCACGACTACAAGGCCATCGCCATGCAGGCGGTGTTGGCATCGCATCGGCGGCTCAGCGAGACGTATCCCGTGGTGATGGTCGAAGGGGCGGGCTCGCCGGCGGAAATCAACCTGCGTGCCGGTGATATTGCCAACATGGGCTTTGCCGAGGCGGTGGACTGCCCGGTGATCCTGATCGCCGACATCAACCGGGGGGGGGTATTTGCGCACCTGGTCGGCACCCTGGAACTGCTGTCGCCAACGGAGCAGGCGCGAGTCAAAGGCTTTGTGATCAACCGTTTTCGTGGTGACATCGCCCTGCTTCAGCCTGGCCTCGATTGGCTGGAAGCACGCACCGGCAAGCCGGTGTTGGGTGTGTTGCCCTATGTGATGGACCTGCACCTGGAGGCCGAGGACGGTCTCGATCAGCGTCAGGGTGACAAGGTCGCGCAGGTGCTCAAGGTGATTGTCCCGGTGTTGCCGCGTATCAGCAACCACACCGATTTCGACCCGTTGCGCCTGCACCCGCAGGTTGACCTGCAGTTCATCGGCCCCGGCCAGGCGATTCCGCCTGCCGACCTGATTATCCTGCCAGGCTCCAAGAGCGTGCGCGGCGACCTGGCGCAATTGCGTGAGCGTGGCTGGGAAGCGGCTATCGCGCGTCATTTGCGCTACGGCGGGAAAGTATTGGGCATCTGTGGCGGCTTGCAGATGCTCGGTCAGCGGGTGGACGACCCGCTGGGCCTGGAAGGTACCGCCGGTTCCAGCCCGGGCCTGGGCTTGCTGGACTTTGTCACCGAACTGGAAGCTGAGAAGCAGTTGCGCAATGTCGCCGGTCAGTTGTCCCTGGAAGCCGCGGCGATCAGCGGCTACGAAATTCATGCCGGGGTCAGCCGTGGCCCGGCACTGGAGCATCCCGCCGTGTACTTGAGCGATGGTCGCCATGACGGTGCGATCAGTGCCGACGGGCAGATCCTCTGTACCTACCTGCACGGCTTGTTCGAGTCGCCCGCTTCCTGCAGCGCGCTGTTGCGCTGGGCAGGCTTGGACGACGTTGAACAGGTCGACTATCACGCCCTGCGTGAACTGGACATCGAGCGCCTGGCCGACCTGGTCGACCGGCATCTGGATACCTCTCGGTTACGACAATTGTGTGGGCTTGACTGACATGCTCAACCTGATCCTCGGTGGTGCCCGCTCTGGCAAGAGCCGCCTGGCTGAACAACGGGCGCAGCACAGCGCCTTGCCGGTGACCTACATTGCCACCAGCGAGCCGCTGGATGGCGAAATGAATGCTCGGGTGCAACTGCACCGCGAGCGTCGGCCTGCTGAATGGGGGCTGATTGAAGAGCCTCTGGCGCTGGCCCGAACCTTGATCGACAACGCAGCGCCCGGGCGTTGCCTGTTGGTGGACTGCCTGACCCTCTGGCTGACCAACCTGCTCATGCTTGAAGACACGCAGCGCTTGAACGATGAGCGCAACGCGTTGCTTGACTGTCTGCCCAACCTGCCGGGCGAGATCATTCTGGTGAGCAATGAGACTGGCCTGGGGGTTGTGCCCATGGGCGAACTGACCCGCCGTTATGTCGATGAAGCCGGCTGGCTGCATCAAGCCATTGCCGAGCGCTGTCAGCGTGTGGTGCTGACTGTTGCCGGCTTGCCCCTCGTTTTGAAAGGACCTGCACTATGAGTCAGAACTGGTGGCAGAACCCCTGCCAGGCACCGGATGAAGCGATCCACCAGCAAGCACTGGAGCGACAGCAACAATTGACCAAACCGGCGGGCTCGCTGGGCCGTCTGGAGGCATTTGCGGTGCAGTTGGCCAGCCTGCAAGGGCGGCTCAAGCCTGACTTGGCACAGGTCTGGATCACGATCTTCGCGGGGGATCATGGCGTTGTCGCGGAAGGCATCTCTGCGTATCCGCAGGCCGTCACTGCCCAAATGTTGCAGAACTTCGTCAGCGGTGGTGCGGCGATCAGCGTTCTGGCACGCCAGTTGGACGCGCGTCTGGAGGTGGTCGACCTCGGTACAGCTACCCTGCAAGACGACTTGCCGGGCGTGCGACATGTGCGTATTGGCGCGGGGACAGCCAACTTCGCCAAGGCGCCGGCGATGACGCTTGAGCAGGGCTTGCTGGCCTTGCAGGCTGGGCGCGAAAGCGTTTTGCGGGCCGCTGCGAACGGCGCGCAGTTGTTTATTGGCGGTGAAATGGGCATTGGCAACACCACCGCCGCGAGTGCCCTGGCATGTGCGTTGCTCGGGTGTGCGGCCAGCGACCTCAGCGGCCCAGGAACTGGCCTGGATGCGGCAGGTGTGCGGCACAAGGCCGAAGTGATTGAGCGGGCCCTGAAACAGCATGCCGTTTCCGGTGATGACCCTCTGCAGGTTCTGCTTTGCTTCGGCGGTTTTGAGATCGCCGCGTTGGTGGGTGCTTACCTGGCCTGCGCTCAGGAAGGTATCGCCGTGCTGGTCGATGGATTCATCTGCACAGTCGCCGCATTGCTGGCGGTTCGTCTGAACCCGCAGGCACACTGCTGGCTGCTGTTCGGGCACCGTGGTGCCGAGCCAGGTCATCGCCTGGTATTGGCGCAGCTGGATGCCGAACCGGTGCTGGAGCTCGGTTTGCGGTTGGGAGAGGGCAGTGGTGCTGCGTTGGCGGTGCCGCTGCTGCGTCTTGCCTGTGAGCTGCATGGGCAGATGGCGACCTTTGCCGAGGCCGCCGTTGCGGATCGTCCGGCATGATCATTGACCTGCTGCGTCATGGCGAAACCGAACAGGGGGGCGGCTTGCGTGGCAGCCTTGATGACGCCCTGACAGATCAGGGATGGGCGCAGATGCGCGCGGCGACCGCCAGCCGTGCACCGTGGCAACGGCTGATCAGTTCGCCACTGCAGCGTTGTGCACGCTTTGCCGAGGCCCTGTCCGGGCAACTGGGCGTGCCATGTGAGCTGGAGCCAGAGTTGCAGGAGCTGCACTTTGGTGAGTGGGAAGGACGCAGCGCGGCTGCGTTGATGGAAACCCATGCGCAGGAACTGGGTCAGTTCTGGGCTGATCCCTATGCGTTTACCCCGCCCGGTGGCGAGCCGGTTGCAGGGTTTGAGGCCCGAGTGCTGCGTGCCTTGGCGCGCTTGCAGCAGCGATATCTGGGCGAGCACCTGTTGCTGGTCACCCACGGCGGGGTGATGCGGCTGTTGCTGGCGCGTGCCAGAGGGTTGCCACGTGAGCAGTTGTTGCAGGTCGAGGTCGGGCACGGAGCGCTGGTGCGACTGGTGCTGGATGCCGACGGACAATGGCAAGAGGCCCGCTGATGTTGCCCTTCTGGATTGCCTTGCAGTTCCTCAGCAGCCTGCCTGTGCGACTGCCGGGCATGCCGGCTGCCGAGCAGATGGGGCGTTCGTTGCTGTTCTACCCCGTGGTGGGGCTATTGTTCGGCGTGCTGCTGTGGGCCTTTGACAGCCTGCTGGCCGCAAGCCCGTTGCTGCTGCATGCTGCGCTGCTGCTGACGCTCTGGGTGTTGCTCAGTGGCGCGTTGCACCTGGACGGGTTGGCTGACAGTGCTGACGCCTGGCTGGGTGGCTTTGGTGATCGTGAACGAACCCTGACGATCATGAAAGATCCGCGCAGCGGGCCAATTGCCGTGGTTACCCTGGTTCTGGTGTTGTTGTTGAAGTTCACGGCGTTGCTGGCGCTGGTTCAGGCCGGGCAGAGCATGGCGTTGCTGCTGGCGCCTCTGATCGGGCGTGCGGCCATGCTTGGGTTGTTCCTCTGTACGCCTTATGTACGTGCTGGCGGGCTGGGCCAGGCCTTGGCCGAGCACCTGCCGCGGCGCAGCGGGCACATCGTCTTGGTGCTCAGTGGCGTGGCCTGTGTGCTGCTCGCTGGCTGGCAAGGCGTGCAGGCACTGTTGCTGGCATGTGTTGTGTTCTTTTGGCTGCGCAGCCTGATGGTGCGCCGATTGGGCGGCACCACGGGTGACACGGCTGGCGCCTTGCTGGAGCTGCTTGAGTTGGCGGTACTGGTCGGCTTGGCGTTGTAGCGATTGCCGCCTGCCGTTGGCCTGTGATCGCGCCATGTTCTGCGCTAATGCTTGTGTTGAAGCCGATGCGGGTATATACACGTACCATGTTGACCAGCCAATGCCTCTGTACCCACTTGCGTCGTGCTGCCCGAGGGGTGAGCCGCCGTTACGACGAAGCCCTTGAAGGCTTCGGCATCAATGTTGCCCAATTTTCCTTGTTGCGGCACTTGCAGCGCCTCGACCGTCCGAGCATCTCCAGCCTGGCCGAAGCCATGGGCCTGGACCGCAGCACCTTGGGGCGCAACCTGCGGGTGCTGGAGGCCGATGGCCTGGTGGCGCTGGCTGAGGGTGATGACTTGCGTAATCGCCTGGTACTGCTCACCGAGCAGGGCAAGGCGCGGCTGTCGGCTGCTGAGCCTGCCTGGGAGCAGGCGCAGTTGAAGATGCTGGCGGCGTTGGGCGAAGCGCAGCGTGACGAACTGTTGCGCTTGCTGAAGCAATTGGCGTGAAACATGACCCTAAACGCGGGTATATACCCGCGTAACCTTGCGGCAGTCAGGAGACAATAATAATGACCACGGTATGGCGAACGAGCGGCTGGATACTCTTGGGCGCAGCCCTGATTTTGGCGTTATCGCTCGGTGTGCGACACGGTTTTGGCCTGTTTCTGGCGCCAATGAGCGCCGAGTTCGGCTGGGGGCGCGAGGTGTTTGCCTTTGCCATCGCCCTGCAGAACCTCATCTGGGGCCTGGCGCAGCCCTTTGCCGGCGCCCTGGCTGACCGCCTGGGCGCCGCTCGGGTAGTGATTATCGGCGGGGTTCTGTATGCCGTCGGCCTGCTCATGATGGGGATGGCCGATTCGCCCCTGTCGTTATCACTCAGCGCTGGTCTGTTGATTGGCATTGGCCTGTCAGGCACCTCGTTCTCAGTGATCCTTGGGGTCGTGGGCCGTGCGGTACCCGCAGAGAAGCGCAGTGTGGCCATGGGTATTGCCAGTGCTGCTGGCTCGTTTGGCCAGTTTGCGATGCTGCCAGGAACGCTGAGCCTGATTGGCTGGCTCGGTTGGTCAGCGGCATTGCTGGTACTGGGGCTGCTGGTCGCATTGATCGTGCCGCTGGTGGGCATGCTGCGCGACCGTCCATTGCCGAGCCACGCAGATGAGCAGACCTTGGGCGAAGCCTTGCGCGAGGCCTGTTCGCACTCAGGGTTCTGGCTGTTGGCGCTGGGCTTCTTTGTCTGCGGTTTCCAGGTGGTGTTTATCGGGGTGCACTTGCCGGCGTACCTGGTTGACCAGCACCTGCCTGCCACCATCGGCACTACGGTGCTGGCGCTGGTTGGCCTGTTCAATATTTTCGGTACCTACACGGCCGGCTGGCTTGGTGGCCGGATGTCCAAGCCGCGCCTGTTGACGGCACTCTACCTGTTGCGTGCCGTCGTGATTGTGCTGTTCATCTGGGTGCCCGTATCGGCCGTCAGTGCCTATTTGTTTGGTATCGCCATGGGCTTGCTCTGGCTGTCCACGGTGCCCTTGACCAATGGCACCGTCGCCACCTTGTTCGGTGTGCGTAACCTGTCGATGCTGGGTGGGATTGTCTTCCTGTTCCACCAGTTGGGTGCGTTTCTGGGGGGCTGGCTGGGCGGTGTGGTGTATGACCGTACGGGTAACTATGACCTGGTCTGGCAGATCTCGATCCTGCTCAGCCTATTGGCTGCGGCGCTCAACTGGCCTGTGCGCGAACGTCCGGTTGCGCGGCTGCAAGCGCAAGTGGGGGCGGCGTGAGCCCCCAGGCGTTGCGCTGGCTTGTGCTGGCAGGCGGCCTGTTGGTGCTTGGGCTTGCCTGGTGGGGCTGGCATCAGGGCGGGTTGGCTTTGATGCAATTGGGCATGGGCGCTTGCTAGGCGTATTCTGAACCCTCGGACTGCATTCACAGGAGAGGCATGATGCGTACACGCTGGTTGTGGATTCCGTTGTTGACGCTTGTTTCCGGGGCAGCGGCTGTTGCCGGCCAATGCCCTGAACTGTTGCAAGGTGAGCTGCCCAAGTTGCGCGCCAAGGAGCAGATCGACCTGTGTGAACAGTTTGCCGGCAAGCCGCTGGTGGTGGTCAATACCGCCAGCTACTGCGGCTTTGCGCCACAATTTGAAGGCCTTGAGGCGATTTACCAGGCCTATCACGAGCAAGGCCTGGAAATGCTCGGGGTGCCGTCCAATGACTTCAAGCAGGAAGCTGCCAGCAGTGTCGAGACGGCCAAGGTCTGTTATGCCAACTACGGCGTGACCTTCACCATGACCGAACCGCAGGCCGTACGTGGCGACGATGCTACGCACCTGTTCCGGGAGCTGGCACGCCAGAGCAGTGCGCCGAAGTGGAACTTCTATAAATATGTTGTGGACCGTCAGGGTAAGGTCGTCGCCAGTTTCTCCAGCCTGACCAAGCCGGATGACCCGCAATTCAAGGCGGCCATCGACAAGGCCATTGCTTCACAGCCCTGAGGGTCTCAGTGCGGAGCATGAACCGTCAGGGCTACCAACTTGATCACGATCGGGCGTACCACAAGTACGCAGGCGAATGCGACCGGCATTGCCAGTTGGTAGGCCTTGAGCACATGGCCGAGGTAGTCGTCATGAATACCGCTGTTGGCGGCGGTAATGACGAAGCACATCAGCAGGGCCATGATGCCTGACATGTAGAACGCAAATACATAAGGGGTGGCGCGCACGCCGAGCTTCAGGCGGCGGGTGGTGTTGACTGGGTTCATGGTGGCTCCTTGTGGGGGATGGATGGCAGCCTAACAAGCCTGAACAGCGTGAGGTAGACGCCTTCTGCTTAGGTCTTTATAAAGAAAAAATTACGAATAGCGGACGCAAGCATGAACCTGTTGGGCTCCATCAAGAGCTTTATCAAAGTGGTCGAGGCCGGCAGCATCGCAGCAGGGGCTCGTGCCTTGGGGCTAAGTGCTGCAGCGGTCAGCCAGAACATTGCGCGGCTGGAGAAGCACTTGCAGGTGCGCCTGTTGTCGCGCACCACACGCAGTATGGCGTTGACCGCAGCCGGAAGTGTTTATTACGAGAAGGTCAAACACATCGAGCGTGACCTTGAGCATGCTCAGGTGGCGATTACTGCGCCGGATGCCGAGCCGCACGGGCGTTTGTGTATCGCCTCATCCTCAGCCTTTGCCCGCCATGTGCTAGCCCGCCTGATTCCCGCGTTCAGTGCCCGTTATCCCAGGCTTTCGATAGAGATTGTCACCAGCGACAGGCGCGTCAACCATGCCCAGGAAGGGGTGGATGTCAGTGTTCGCATCACCCCACAACTGGAAGACGGCCTGCTCGCGCGGCATATCGCTCGGGTGCCCTTCATCTGTTGTGCGTCACCGGCGTACCTGGCGGAGGTCGGGTGGCCAAGTGCACCGGAAGAGCTTAAGCAACACCGTTGCCTGGTATTCCGCTACCCGGTTGAGGGGCGCTTCCTGCCTTGGGGGTTTGTGCGTGATGGGCTGCGCTTTGATGCCGAATTCGGCAACGTGTTGATCAGTGACGATATTGATGTGCTGGCGCAGATGGCGGCGCAGGGAGGCGGCATCACACGTTTAGCCGAGTTTGTGGCGCGTCCCTACCTGGCGCGTGGCGAGTTGGTGCCGTTGTTCAAATATTCTCAAGCGAGCCGGGCCTACGCGCAGACCGAGCCGATGGATGTCTACCTGTGCGTAGCCGACCGCTTTGCCTTGACGCCCAAGGTCCGTGCCTTCATGGACTATGTGCAGCAGGCCCTGGAAGACTACCGGGTGCCGGCAGGGCAGGCCTAGAAACACAAACGCCCCGAGTTCGTCGGGGCGTTTGTGTTGCACGGGCGGCGGTAACCTGCCGCGTGCATGAGATCAGAAGCGGTAGGTGAGCGATGCACCCACACCGTGTGCGCTGTTCTCGTACTTGGCGTTGTAGGTGCCTTTGAAGTGCGCAGGGTCCAAACTGGACTGATTGACGGTGGTGTCTTCTTCCATTAGATAGGAGTAGGCGACGTCGATGGTCATGTCGTCGCTTGGGCTCCAGCCTGCGCCAAGGCTGAACACCTTGCGGTCGCCGGTCGGAATGCGTGGCGAGCGGTTGACGTTGTTGGTTGGCGACTGGTCAACGGTGAAACCTGCGCGCAGGGTCCATTCCTTGTTCACTTTGTAGGCGGCACCGACGGCATATGCCCAAGTGTCATGCCAGTTCTGTTCTTCGCTGATCTGCCCCAAGCTTGGCGCTAGTGGGGCCGGAACGCCTTCATTGTTGGCAGTGATGGCTTCCAGGCGGCTCCAGCGGGTCCAGGTGCTGCCCGCGTAGAGGGTCCAATGGTCGTCCAGTTCGTGGGTGAGCGAGAAGTCTACCGATTCTGGCGTCTTGATTTTCAGCGAGGCGTCGTACTTGCTGCCGCTGAATGGGCCGAAACCAGTACCGTTAATCTCTGTGTCGCCTTTGAGCTTGTAGTCGACCATCGAGTGGTAGGTCAGGCCGACGCGTGTGCTGTCGGTGGCCTGTACCAGGATGCCGATGTTGTAGCCTATGGCGGTGTCGTCGCCAGAGATTTTTACCTTTCCGTCGTTTGTGCCGGGGCTTACGGGATTCAGCGTAGCAGACTCCAGGGTGCCATCAATGCGGTTGATGGTCGGGCCAAAACCGATGGAAACCTTGTCGTTGAACGCATAGCTAATGGTTGGCTGCAGGGTGACGACTCGTACCTCACTCTTGCTGCCGAAGTAGCGGCCGGAAAAGCTGTTTTCATAGTCGGTGAGCAGGCCGAAAGGTACGTACATGCCCATGCCGAATGCCCAGTGTTCGTCGATAGGTTTGACGTAATAGCCCATGGGCACGCCAACTACCGGGACCATGTTGCCGTTGCTGGTGCCGCCAAAGGTACCCGTGCCGTCGATATCGGACCTGGCGATGACAGCGGCGCCGCCAACGGTCACTTGTTCGCGCTTGAGGCGCGACATGCCGGCAGGGTTACCGAATACGGTGCTGGCATCATCGGCAGAAGAAGAGCGACCCGCAAAGCCGGTTCCCATGCTGCTGATGCTTTGTTCGTTAAGAGCAAAGCCGCTGGCGAACAGTTGAGTGGACGCGAGCGTGACAGCGAGACCTAGCGACGTTTTGAGTATTGCTTTTTTCATTATTAGAACTCCTTGGGATCACCGGCTCGCAAACTACCAACATTCTGTCCGTCGCGCTATAGGGCATATCCCGGGAGATAGCGCGCTTTTGTAGGACAATCTGACCAAAATTCCTTTTTTTTGCGTTTCGATGGCAAGGGGTTCTCAGCAGGCTTGAAGGTGTACCGGGTCGATGCACAGGTGCCATGCCTGGGTGAAGTCGCGCAGGCGGCCCTGGGGCTGGAAGATCTGGCGCCAGATACGTGCCAGGCCCAGCAGGTCATCGGCGTCTGGCAATTGTGGGCGTTGTTCTTCGATCAACATCCAGGCGATAGCGGTGGCATAGCGTAAGTTGACTGTCAGTTCCAGGTGAGGTCCGGCGAGGAATGCATGCTGGCTGGCAAGGCCGCGGATCAGGCTGGCCAGTTCGGGGTCGCGGGCGAGGAAGCGGTCCCAGAGCGATTGGTGGCGCGGCTCGGAAATTCGATACAGGCCGTGGCCGCGACGATCGTGAAGGGCGTCGCCAAGCCTGGATTGGCTGGCCGCTATGCCCAGTAACAGTGCCTCTGCGCTGGCGCAATGGCGATTCAGATAGAGCAGCGTGGGGCGGATCACGTGCTGGCTTAACTCGCTCGCGGCGATACCCATAATGCCCTCGCACTTGAAAGTGGCCGGCGGGGCGCTGGTGCTTGGCAGCTGGAGAATCGGTCAGGCCCGCCGGAAGCGGTCTGTACCGCTTGAGTTGAAGTGTAGTGTCATATTCGTGGTGTAAAGGGCTGTTTTTAAATCGTTTCTGGTGCGTGGTTATAGCGCATATGCACTTGGGTGCTTAGCGGGTGATCGTTGGTGTATGCGCAGCGGGCAAAAAAAAGCCCCGCTGCAAGGGCGGGGCTTGGGGGTGTTGCGTAACGTCGGGTTACGCAACCAGCGACTGGCGTGCGCGGTCGATGACCGCTTGCAGCGGTTTGGCGCCGGTGTACTGGTCCGGGTACAGTCGCTCGGTGTGTTGAGCGATACCGTGTTCATTGACCAGGGTGAAGCTGAAGCTGCCCTTGCGTGAAGCAAGGATCAAGCAGTTCAGGGGGGCAAATGCCTGGCTTAGGGTGCGAATCGCAGCCTGAGTATGGGTGCTATGTTTCATCATTATTGGAAGTTCCTGCAAAAGACACGGCAACGGAGCCGTGTACGCTTTAAACGTTCCAGTAACGCCTGGCTTTAGGCCGGTGCGAAGAACCTGACTGGAACAGGGCAGCCAGTTTGGAGCGCATTATCATGTGGCGCTTGGGCTGACTGGTAGGTACTCAGAGGGCAGGCAACACGCCAGAGTCAAGGTTCTTGGACGCTGGGTGAGAGAAATTCTGCTCAATCTGCAGGTTGGTTCATGCGAACAAAGAGACTTGTGTGCGAACCATCAGGTGGCCGGTCCTGGTTTCAGCAGCGCGCTCTATCGTTTGAGATGAGCATCGCCTGCAAGGACCGCTTTGGCCAGAATTGAATTTCAGCTTGGTACTAACGGTGGCAAGACTACCGTGCCGGCTTTGGTTTGGCAAGCGCTATTGGTTTGTTTCTGGCGAGCCGGCCAGTATCTCTGCTTTTGGGCCTTCTGTGAAGCCTCTGTGCCAGGCGTTGTGCCAAATCCGTGCAGGGGGTCGCCTTTCTTTAGGGCGGTTGTACACACATGGAGCACGCACTGTCGCAGCGATGCAACAGGTGTTCGGTGGCCGGCCAATGACTCGCTCTCAGGGACAAGTCAATGAAAAAAAACACTTTTTTTAGCTGGTGAAAAAATCGACAGTTTGACTGAAGCCCACATTCTATGGGGCTTTGCGGGGTGTGAAGGGGGGTTGTCCACCGAGTTATCCACAGCTTCTGTGGATTGTCCCGAGCGCTTGCTCTAGGACGGGCGTTCCAGCTTTTTGCTTGCTGTCTGACAATCCGGGGTGGTGGTGGTTTGTGTGAAATGTCTCTGTGAAAGCGTCAAGAAAAAATGTGCCGAACGGACGAAAAAAAACTGTCGAGTCCGGTTGAGCCATTGCTGAATAAAAGGAGTAGAGTGGCGCGCCTCTCGAGTTACCTCCATCGTTTTTATGAAGTTTCGCAGTAAAGTCCCCGCGTCCAGCCTTGTTCAAATGCCGCTTCCCGAACCACGACGCCTGTCGCTGAAGGTTGCCCTGTGGTTGCTCGACAGCCCGCGTCTGGGTGATAACCGCAACATCAAGCACATTGCGGGTCGTCTGCTCAAACAGCCCGCTCGCCAGGGCGTAGTGGTTGCTCAAAGTCGCTTGGGGCAAATGCTCTGCCGCGATTGTGGTAATGCCCGCGACCGACGAATCGGTCATGAACTTTTGCGCCAGGCCGCCCGTGCCGGTGATCGCCGTGCTCAGTTGGAATATGGCCGACTCTGTGCCCAGCCTCAGTTCAACGCGCCTGAGCAGGCCCGTCACTGGCTGGAGCAGGCCGCAGGCCAGGGCTCGCAGGAGGCCGCACGCCTGCTCAAGCAATTGCTCGAGCGCTAGATACAGCGCGCTGTCCGGGGCTGTTAAGCTGGGGCAGTTTTTCCTTGGGAGATAGCTATGGCGGTGGATCTGACCAGTATTTTGCTGGGCGTATTGGCGGCTGCGTTGCCCTGTTTGGGCCTGGTCCTGCAGTTGCAGCGTCGTTTGGCTGCTCGTCAGGCTGAAAGTGCGCTGCTTGAGGAGCGGCTGGGCAATGCTCAGCTGGCTCAAGAGGGCTTGGTTGCGCAGTTGGATGCCTGCCGTGATGAGGTCAGTGACCTGGGGCAGGCCAATGCCGCCAAGCAGGCGACTCTGGCCGCACAGGCACGCGAGCTCGAACTGCTGCAGATCGAACGTGACAACGCCAGCGATGCCGCTCATGCCTGGCAACTTGAGCGCGCCGCCAAGGAGGCTGAGCTACGCCGGCTGGATGCCCACTGTGCCGCGCTGGCTGCCGAGCTGCGTGAGCAGCAGGACAGCCATCAGCAGCGCCTGCAGGACTTGCAGGGCTCGCGTGATGAACTGCGCGCCCAGTTTGCCGAGATGGCCACGAAGATCTTCGACGAGCGTGAGCAGCGTTTCGCACAGACCAGCCAGCAGCACCTGGGGCAACTGCTCGACCCGCTCAAGGAGCGAATCCAGGCCTTTGAGAAGCGTGTTGAAGACAGCTACCAACAGGAGGCCCGCGAGCGCTTTTCCCTGGCAAAAGAGCTGGAGCGTTTGCAGCAGTTGAACCTGCGCCTGAGTGACGAAGCTACCAACCTGACGCAGGCGCTCAAGGGGCAGAAAACCCAGGGTAACTGGGGCGAGTTGATTCTTGAACGGGTACTTGAGCACGCAGGGTTGGAAAAAGGGCGTGAGTACCAGACCCAGGTCAGCCTCAAGAGTGCTGACGGCGAGCGTTTCCAGCCCGATGTGTTGATCATGTTGCCGGGCGACAAACAAGTGGTCGTCGACTCCAAGGTCAGCCTCACGGCCTACCAGCAATATGTGGCAGCGGCTGACAACGAGATCGCTCAAGCGGCGCTCAAGCAGCATGTGCTGTCCTTGCGCAACCACGTCAAAGGGTTATCCGGTAAGGACTACAACCGCCTTGAGGGGTTGCACAGTCTCGACTTTGTGCTGTTGTTCGTCCCCATTGAAGCGGCGTTTTCGGCGGCGCTGCAGGCTGAACCCAATTTGTTCCAGGAAGCCTTTGATCGGCAGATCGTGATCGTCAGCCCGACCACCTTGCTGGCGACCCTGCGCGTAATTGACAGCCTCTGGAAGCAGGAGCGGCAAAGCCAGAACGCACGGGAAATTGCCGAGCGTGCAGGCTGGCTCTACGACAAGTTTGTGCTGTTCATCCAGGACCTGGACGAGCTCGGTAGTCGTCTGCAGCAGGTCGACAAGGCGTATGCGGCGGCGCGCAACAAGCTGTGCGAGGGGCGCGGCAACCTGATCAGTCGCAGCGAGCAGCTCAAGCTGCTCGGTGCCCGGGCCAGCAAGAGCCTGCCCGCCGACCTGCTTGAACGGGCACTGAGCGACAACGATGGCCTGGCTGCCGAGGTGCTTACTGGACCAGGCTCAGATGTCGATTGAGCAAGGCGCGCAACGCTGCCGGCTTGACCGGCTTGGCCAGGTAGTCGAGGCCGGCGGCATGCACTTGGGCAACCATTTCGCTCCGACCGTCGGCACTGATCACTACGCCCGGTACCGGTTCGCCGAGGCGTGTACGTAACCAGGCCATCAGTTCGGTACCGGTTTCGCCATCATCCAGGTGGTAGTCCACCAGTGCCAAGTGCGGGCGCAGCCCTTTGGCCAGCAGTGCCTCGCATTCGTCGCGGTTGCGCGCAGTCCAGACCTGGCAACCCCAGCGGCTGAGCAGGCTGTTCATGCCGATGAGGATGCTGTCCTCGTTGTCGACACACAGCACCTGCATCCCCGCCAGGGGTTGTCCGGCTTGTTCGGCAACAGGCGCGGGTGGTGCGACTGGCGTCGTGGCCAGTGGTACGCAGACCCGAAATACGCTGCCTTTGCCGGGCCATGAGTGCACTTGCAGCGGATGGCCCAATACGCGGCAGAGACCGTCAGCGATCGCCAAGCCCAGGCCGAGGCCTTTTTCTGCGCGGGTCTGGTGGCTGTCCAGGCGTTTGAATTCCTCGAAAATCACCTGCAGCTTGTCGTTGGCGATGCCCGGGCCGCGGTCCCAGACTTCCAGCCACAGGTTGTCCTGGCTACGCCTTACGCCAAGCAGGATCGGGCTCTTGCCGTAGCGGAAGGCGTTGGTCAGGAAATTCTGCAGAATCCGCCGCAGCAGTTTCATGTCGCTTTGCACCCGTAAACGACTACTGCGCACGCGGAAGTCCAGGCCCTGTTCCCGGGCCAGTACCTTGAACTCGGCGCCCAGGGTATCGAACAACTCGTTCAGGGCGAACGGCTTGGCGTCGGGGGTGATCTTGCCGTTTTCCAGGCGGGAGATGTCCAGCAAGTCGCTGATCAATTCTTCGGCGGAGCGCAGCGAACTGTCCAGATGCTGAACCAGTTGCTGTGCCTCGGTGGACAGCCCGTCGCCTTGGTGGGAGAGCGCGGCGGAGAACAGCCGGGCGGCGTTCAGTGGCTGCATCAGGTCGTGGCTGACCGCCGCGAGGAAACGGGTCTTGGACTGGTTGGCGGCTTCGGCGTGGCTTTTCGCTTCGGTCAGGGCCAGGTTCAGTTGCGACAGTTCGTGGGTTCGCGCAGCAACCCGCTGCTCGAGGCCCTCGTTGGCATCCTTCAGGGCTTGTTCGGCTTCGCGGAACGGCGTGATGTCGGTAAAACTCATGACGAACCCGCCACCCGGCATCGGGTTGCCGATCAGTTCGATGACCCGGCCATTGGGGAACAAGCGCTCGGACGTGTGGGCACGGCCCTGGCGCATCCAGTGCAGGCGTCGGGCAACATGGACCTGAGCCTCGCCGGGGCCGCACAGGCCGCGTTCGGCGTTGTAGCGAATGATGTCGGCAATTGGCCGGCCGACACTGATCAAGCCGTCCGGGTAATTGAACAGTTCCAGATAACGGCGGTTCCAGGCCACCAGGCGCAGTGACTGGTCGACCACACTGATGCCCTGGCTGATGTTTTCGATGGCGCCCTGCAAGAGTGCCCGGTTGAACTGCAGCACCTCGGAAGCCTCGTCGGCGATACGCACGACGTCTTCGAGTTGCATGTCGCGGCCTTCGATGGCCGCCTTGACCACGGCCCGGGTCGAAGAGGTTCCGAGCACGCCTGCGAGCAGTCGTTCGGTATGCTCGATCCAGTCACCGTCGGCGTTCTGATTAGGGTTGAAGCCCTTGCCCTGGCGGTAGGCGAAGCGGATGAAACTTTGGCGCGCACGCTCTTCGCCGACAAACCGTGCTGCCAGGTTCAGCAGGTCGTTGATCTGTACTGCCAGCAGCGAGCGGTTGCTCGGGCGGGCGTTGGTTTCCTGGCCGATGAAGCGGCCTGCCTGCCAGTGCTCCGATACCCGTGTGCGGGAAAGGATCGACACCCAGGCGAACAGGGTGAAGTTACCGGCCAGCGACAACACCACACCCTGCGTCAGCGGGGTTATCGGCAGGTTCAGTGGGTTGCTGTGCAGCCACGCCAAGCCTGGGAGCAGGTTGAGCGACCAGCCGAGGCTGTGAGCGGCGATGGGCAGAACCAGGGTGTAGAACCAGATGAAAATACCGGCTGCAAGGCCGGCAAAAACGCCACGGCGGTTGGCCTGTTTCCAGTACAGCGCGCCAAACATGGCTGGCGTCAGTTGGGTGATGGCGGCAAAAGCAATCTGGCCGATGGTTGCCAGGCTTGCCGTGGAACCGAGCAGGCGATAACTGACATAGGCCAGCAGCAGGATCGCAACGATCGATACCCGGCGAACCGAGAGCATCCAGTGGCGGAATACTTCAAAGGGGCGCTCGGCGTTGTTACGCCGTAGCAGCCACGGCAGCAGCATGTCGTTGGAGACCATGGTCGACAGCGCCACGCTGGCGACGATCACCATGCCGGTAGCCGCCGATGCGCCACCGATAAATGCCAGCAACGCCAGGGCCGGGTGGGCTTCGGCCAGCGGCAGGCTGATCACGAACGAGTCGGGGATGACCGAGTCGGGTAGCATCATCTGCCCGGCCAGGGCTATCGGGACTACGAACAGTGCGGCGAGGATCAGGTAGGCCGGAAACACCCAGCGCGCCAGGCGCAGGTCCTGAGGGTCGATGTTTTCCACCACGGTGACATGGAACTGCCGCGGCAGGCAGATGATCGCCATCATTGCCACACCGGTCTGGACCACCATCGACGGCCAGTTGATGGTTTCCTGCCAGTAGGTTTCCAGGCGGGGTGCCAATCGTGCCTGGCTGAACAGGTCGTCGAAGCCGTCATACAGGTTGAAGGTGACGAAGGCGCCGACGGCGAGAAACGCCAGCAGTTTGACCAGCGACTCAAAGGCAATGGCCAGCACCATGCCACGGTGGTGTTCGGTGACATCCAGGCTGCGAGTACCGAAGACGATGGTGAACAGCGCAAGCACCAGCGAGACCACCAGGGCGGTGTCCTGCACTCGGCTGCCAGTGGCGTCGGCGCCTGCGCCTATCAGCAGGTTGACCCCCAATACGATGCCTTTGAGTTGCAAGGCGATGTACGGCAGCACACCCACCAGGCAGATCAGTGCGACCACCACGGCCAGTGCCTGCGACTTGCCGTAACGGGCGGCGATGAAGTCGGCAATCGAGGTGATGTTTTCCTGCTTGCTGATCAGCACCATCTTCTGCAGCACCCAGGGTGCAAACAGCATCAGCAGCACCGGGCCGAGGTAGATAGGCAGGAATGCCCAGAGTTGTTCGGCGGCCTGGCCGACCGAACCGAAGAATGTCCAACTGCTGCAGTACACGGCCAGCGAAAGGCTGTACACCCAGGCACGCAGGCGCGGGGGCAGCGGCTTGCTGCGGCGGTCGCCGTAGAAAGCGATGGCGAACATGATGGCCATATAGGCCAGGGCGACCAAGGCGATCAGCCCACTGGACAGCGACATGACAACTCCGAAGAAAAGGGGGAGTACACCTCCAGCCTAACGGTATACCTCGATCTATCAGTCTGGCATGCCGTTCGTGCTTAGTCAGTGCCGACCATGGTAGCAGTGGCGCAGCGTCGCAGGGGCATCACGGAGGGTCATCCATTGCACCGTGATCAGCAGCCGATTGAAGGCCATCGCAATGCCGGGGTCTGAAGCACACCACGAATTATCAGGTTGTATCGGAAAAATAGATAATAGTTAGAGAAATTACCCGTTTTATAGATATTAAAGGCGCCTCTACCATGGGCTCTACCTCACCAGAGGACAGGAGTGCAAACCATGCCATGCCCGACCAGCAGCGCCGTATCGCTGCGTCCGTTCCATCAACTGGCCCATCCACGCGAAGTGATTCGCCAGTTCACGCCTAACTGGTTCGCCGTCACCATGGGGACCGGTGTTCTTGCCTTGGCGCTCAAGCAGGCGATGCCAGCGCTGAGTGGCGTGGCCGAGGCCTTGTGGCTGCTGACGATCGCTTTATTCATTCTATTCAGCGGCGTCTATGCGGCGCGTTGGGTGTTGTACTTTCATGAGGCACGCAGGATCTTTGCCCACTCTACGGTTTCCATGTTCTTTGGGACGATTCCGATGGGCCTGGCAACGATTCTCAATGGTGCCCTGCTGTTCGGCCTTGAACGCTGGGGGCAGGGAATCTTGCCGTGGGTCGAGGCGCTGTGGTGGTTCGACGTGGCACTGGCCGTGCTCTGCGGCGTGGCCATTCCGTACCTGATGTTCACCCGTCAGGAGCACAGCATCGATCAGATGACCGCCGTCTGGTTATTGCCGGTGGTGGCTGCCGAGGTGGCGGCGGCCAGCGGTGGCCTGTTGGCGCCGCATCTGGCGGATCCGCATCAGCAGTTCCAGGTGTTGATCGTCAGCTATGTGTTGTGGGCGGTCTCGCTGCCGGTGGCGTTCAGCATCCTGACCATCCTCTTGTTACGCATGGCCCTGCACAAGTTGCCCCATACCAGCATGGCGGCTTCAAGCTGGCTGGCCTTGGGGCCGATTGGTACCGGCGCCTTGGGCATGTTGTTGCTGGGCAGCGATGCACCTGCCGTGTTTGCCGCCAACGGCCTGGGCGGGCTCGGCGAAATTGCCCGGGGTATTGGCCTGATCGCCGGCATCGTGCTGTGGGGCTGCGGCTTATGGTGGTTGCTGACGGCAGTGCTGATTACCCTGCGATACATGCGCCACGGCATGCCGTTCAACCTTGGTTGGTGGGGCTTTACCTTTCCGTTGGGGGTGTATGCCCTGGCAACGCTGAAGCTCGCCGCCTGGCTTGAATTGGGCTTCTTTCAGATCATCGGCAGTGTGTTGGTGCTGGCGCTGATCGGCCTCTGGCTGCTGGTGGCCAGCCGGACGCTGCGTGGCGCCTGGCGTGGTGAGCTGTTCGTGTCGCCGTGTATTGCGGATCTTCGGGCCTGAGTGCTCTGTAGGTGCTGGTCTTGCAGGTGGCTCGGTTGCTGGCAAGACCGGCTCCTGCAAGGGCGTTTATGCTACAACTGTGGCTTTTACGGCGCAGCTGACCTCCAATAACAAAGCCCCATGCAGGTACACGGACGATGAGTCACCCCTCGCAATTCACATTGCTCGGCAAACGGCGATTTCTGCCGTTTTTCATTACCCAGTCGCTGGGTGCCTTCAATGACAACATCTTCAAGCAGTCGTTGATTCTCGCCATTCTCTACAAGCTCAGCATCGAGGGTGACCGGTCGATCTGGGTCAACCTGTGTGCGCTGCTGTTTATCCTGCCGTTTTTTCTGTTCTCTGCACTGGCCGGGCAGTTTGGCGAAAAGTTCGCCAAGGACGCATTGATCCGTGTGATCAAGCTGGCCGAGATCGGCATCATGGCGGTCGGTGCCATTGGTTTTCTCACCAATCACCTGGCGCTGATGCTGTTGGCGTTGTTTGCCATGGGCACCCATTCGGCGTTGTTCGGCCCGGTCAAGTACTCGATCTTGCCGCAGGCGCTGCATGAGGAAGAGTTGGTGGGGGGTAACGGCCTGGTTGAGATGGGCACCTTTCTCGCCATCCTGGCGGGCACCATTGGCGCGGGTGTGATGATGTCCAGTGGTCACTATGCCCCTGTGGTTGCGACCGCCGTGGTATCGGTGGCTGCGCTCGGTTACCTGTCCAGTCAATGGATTCCGCGTGCCGCTGCTGCTGCGCCGCAGATGAAACTGGACTGGAACATCTTCACCCAGTCCTGGGCGACCCTGCGCCTGGGCTTGAATCAGACCCCGGCGGTGTCGCGTTCGATCGTCGGCAACTCCTGGTTCTGGTTTGTCGGGGCGATCTACCTCACCCAGATTCCTGCCTACGCCAAAGACTGGCTGCACGGTGACGAAACCGTGGTCACCTTGGTATTGACCCTGTTCTCAGTGGGTATCGCGCTCGGTTCGCTGTTGTGTGAGCGCCTTAGCGGACGCAAGGTCGAGATCGGCCTGGTGCCGTTCGGCTCCTTTGGCCTGACCCTGTTTGGCCTGCTCTGGTGGTGGCATTCGGGCGATGTCGTGGCCGGGGCGCAGCCGCACGACTGGCTGACCCTGCTGGGCATGAGTCAGGCCTGGTGGATCATGCTGTCGATCCTCGGGCTGGGCGTGTTCGGCGGCTTCTACATCGTGCCGCTGTATGCCTTGATCCAGTCGCGTACCGCCGAGAATGAGCGGGCCCGGGTCATTGCTGCGAACAACATCCTCAACGCACTGTTCATGGTGGTCTCGGCCATCGTCACCATTGTGCTGTTGAGTGTGGCCAAGCTGAGCATTCCACAGCTGTTCCTGGTGGTCTCGCTGCTGAACATCGCGGTCAACACCTACATCTTCAAGATCGTCCCCGAATTCACCATGCGTTTCATGATCTGGCTGCTCAGCCACTCCATGTACCGTGTCGAACACCGCGACCTTGAGTTGATTCCCGATGATGGTGCAGCCCTGCTGGTGTGCAACCACGTGTCCTTCGTCGATGCATTGTTGATCGGTGGTGCGGTGCGGCGGCCGATCCGTTTCGTTATGTATTACAAGATCTACCGCCTGCCGGTGCTCAACTTCATCTTCCGCACCGCTGGGGCCATCCCGATTGCCGGGCGCAAGGAAGACCCGCACATTTATGAACGGGCTTTCGAGAAAATAGCCGAGTGTCTGCGGCAGGGTGAGTTGGTGTGCATCTTTCCGGAAGGCAAACTGACCTCGGACGGTGAAATCGATGAGTTCAAAGGCGGTGTACGCCTGATCATCGAGCAGACACCCGTGCCGGTGATCCCGATGGCCTTGCAGGGCTTGTGGGGGAGTTTCTTCAGCCGGGATCCGGCCAAGGGCTTCTTCCGTCGCTTGTGGTCGCGGGTGACCCTGGTGGCCGGTACCGCCGTCCCGGTTGAGGCGGCAGAGCCGGCCGTATTGCGCGAGCGGGTCAGCGCGTTGCGTGGCACGGTGCGCTGACCCGGGTAGGGCAGGTCAGCTGGCGCTGACCTTCAGCCCGACCAGGCCGGTGACGATCAGGGCAACGCTGGCCAGGCGCATCAGGGCCATGGATTCGCCGAACAGGATAACCCCGGCGATCACCGTGCCCACTGCGCCGACGCCGGTCCAGATGGCATAGGCTGTGCCGAGCGGCAGCTCCTTCATGGCCAGGCCAAGCAAACCCAGGCTGACCAGCATGGCTGCAATGGTCAGCAGGGTTGGCAATGGGCGGGTAAAGCCGTCGGTGTACTTCAGGCCGACAGCCCAGCCGACTTCGAACAGGCCGGCACAAAACAGAATGATCCAGGACATGCAGTGTCTCCATCAGGTGATGGGGCCGTCCCCGGATTGATCACGCGATGCGTCGTGAGGTCGTCCTCACTGTGGGCATATAGAGTGCACAAACTCGAGGGGTAGGGCAATACGCCGGCGAGTACCTCAGGGGGCGACGCATGTTTGTGGCTATTGGCATTCACTTCGCGAACATATCCATTCCCTGCAGCGGCACCACCGGCTGGTTTCGCCTTTTACGGCGACCCACTTTTGAAGGGCACAAAAGTGGGCAAAACGCCCTGTCCCGACATCCGGCCCTACGCTGCGCTTCGGGTTCCTTCCTTACGCCATCGCTCCCGTGTGGACGCGCCGACGGGCCATCCATGGCCCATCAGCGCTCACTACGCGACGGCTCCACTCAGCCTCCTGAAGGGACGCCCTTCAGCGTCTGCCACTGCGCGCACTAAAAGCAAAGCGCTCCTGAACGCTTGGCCGTGACGCGGTTGCTTGAGCACGCTTGAACACTCAAAGGACTTAAGTGAAGAGTATTAGGCTCTGTACGAAAAGCCTTGATACTCGGTGATGCTGCGTTGAAAACAGCCTCGGAATGCTCATTTACAACCCGTAAACTCCGCTTCCTCGGCTGTTTTCGCCTTGCCTGACCTTCGTCTCAAGACTTTTCATGCAGACCCTAGGGGAACCCATGCGGCTTGAGCAGGCATGCCTGCGATGGCATCGGTGAGGTGCCAGTGAGTGCGTGGTGCTTCTATCACGGGCAAGACCAGCCACCCGCTCTCGTGCAGGTGGGCTGGTTTGCTCGCGATCTAGACGTTGCCCTTAGATCCCCTGCGGGATCTCTTCACCACCCAGCGCTTCAAACAGGGCCGGCAGGAACTCACCGAAAGTGAGCATCATCAGGGTGAAGCTGGCATCGAGTTGGCCCAGGGCCTCATCACCACCGTCTTCCTCGGCCTGATCCTGCAGCAGTTCTTCGAACTTCAGGCGTTTGATCACCATCTTGTCGTCGAGCACGAAGGACAGCTTGTCCTGCCAGGCCAGCGACAATTGGGTGACTTGCTTGCCAGTGCCCAGGTGCATCTGGATCTCGTCGCTGGTCAGGTCCTGACGTTTGCAGCGAACGATGCCGCCGTCTTCATGGGTGTCACGCAGCTCGCACTCGTCCAGGACATAGAAGTCCGGGGCGGCTTGCTGGGTTTTCACCCACTCGGTCATGGTCGCGCTTGGGGCGATCTTCACGCTCAGTGGTCGTACGGGAAGCGAGCCCATCACTTCACGCAGGGTGGAGAGCAGGTCTTCGGCACGCTTGGCGCTGGAGGCATTGACCAGAATCAGGCCCTGCTTGGGGGCGATGGCGGCGAAGGTTGCCGAGCGACGGATAAAGGCACGTGGCAGGAACGCCTGGATGATTTCATCCTTGATCTGATCACGTTCCTTTTTATAGACCTTGCGCATTTGCTCGGCCTCGATCTCGTCGATCTTCTCTTTAACCGCATCGCGCACGACACTGCCAGGCAGGATACGTTCTTCTTTACGTGCGGCGATCAGCAGGAAGTCCTGACTGACATGCACCAGTGGAGCGTCTTCACCCTTGCCAAATGGCGCGACGAAGCCGTAGGTGGTCAATTCCTGGCTGGCACAAGGGCGCGCTGGCTTGCTGGCCAGAGCGGTTTCCAGCGCCTCGGGGTCAAACGGGATGTCCTGGGTCAGGCGATAGATCAGCAGGTTTTTGAACCACATGGGGTGCATCTCTCCTTAACACATAAGGGGGCATTATTCTCCGAGCAGCCGTCTCAGGCCAAGTCTGCTAAGTCGTTGGAAGGCTTGAAAAAATTTTTTAAAAAAGTGCTTGCCAGACTCTAAGGTGCTCCGTAGAATGCGCACCACACCGAGACGATGGGTGATTAGCTCAGCCGGGAGAGCATCTGCCTTACAAGCAGAGGGTCGGCGGTTCGATCCCGTCATCACCCACCAC
>NZ_PJQQ01000029.1:0-68488 GCF_002858665.1 Pseudomonas sp. FFUP_PS_473
CTCCAAGTCACCCATTCAGCCACCACAGCCAAACGGGTTGCGCTAACGCGCAACGCGCCATGCCTGGCGCACAACAATAAAACCCCCGCTGCTGCGGGGGCTTGAGAACATCTGGCAATGCCTATTAACCGTTGCTGCAACCGTCACCCATGGCGCGGTATTCAATGGTATGACGCTGGCCCTGATGGTCTTCATAAGTCATGGTTGCTGGCACGACTTCACACACATTTGGCAGGGTCGACAGGCTGATTACCTTGGCAATATCGAGGTTTTGCGAGTAATCATACTGCTCGGCAACAGGTTGAGCGGCTGCCGTTTCAACTTCATCTGCCAGCGCAAATGTAGAAAAACCGATCAAGGCGAATGCAAGTAATTTTTTCATGTTAGTTGGCCTGCAAAGCAATCAAACAAACAAATTCACTTCATGCGCCGGATGGGCGGGGAGAAGTTGTTACATCACAGGTTGATGTAACACGAAGTACCGACCCCAATTAACTATTCTGTTTGGGATGTGCTTAGTTTACAGCGCAACTTCCGTCGTTAAATCCCGAAGCCGTACATTCACTATTACCGATTCCGTAACAATAACCACCTTGCACAGGGCTCGACGGGCCGACACCCCCTGGTGTAAAACCGCGAGATAGAGCCTTGCGTGGAAACCCATCGTGCCTCAGATCCACTACTGCCTGCTGCCTGCCCTTGAGCAGCCACTGCTGAATAAATTCTACAAAAGCCAGGGTTCATCGATGCGTGCGGCTCCCGGCGGGCAACACTGGGTTGCACGCGCACCACAGCTCATCGCCGCGCTGAACCTTACGGCGGTGCCCGGTGGCAGTTGGTTGACCGGATTACTGGTGGGCACAGAATGGCGTGCGCAGGGCATTGCCCGGGGCCTGATAGAAACAGCAACGCGCCAAGAGGAAGGCAGCGTCTGGTTGTTCTGTCATCCTGATCTGCAGGCGTTCTACGCTCGGCTGGGCTTTGCATCAGCCCACACGTTGCCCGCCCCACTGGCGGACCGCCTGGTGCGCTATCAACGCAGCAAAGCCCTGCTGGCGATGGTTCGGCCTCAATCGTCCTGATCGACCAAGCCTGGAAACAACACTTCGGTGTAACCGAACTTGGCGAAGTCGTGAATGCGCGAAGGGTACAGCCGACCGATCAGGTGGTCGCATTCATGCTGCACCACGCGGGCATGGAAGCCTTCAGCCACTCGCTGAATCGGCATGCCCAGAGGGTCAACGCCTTCATAACGAATACGGGTATAGCGCGGTACTACACCACGCAGGCCCGGCACCGACAGGCACCCTTCCCAACCGTCCTCGACTTCAGTGCCTAACGGTGTGATCACCGGGTTGAGCAGGATGGTCTGCGGCACGGCCTCGGCATCCGGGTAACGCTCGCTGCGCTCGAAACCAAAGATGACCAACTGCAGGTCAACACCGATTTGAGGTGCAGCCAGCCCGACCCCGCCAACATGGCGCATGGTCTCGAACATGTCAGCAATCAACTGCTCCAACTCGAGGCTGCCATACAGATAGGCTGGCACCGGTGGTGCGATGCGCAACAGGCGCTCATCGCCCATTTTCAGGATTTCACGAATCATGGGGCATTCGACTCAACGTTCGGGATCGGATTCAGGCTGGAGCGAATGATCGCGACCAAGTCCGGAAACATGCTTTTTATCATGGCTATGATCGTCATCGGTAAACGCCTTTTTGCCGAGGGTGCTGATCTCCTCGCACATATGGTCGATCACCGCGTTCATCTCTGCGCCCAACAGCAACACCGCCGCCGAGATATAGAAGTACAGCAACAGCACAATGATCGCACCGATACTGCCGTACATGGCGTTGTAATCGGCAAAGGTCTTGACGTAATAACCAAAGCCCAGAGACGCAATGATCCATACCACTACCGCCAACACCGAACCCGGTGTGATCAGACGGAATCTCTGCTTCACATCTGGCATCACGTAATAGATCAATGCCACCGCCACCATCAACAAAATGACAATGGCCGGCCAGCGCAGCACCATCCAGAGCGTAACGATGAAGTCCTCCATCCCCACCTGCGACGCGACCCAGGCCATCACCTGCGGCCCGAGCACCATGAAGGCAGCGGCAGCCAGCAACATACCGGCAATGCCCACGGTGTAGATGATCGACAGCGGAAAACGCTTCCAGATAGGCCGTTGCTCGACCACATCATAGGCCGCGTTCATCGCACTCATCATCAACCGTACGCCCGCCGATGCCGTCCACAACGCAACAACAATACCAATCGAGAGCAACCCACCCTTGGACTGCTGCAACTGGTCAATCACCGGGTTGACCTGCTCCAGTGCCTGCGGCGGCAGCACCAGCTCAGACTGCAAGCGCAACCAGGAGAAAAAGTCCGGCAGGTGCAGGAACCCGATCAATGCAATCAGGAACAGCAGGAAGGGGAACAGCGAAAACAGCATCTGGTAAGCCAGTGCCGACGCATAGGTGGACATCTCATCATTGAGAAACTCGCGGACCGTTCTCACCAGCACACGGTGAAGCGGCAAGCCGCGCAAGTCGGGAAATATCATGGTGTCTCCTGTCACTGCTCGACAGTCATCGGCAGGTTCCATGTGCGCGGTAACAGTGATCAACTCACGTTAGTTTAAATGAGCAACGGGCAGGCAGCACAACGCAACTGCAAAGAGATCAATCGCCCCATTGACCCACACTGCGCCCTCAACGTTCCATTTTTCTTGCCGTGCGCTCTCTGTGGGACGCAGGCTTGCCTGCGATGGCTTCAGCGCAGATGCCAGTGAGTACACTGGTGCCTGCATCCTTGGCAATCGCCTAAAGCCTTGGAAGCGGCCAGCTTGCCCCTCTTCAAGCAGCCCGGTCTATGGGACGGGCGACACGCGGAAGATGTGGAAGTCGCGCCTCGAAAAAGGCCAGTAGATGATCAAGCTCGCAGCATTTGGCAAACAACGGTGCGACACTAAGGGCATTCTCCTTCATATAATTGTCATACCAAGCAAACTCCAAACCCACTAACCCCTGCTTTTTATCAATAACAACCTCTGTAAACTCAGACCACTCAAAGGTTCTCAGATGAAATATCGTGTGTACCCCACGATAATTTTTTGAGTTCATTGACGCGCGCAAAAGCATCATCTTCGCGGGCGCGATCACGGCATAGATTAGAAAGCTAGCGTCGCGATAGAGGCTTGCCATACAGGCAAAGAGAATCGCCGAAATAATCGCGAGACACGTCAAGAATTTCAGTGCCCACTCTGGAAAATTTTTCCACTCACAAAATTCAGCACCAGATGCTGTAAAACGGTAGGCGAAGTTCATGCGCTGATGGGTCATGCTCAACACAGCTACCATCAATACAGAAAAAACAAAAGAGCGCACAATGAGCGCGTAGGCTCATCGTACCTTTCAAAATTTGAGTGCACAGAAAACCCAAACCAAACAGCAACCACCAGCCAGAAAACAAACAACCCATTAGCAATAACGGTATTATAGTTTCGCGCTTTTATCCTCCAGCCCAGCAGTTCAGACTCATGTGCATATTTCCACGTCAGCTGAGGCGGCAGTTCTCGTGGCCTGACCCAGTGGCTCAGCAGAGACTTCACACTAGACAACCCGTCTAAAACCTTCATTTCGCCATCCCCTCTGGCACCTGAAGATTCAGCCCGTAGAGACTGTGTTTCTCCAGCTTCTGCTCTTCAGGCAGCATGTCCGTGAACAGCGTATTTTGGCGCTCGGCCTCACGTAAAGAGTCGCGCAAGGCCACACGGAACATGTAGCCACGGGCGTCTGTGCGTTGATTGGTGTCGTCAATGCGCAGCTCGTTGCTGCGGCTACCCTTGTGCTCCTTGCTCTTGACCGTCGCGACGGTCTTGAAGTCAGGTAGCCGGTAAGGCGGAAGATGAACGCCATGAAACAGGCAACCGGTGACTAACGGCCTGTCAGGATCCCCCTCCTGGAAGCTGATCAATACTTCCATGCCAATACGCGGCAACGAGATAGCCCCGAAACCCTGACTGGCCCAGTTGGAGGCCACACGCATCCAGCAGCTGGTGCGCTCGTCGGCCTGGCCTTCACGGTCCCAGAAAAACTGCACCTTCACCCGCCCATAGGCATCGCAATAGATCTCTTCGCCTTCGGGACCGGTGACAACTGCGCTCTGCGTGCCGAACAACCTCGGTTTGGGGTGCTCAAGCGGTGGACGGAATGGGGTATCCCAAGGCGTGGCGACGAAGTGATTACGGTAGCCCTGATGAAAACCGTCGAGGTCAGCCTCGAAATCACTGACGATGGCTTCTTCAAGCACCTGAGGCTGTCGGCCTTCATGGGTGATTTCGGTCAACAGCCACAGGTCGTTCCAGGCAGGGTTGCCATGCTCGGCCAGGCGCAGGAAGTGCCCGCTGACCAACAAGGGCTGATCACTGTCGCCGTGTGCTTGCTGGTAATCGCTGCGATGGCGCTCCAACGCTCGCTTGGCCAGCAGAGCACCCTGCTTGTCCTGATTGAAATGTCCAGGGTAGCCGTAGTCCTCAAGGTCTGGCCTGGCCTCGCTTTCGGCCTTGCCCTCCCGTTCGAGGCGCGGTGTCTTGAAGTCGTAGTCACGCCGAGTGACGCGGCTGGTACGCGTCTCTACCCGCAGGCCAAAGTGCTTGATCACGGGTACTTCAGCGACCATGCCCGTGTCAGGCTGATAACGCACAGGAGCAAGAACCGGAAACACCGTCTGATCATCACCGAACACCAGCGTGTGCGCTTCGACGCTGTGCTGAAAGTGATAGTGCAAACCGACCTCTTCACTCAGACGCTGGATGAAATGCAGGTCAGACTCGGCGTATTGAACGCAGTACTCGCGCTCGGGATAGACCCCACTCAGGTGAAACCGATAGGTGTTGCTGAAGATGCCGTGCTCTTCAAGCACACGAGCAATGATTTGCGGCACCGTCAGGTGCTGAAAAATGCGTTGGTTACTGCGGTGCGCCAAATAGGACAGACGCGGTCGCAGCGTGATCCGATAGCGCGTCAGGCGCTTACCGGCATCGCCCACGGCAACGCGGTAGATCTGCCCATGTATGCCATGCCCATTGGGCGAAAACTGCAAAAAAGCAAGCTTGTGCAACAGGCCCTCCAGATCGAGCGAGGGTCGTTCACTGACCAGTTCGAGCTCGAAGTGAAACGGCCGGCTGATCGCCTCCTGCCCGTTGAAGGACAGCACCTGAAGGTCATGTTCCAGACCTTCTATGGTCAGGCGGAAATGCGGTTGATTGGCCGGTGCGAACATCCAATGTTCCTCCGTCAGGGTATCGGCAGCGCCAGGCAGTGCGCAGCGGGCGACACGAAGGCCGACCGCTGCGCAGTAAGATCAATCAGCCTTAGCCGGCAACCGGCGCGCGCCAGTCATCAGAGCCGGAGGTACCCGAGACCTCATGCGTCCAGGTGATCTTGCGGTAGGTGAAATGCACGTCTTGCAGATGCGTGAAATGCGCGTTGCTTGGGTCCTGGCAGTTGTGCATGTAGTCTTTGATATAGACGATGATCGCGTCTTCCAGGGTGGTGGTGTAGTAATGCTCCTGGGTGCCGGACGCCGAGGTGCGGTACCACTTGATCTCGACCTTTCTAAGCACCTCACCGGACGTCAGTGCCGCCAGCAGCAGCGGCGAAGCCTTATCGAACACTTTGGTGACGACTGCGGGCTTGTGTACGCGCTGACCTGTAGGCTGGCCAGATTGCGGGTCACGGGGAATGATCACTTCGTGCTGGAAGCCTTGGACCATGACTTGGTCTTCATGACCTTCCTGATAGGTATTGCCCACGGAATCCGCGGTGAAGGCATCGGCAGTGATCAGGCCTTGTTTGGTGCCCTCGACGGACATGTATGCAGGAGTAGCCATTGGTATTTTCCTTGCTAAAAAGTCATTAAAACCGTGGGCGAAATCCGCCCCACGACGAAATGACTAATGCCAAGGATCGTGCCAACTTTTTAAAATGCTTTAAAATCATAAGCTTAAAAACAAACCAAACAGAACTGGTCGTTTTTTGCACAAATAATCAGGAAAAAGTGCGCAAGAAGTTGCGCAGTGCTGCGCAACTTCTTGCGCACTCGTCTGTACACACCGAAATATATGGCCTACGCAAATCTATACACAGGGTTATCCACATTTCAGTGCGCAACTTCTTGCGCACAATAGCCTAAAGCCATCATGCAAAAAAATGTGATTAACAGGCTGTTTTTTGCCCGAGAAAATCATCGTTCGATGGGCATCCAGAGTGCAGCAATCAGGGCTCAGGAATTAACCCCAGCAACGCACAGAACGCGTAAAATGCCCGGCATCTTTGACACCGTGCCAAAGCGTCACCCGTAGGAACCCGCAATGAAAATCGACAAAGCCACCGCTATTGCCCGCCGCAACCAGCAATTGGGCACACCGGTGCTGAGCGCCGACAACTGCCTGTTCGCCGCGCTCGATCACAAGCGCAATATCTGGTGGTTTGATGTACCGGTGAAGCGCCTGCACACCGGCCTGGGTGACTGGATCAACCTGCTGTTGCACACTCCGGAGAACGACCAGTTGCAGCACTTGAAGGTGCCGACCAGCTTCCTGCGCACACGCCTGGAGGAAATGGAGGTGCGTAATGCGCACAAGCGCCGTACCACCATCAGCCTGGCGCTGAGCGCCGACCGCGATGCGTGGCTGCAGGATCAGCGTCCGGGCGGCAACAATGTCAGTTTCGCCCGGTTCCTGCAGAGCTGATCAGACCCGTTCGATACGGTCGGCGTGGATCACGATCAGGCCGTCCTTGTACAAGGCGCCAATGGCCTTCTTGAAGTTGCCCTTGCTGACCCCGAACAGGTCGCTGATCAGTTGCGGGTCGCTCTTGTCGCTGACCGGCAACACGCCGTTGGCCGCCTTGAGCTTGTCGAGGATCAGGTCGTGCAGGCTGTTAACGGCCTGCTGGCCAATTGGCTGCAGGCTGAGGGCGATCTTGCCGTCGCTGCGCAGTTCCTTGATATAGCCCTTCTCCTGCTTGCCGGAACGCAGGAACTTGAACACTTCGTTCTTGTGGATAAGGCCCCAGTGCTTGTTGTCGATGATCGCTTTGAAGCCCATGGGCGTCTCGCCGGCGACCAGCAGATCGACCTGCTGCCCCACCTTGTAGTTGGCCGGCACCTTGTCCAGGTAACGGTCCAGACGTGAAGTCGCCGTAATGCGGCGGGTGCGTTTGTCCAGGTAGACATGCACCACGCAGTAGTCGCCCGCACGCAGTGGATGCTTTTCCTCGGAGTACGGCATCAACAGGTCCTTGGGCAGGTCCCAGTCGAGGAAAATGCCAATGCTGTTGATCTCGACCACCTTCAGGCTGGCAAACTCGCCAACCTGCACCTTGGGCTTCTCGGTGGTGGCGATCAGCTTGTCTTCACTGTCCAGGTAGACGAAGACGTTGAGCCAATCTTCAACTTCAGTGGGCGTGTCCTTGGGGATGTAGCGGTTGGGCAAGAGGATCTCGCCGTCTGCTCCACCGTCCAGGTACAGACCGAAGTCCGTATGTTTTACCACTTGCAAACTGTTGTAACGCCCAACTAAAGCCATGTCCGAAAATCCTCGTTGCGAGGCCGGTATTCTACACCTGAACCGAAGGCACCGCCCGGTCACTGAAGGTCTCTTTCAACCGTTCGTACCTGTGGGGTCGGCAAGAGAGCCTGCCTGTTCTATAAAGAAAGGGCATGCCCATGCAAGGATCCGCTCATGTACAGCCGCCTGTCCAAGTACCTGCGCCCTCTCCTGCTAGCGGTTCTCTGTAGTGCCGCACTGATAGCCTGCAACCGGATTGATCTGGCCTACCGCAACCTCGACATCCTCGTGCCCTGGTCGCTGAACGACTACCTGGACATGAACCGCGAACAGAAAACCTGGCTTAAACAGCGCCTCACGACACATTTGAGCTGGCACTGCCGCACCCAACTGCCGGGTTACCTTGAATGGCTCGATCGGGTGAAGTCGATGGTGGCCAGCAATCAGGTGTCCGAGGCGCAATTGCAGGCGCGCACCAACGAAATCAAGCACGCGATCGACAACGTAGCCAGGCAGATCACGCCTTCGGCGGTAGAACTGTTACGCGCCCTGGATGATGATCAGGTACGCGCCATGCGTCAGGCGTTTACCGAAGATACCCGCGAAAAGCAGGAAATTTACGCCAATACACCCTTCGATAAACAGATCGCCCAGCGTACCCGACGCATGGAAAAGCGTCTGACACCCTGGCTGGGTGAGCTCAGCGCGCAACAGCAGTTGCGGATCACCCAGTGGGCACACTCACTGGGCGCTCAGGGTAATGTCTGGATCACCAACCGCGCAGAATGGCAGGCGCAGTTCAGTGCCGCCGTGGAGCAACGGCAGTCTGCAGACTTTCCAGAGCGCCTGGAGCGTTTGCTGATCGACCGGGAACGTCTCTGGACCCCTGCGTACCGCCAGGCCTACCAACAGAACGAAGCCGCTACCCGCAGCCTGTTGGTCGACCTGATGGCTCAAAGCAGCCCCTATCAGCGGCAACACCTGGAGAAAAAGCTGGCACAGGTGCACCAGGATTTCAGCCAGCTCAAATGCCTGAAGGCGGGCGTCTGACTCACGCTTCGCGGCATTTGCGCCGGTACGGGAAGACGTCGATCACCTTGCCCGCACGGATCGCTTCCTGCAGGCCTTTCCAGTAATCGGCATCATAGAGTTCGCCATGCAGTTGGCTGAACAGGCGACGCTGGGCGCTGTCGGCAAACAGGAACGGCGGAAACTCTTCAGGGAATACATCCAGCGGGCCGATGGAATACCAGGGCTCCGAGGCCATCTCATCCTCCGGGAAGCGCGGCGGCGGGATGTAGCGGAAATTGACCTCGGTCAGAAAGCAGATTTCATCGTAGTCGTAGAACACCACCCGACCATGGCGCGTCACGCCAAAGTTTTTCAGCAACATGTCACCTGGAAAAATGTTCGCCGCCGCCAACTGCTTGATGGCCAAGCCGTAATCCTCCAGCGCGTCACGCACCTGGGCATCGTTGGCATTTTCCAGGTAGAGGTTGAGCGGGGTCATGCGTCGCTCAGTCCAGCAGTGGCGAATCAGTACGGTATCACCATGCACCTCGACGGTAGACGGTGCCACCTCCAGCAGTTCGGCCAGGCACTCCGGGTCGAACTTGCTCAGCGGGAAACGAAAGTCGGCAAATTCCTGGGTGTCGGCCATGCGCCCGACGCGATCAACACTCTTCACCAGGCGGTACTTTTCGATCACCGTGGCCCGATCGACACTCTTGGAGGGTGAAAAACGGTCCTTGATGATTTTGAACACTGTATTGAAGCCCGGCAGGGTAAACACGCTCATGACCATGCCACGCACCCCGGGCGCCATGATAAAGCGGTCATCGGTGCTGGCCAGATGGTTGATCAGTGCCCGGTAGAACTCCGACTTGCCATGCTTGTAAAAGCCAATCGAGGTGTACAACTCAGCGATGTGCTTGCCCGGAAGAATACGCTTGAGAAAGCCAACGAACTCGGCGGGTACCGGTACATCCACCATGAAATAGGAACGGGTAAACGAGAAGATGATAGAGACGTCCGCCTCGTCGGTAATCAGTGCATCGATCTCGATACCGTGCCCTTCGCGGTGCAGTAGCGGGATTACCAAAGGCCATTGCTCGTCCTGGGTAAAAATCCGCCCGACCAGATAGGCACCCTTGTTGCGGTAGAGCACCGAGGAAAACAACTCGACCTGCAGTTGGGGGTCCTTGCACACCCAGTCCGGCAGGCTTTCTCGAAGTTGCACTTCAAGTCGCGCCAGATCGCCCTGCAAATCGGCATAGGGTACGTCAAACGAATAATCCGCAAAGACCTGCGCAAGCATAGCCGCCAAGTGCCCGTCAGGACGGTAAATGCGCGTTTGCGCGGCTCGCTCGTGACTGCGCAGCGAAGGCCGGGTGGTGTGAATGAACATGCAGCCATCGCTGATCAGGTCATGGCTGAACAGACTGCAGAAAATCGAGTTGTACCAGGTTTCGGAGAGCTCATCGTCCAGTCGTGGATCAATCAGGTCGATATAGGCACTCTTGACCAATGGCCAATAGGCGACATCCAGCAGCACCTCATCGGTAAACGCCTGGTGCAGGCGTTGACTGACCTCGCTGACCTTGTCTTCGTAAAGGTTGATCCGTGCCGCCGAGGCGCTCTGCGTTTGCTGCCACTGGGCCTGCTCAAAGCGACTACGGGCACCGTCGGTAATACAGCGGAAATGCTCACGGTAGTCGTCGAAACCTTCGAGGATCATCCGGGCAATATCAGCGGCCGGCCATGGCTGGGGCATACAGGGACCTCGGTGTCGTGGATAAAGCCTGAGCTTAGGTCAGTCTCCTACAGGACGAAAAGACTCCTCGCACCGATACTTCGGCCAAAAGGTAGCAAACAGATCTGATTCCGCACGCCGGTGTACTGCCCATCCCTGGAATTACTGGAGGACGGACAACGCTACTGCAACCGGCCCGCGCGAACGGCATGATCCTTACTCAGGAAACCAGCGCAAGAAACAGAGCGAGGCGATCAAGCATTTACCGTAAACTCGCGGCCCGCACCACGGACCGGAGACCCTAGTGAGCCCTATCGCCCTGACCCGCCTGCTGACCCTCGCTGCCGTGTGGGGGGCCAGCTTTCTGTTCATGCGCATTATTGCGCCGGTACTGGGCACTGTGCCCACGGCGTTCTTCCGTGTTTCGATTGCCTGTGCTGGGCTGCTGATGATCCTTGCACTGCTGCGAGTGGAGTGGAATTTTCACGGCAAACTCAAGGCGTGCCTTGTGCTTGGAATGGTGAACTCAGGCATTCCGGCAACCCTGTACTCCGTCGCGGCGCAAGTGCTGCCAGCCGGCTACTCGGCCATTTTCAATGCCACCACGCCCTTGATGGGCGTATTGATCGGTGCGCTGTTCTTTCGCGAACCCATGACCCTGAGCAAACTCGCTGGCATTTTTCTCGGCCTGCTCGGCGTCGGCATTCTCAGTGGCGCCGGGCCGGTAGCCTTCGACCTGAACCTGCTGCAAGGCGCCCTGTCCTGCCTGGCGGCAACCACCTGCTATGGCTTCGCGGGTTTTCTTGCCCGACGCTGGCTCGACCACCAGGGCGGGTTGGACAGCCGCCTTTCAGCGCTGGGCAGCATGCTCGGCGCCACTCTGCTGCTGTTGCCCCTGTTCGGCTACAGCGTCATGACCCAGCCACCGGCCAGTTGGGGTGGTTGGGAGGTCTGGTTATCGCTGCTGGGCCTGGGGCTGGTCTGCACCGCCTTTGCCTACATCGTGTACTTCCGCCTGCTCAGCGAGATCGGCCCGGTCAAGTCGTCAACCGTGACCTTCATGATTCCCGCGTTTGGCGTACTCTGGGGAGCCTGGTTACTGGACGAACCGTTGTCTGCTGCCCACCTGTACGGTGGTGCATTGATTGCGCTGGCCTTGTGGCTGGTGCTCAAGCCCAGCGTGATCAGGTAAAGACCTGTACCCCGTCGTTGAGCGCGCAGCCAGGCGCGGCGTACGGCTGGCTGCCTGTACGCCGTGCCAGGCTCAGTTACCGCTAGGCCTCTTCAACCCTGCCTGACTGAGGCGCGTAGGCCGGCTTGCGGAAGACGAACAGCAAGCCGATAACGATCAGCCCCATGCCCAGTACACTCAGCAATGCCAGTCGGTTGCCAAAGATCAGGTAGTCCATGATGGCGGTCACCGCCGGTACCAGGTAGAACAAACTGGTGACATTCACCAGATTGCCCCCGGCAATCAACCGGTAGAGCAGCAAGGTGGCGAACACCGAAACCACTAATCCCATCCATAGCACCGACAGCAGCACATCACTGCCCGGATCGATATGCAGCGGCTGAAAGGGCGCAAACACCCCACACAGCAGCAACCCCGCCAGGTACTGCAACGGCAGGGTACCCAATGGATTAGCGGTAATACGTTTTTGCATGATCGTGCCCAGGGTCATGCTCGCCAGCGCTAGCAACGCGAAACACATGCCGGCAAACGATACGCCTCCCAAGCCTATGCCCTGATAAACCACCATTACCAGCCCGGCCAGGCCCAGGCACAAGCCAAACAGCCGATTCCAGGAGCCCTGACGCTCCATCAGCACGATGGTGAGAATCGGCTGCACCCCCATCACGGTGGCCATTACCCCGGGTGTGACGTGAGCATCCAGGGCCAACAGGTAGAAAATCTGATAAGCGCCAAGCAGCACGCACCCTGTTGAAATCGCCTGCAGCCACGCGCGCCGGCCTTGCGGCCAACGCAATTTCAACAAGGGGCCAAGCAGCAGTAACGCTGCCAGGGCGATGACAAAACGGATCAGCAAAAAGGCAAAGGGGCTTGCGTGGGCCAGGCCCCACTTGGAAACAATTGCGCCACTGCTCCAGAGCAGGACGAACAGGCTGGTCGTGGCCGCCGCGGCCACGGATTCTTTCGAAATAACAGACATGAAATGCCACCTGTATTCGGGCAAGTAAGCCGAACGGTGCCGCCGCAAAAGGACAGTCAACCGCTTTCAGTAGTGTTCAGGCGTAATCAGGGGATGTCGCAGCACCAGCTGCTCAGCCCACTACGACAACCACGCCTGGGGGTGCTACGACACACCCTGGAACGCCACTGACAGGTGGTGGGTAATGGCTGATCATGGCCGGCTGCTGCGCGCCACGCACGACAACTACCGCGTCGGGCGCGGCAGCGTATGCAGTGACTGGACAGAATGCGGGCATGATCAGTTCTTCAATAGGGGGATTAACGGAAGGCACATGGCCTTACCGGGCCTGACTATAGTCAGCACCCGGTAACAGCGCAAGGGGTCAGAACAACCAGCGATACAACAGGTAGGCAACAAGCACGGCCAGCACCGGGCGCATGACCCGATAGGCTTTTGGGTTGGCCCGCTTGAACTGCTTGACCTTGCTACTGATGACGTTACTGAAACGCTTGCTCCAGGCATACGCCTGGTTGATACCGCCAACACGCTCGTCATCGGTGTTCTGCGGTGCCGTGGCACGGCCAAGGAACGCACTGACACTGCGGTTGATGCGTGTCATCAGCGGGCTGCTGAGCGGCCGTTCGATATCACAGAACAGGATCACGCGCGTCGTGTCGGTTTCGTTTTTCACCCAATGCACGTACGTCTCATCGAACATAACATCTTCACCGTCGCGCCAGGCATACGCCTGACCATCGACGTAGATCCGGCAGTCGTCCGAGTTGGGCGTCGACAGGCCCAGGTGATAACGCAGGGAACCGGCAAAGGGGTCACGGTGCGGGTTCAGGTGGCTACCACCAGGCAGCAGGGCAAACATGGCGCCCTTGACGTTGGGGATGCTGCTGACCAGTTCAACGGTCTTCGGGCACAGTGCGTTGGCCGACGGCAACGGCTTGTCGTACCACTTCAGGTAGAAACGCTTCCAGCCCTTCTTGAAGAACGAGCCGAAACCGGCGTCGTTGTCTTTCTCGGCAGCACGAATGTACCCCTCGTCGAAGAGGTGCATGGCCTCCTCGCGGATCACTTCCCAGTTGTCCTTGAGCACATCCAGCTCCGGGAACCGGTTGCGGTCCAGGTAGGGCTTGGACGGCACCCCGGAAAACAGGTACATCAAGGCGTTGTAAGGGGCGAACAATGCCGAATGGTTGACGAACTGGCGCAACAGCGGCAAACGCGCCTTGCCGCGCAAATGTACATAGAGCGTGCTGCCGAAAAACAGCAGCAGTACACCCGCCTTGGCGACAAAGGAAAAGGTCATGCAACACTCCTTGGAATTTCGATCAGGCCATCGCTGCCGATTAATCGGCCATGATAAACCGATCCGGCTCTGGTAAAAACAACCAGAGCCGGACAATCACTGTTAAGGATTGTGCAACAAAGCGCGGCAGCGAATATTGCCGCGGATCAGGCAAACCGGCACAGGCAGCGGTATTACTGCTGGTTTTCCTGGTCGGTGAACAGGTCACTGAACAACATGCTCGACAGGTAACGTTCACCGGAGTCGGGCAGGATGACCACGATAGTCTTGCCCTGCATTTCCGGTTTTTCGGCCAGGCGTATCGCCGCCGCCATCGCGGCACCACAGGAAATGCCACAGAGGATGCCCTCCTCCTGCATCAAACGCCGGGCCATGGTCTTGGACTCTTCATCGCTGACCAACTCGACCTGGTCGACCATCGACAGGTCAAGGTTCTTCGGCACGAAGCCTGCGCCAATACCCTGGATTTTGTGCGGGCTGGGCTTGATCTCTTCACCGGCCAGTGCCTGGGTGATGACCGGCGATACCATGGGTTCCACCGCCACCGACAGAATCGCCTTGCCCTTGGTCTTCTTGATGTAACGCGAAATGCCGGTGATCGTGCCGCCCGTGCCAACACCCGCTACCAGCACATCCACCGCACCATCGGTATCGTTCCAGATTTCGGGCCCTGTGGTTTTTTCATGAATCGCCGGGTTTGCCGGGTTATCGAACTGCTGTGGCATGAAGTACTGGGCAGGGTCGCTGGCAACAATTTCGTTGGCCTTCTCAATGGCGCCTTTCATCCCCTTGGCAGGTTCGGTCAACACCAGCTCGGCACCCAATGCCTTGAGCACCTTGCGACGCTCGATACTCATCGACGCCGGCATGGTCAGCACCAACTTGTAGCCACGGGCCGCCGCAACAAACGCCAGGCCAATACCGGTATTACCCGAGGTCGGCTCTACGATGGTCATGCCAGGCTTGAGCTTTCCGCTGCCTTCAGCATCCCAAATCATGTTTGCGCCAATTCGGCATTTGACCGAATAGCCAGGGTTACGCCCTTCGATCTTGGCCAGAACGGTCACTCCGCGCGGGGCGATACGGTTGATCTGCACCAGCGGTGTATTACCGATGGAATGCGCGTTGTCAGCAAAAATGCGGCTCATGGCGGGGTCCTTTTGGCACCTTGCGAAAACTTCAAGGGTAAGCCTGCCCCTGAAGTGCGTCCAGCCCTCAAAAGGACAAACATCCGCCACATCAGTCACCAAGTGACGGAGCATTCAGAGACTGAATGCTCCGTCTGCGTTCCCAGCCAAGCGGGCAGCGCGTTATAGTCGGGAATAACCATTTTTCCACCAGGGGCCACGTACCCTTGGGGCTACGTTAGAGGATCGCTACATGAAGTTCGAAGGCACCAGCGCTTATGTCGCCACAGACGACCTGAAACTGGCGGTCAACGCGGCGATTACCCTGGAACGCCCGTTGCTGGTAAAGGGTGAGCCCGGCACCGGCAAGACCATGCTCGCCGAACAACTGGCCCAATCCTTTGGCGCCAAACTGATCACCTGGCACATCAAGTCCACCACCAAGGCCCATCAGGGGCTGTATGAGTATGATGCGGTCAGCCGCCTGCGCGACTCGCAACTGGGTGTGGACAAGGTGCACGACGTGCGCAACTACCTGAAGAAGGGCAAGCTCTGGGAGGCGTTCGAGTCCGAAGAGCGCGTCATTCTACTGATCGACGAAATCGACAAGGCTGACATCGAGTTCCCCAACGACCTGTTGCAGGAACTCGACAAGATGGAGTTCTACGTTTACGAGACCGACGAGACGATCAAGGCCAAGCAGCGCCCGATCATCATCATTACCTCGAACAACGAAAAGGAGCTGCCTGATGCCTTCCTGCGTCGCTGCTTCTTCCACTACATCGCCTTCCCTGACCGCGACACCCTGCAGCAGATCGTCGATGTGCACTACCCCAACATCAAGAAGGACCTGGTCAGCGAAGCACTCGATGTGTTTTTCGACGTGCGCAAGGTACCGGGCCTGAAGAAAAAACCCTCTACCTCTGAACTGGTCGACTGGCTCAAGCTGCTGATGGCCGACAACATCGGTGAAGCCGTGCTGCGCGAGCGCGATCCAACCAAGGCCATTCCGCCGCTGGCTGGCGCCCTGGTCAAGAACGAGCAGGACGTACAACTGCTGGAGCGCCTGGCGTTCATGAGCCGTCGCGGCAATCGCTGATCTGCCACAGACCAATCAGGGGCGACTGCCATGCTGCTCAACCTGTTCAATGAAATGCGCGCGGCAAAGGTACCGGTGTCGGTACGCGAGCTGCTTGATTTGCTCAACGCACTCAAGCAGGGCGTGACCTTTGCCGACATGGACGAGTTCTACTTCCTGTCACGGGCGATTCTGGTCAAGGATGAACGCCACTTCGACAAGTTCGACCGCGCCTTCTCGGCCTACTTCAAAGGCCTGGAAAACCTCGATCAACACCTGGAGGCGCTGATTCCGGAGGACTGGCTGCGCAAGGAGTTCGAGCGCTCGCTCAGCGACGAAGAACGCGCACAGATCCAGTCCCTTGGCGGGCTGGACAAGCTGATCGAAGAGTTCAAGAAGCGCCTGGAAGAACAGAAGGAACGCCACGCCGGCGGCAACAAATGGATTGGCACGGGCGGCACCAGCCCCTTCGGCTCCGGCGGTTTCAACCCCGAAGGCATCCGCATCGGCGATGCAGGCAAACGCCAGGGCAAAGCGGTCAAGGTCTGGGACCAACGTGAATACCGCAACCTCGACGACCAGGTCGAACTGGGCACGCGCAATATCAAGCTGGCCCTGCGTCGGCTACGCAAGTTCGCCCGCCAGGGGGCGGCCGACGAACTGGACATCGACGGCACCATCGACCACACCGCCCGTGATGCCGGCTTGCTGAATATCCAGATGCGCCCAGAACGACGCAACAGCGTAAAACTGCTGTTGCTGTTCGATATCGGCGGTTCCATGGACGCCCACGTGAAGATCTGCGAGGAACTGTTTTCGGCCTGCAAGACCGAGTTCAAGCACCTTGAGTACTACTACTTCCACAATTTCATCTACGAGTCGGTGTGGAAGAACAACCTGCGTCGTACCTCCGAGCGCACCTCCACCATGGACCTGCTGCACAAGTACGGTGCCGACTACAAAGTGGTGTTCGTCGGTGATGCGGCCATGGCGCCCTACGAGATCACCCAGCCCGGTGGCAGCGTCGAGCACTGGAACGAAGAGGCGGGCTACGTCTGGATGCAACGCTTCATGGAAAAGTACAAGAAGCTCATCTGGATCAACCCCTACCCCAAGAATACCTGGGGGTATACGGCCTCGACCAACATTGTCCGCGAGTTGATCGAAGACCGTATGTTTCCGCTTACCCTGCGCGGGCTTGAGGAAGGGATGCGGTTTCTGTCCAAGTAAGAGAACAATGCCCGGAACCACACCTGGCAATGGGCATTCACTCAAACTGACGCAGAAACGCCAGCTGCTGCTCGTATGCCTGTACCTGCAGCACCGGCCTGAAGGTGACGACGTTTCCAGGCAGGCACTGTGCCAGTCGTGCCAACGCCAACGGCGTCAGTGCGCCAAGGCGCGGGTAGCCGCCAATGGTCTGCCGATCGTTGAGCAGCACAATGGGCTGACCGTCAGGCGGTACCTGCACCGCGCCCAAGGGAATGCCCTCGGAAATCATCGGTTCTCCCTGGTACTGCAAGGCTGGGCCAAGCAAGCGAATACCCATCCGGTCGGCGCGACGATCAAGTGCCCACGCTGAGTTGAACGCATCGAACAAGCTCTGGCCACTGAAGTCGCCAATCTGTGCGCCCAGCACCATATCCAGTGGTGCATTGCTGCGCAGGTCGGGGCGCTGCTGAACAGGAACTTCCCGTGGGCCTGAGGCCACGCCCGCGTAGGTCAGGTACTCACCCTCGGCCAAGGGCGCCCCAAAACCGTCAAGGCCACCCAACCCTTCACGTACCACGCAAGCACAGCTTCCCAACACCAACGGCGCGACAAAGCCTGCTGGTGCTGCCAGGTAAGCCCGCGCCCCCGACAATGGCTGGTTGAAGCGTAAGCGCTGGCCTTTTCTCATCGTGAAGCTGCGCCATGGCGCCAGCGGTTGGCCATCGAGCCGTGCATCCAGGTCGGCACCCGCCAGCGCCAGGCAAGCGTCCTGTTCTGCAATCAGGCTGAATCCACCCAAGGCGATTTCAACCACCGGGGCATCAAAGGCATTACCCAATAGCCAGTTGGCCCAGCGCATCGACACCCAATCCAGCGCTCCGCCCTGAGTGACACCCAAATGGCGCACGCCAAAACGCCCGGCATCCTGCAAGAGACACAATGGCGTGCTGGCCTCAATCATCAGTCGGCTCATGCCTGCACCTCCAATGGCGTATCGTCACCACCCAGGCGCATGAACGTCGCATGATCGACGGACACAAAACGCACCCGATCACCAGGCTGCAACAGGCTGTAGCCCTCACGATCACGGTCAAACAGCGCGCTTGGCGTACGCCCGATCAGGTTCCAGCCCCCTGGCGATACGGCCGGGTAGGCCGCGGTCTGGCGCTCGGCGATCCCCACGCTGCCGGCTGCCACGCGCTTGCGCGGGGTTGCCAGACGCGGGCTCGCCAGGCACTCATCAACCAACCCCATAAAGGCAAAACCCGGCGCAAAGCCCAACGCGAACACCTGATACTCGCGCTCACTGTGCAATCGAATCACCTCAGCCGGCGACTTGCCAATGCGCTGAGCCAGCACTGTCAGTTCCGGACCGACACTGGGGTCATACCACACCGGTATTTCATGACGCCGACCAGCACTGCCGGGGTCAGGCTGCACATGCGCCAGCGCCTGTTCAATGCAGCTGCGCGCCTCAGTGGGGGACATCTGCAGCAGGTCGAACTGCACCATCAACGTGGTGTAGGACGGCACCAGGTCCACAAGACGCCCGCCAAAGGCGGCCTGCAACCGCTGACGTGCCGCCAGCATCCAGGGCATGTTGGCTTCATCAATGACATCGAACAACCGCACCATCAGGCTGTCGACAGCGACCACTTCGATCCGCAGCTTCATGACGTCACCAGCGCATCGAGGGCCTGACGGATCTGCCGTACAGCCGCCACCGAGCTGTCGTTATCGCCATGCACGCAAAGCATCTGGGCCTTGAGCAGCACCGGGCTGCCATCACTGGCCGTTAGCGCCTCGCCGCGCGCCAGGCGCAGCGCCTGCTCGACAATCCGCGCGGGGTCATGATGCACAGCCCCCGGCAACCGCCGCGACACCAGCCGACCGTTTGGGTCGTAAGCCCGATCCGCAAATGCCTCGAACCACAACGTCACACCATACTCGCGGCCCAACGCCACTGCCTCGCTATCATCGGCAGTAGCCATCAGCATCAAGGGCAATTGCTGATCGTAGGCAACAACGGCCTCCAGCACTGCGCGCAACGTTCGCGGATCGGCCATCATGTCGTTATAGAGCGCCCCATGGGGCTTGATGTAGGCCACCCGGGTGCCTTGCGCCCGGCAAATCCCCTCCAGCGCACCCACCTGGTAGAGCAGCAGGTCGCGAACTTCCTCGGCGCTACAGGCCATGGAACGGCGACCAAACCCCACCAGGTCCGGATACGCCGGGTGGGCGCCAATGGTCACGCCATGGGCAACGGCCAAGGCCACAGTCTTGCGCATGATTCCTGGGTCGCCGGCATGAAAGCCACAGGCGATGTTGGCGCAGTCGATAAAGGGCATGACCTCGGCATCCAGGCCCATGGTCCAGCTACCAAAGCTCTCACCCATGTCGCAATTGAGTAACAGGCGGCTCACACGCGTTGCTCCTTCGTCCATCTCTTCTGGCCCCTACCTTAACGCGCTTCAAGTTCTTTGCCGCGCGTTTCTGGCAAGCTCAATGCTGCCAGGATCACTACGCCATACGACACTGCGGCAAAACCACCAATTCCAAGGCTCAACGGGACTTTCTGGCTAAGCAGGCCGATCAGCAACGGAAAGAATGCCGCCAGCGCCCGACCGATGTTGTAACAGAACCCCTGCCCCGAACCACGAATGCGCGTCGGAAAGAGTTCGGTCAGAAACGCCCCCATACCGCTGAAGATACCTGAAGCGAAGAAACCCAGTGGAAAACCCAGCCAGAGCATCACACCATCACTGACCGGGATCTGGGTGTACAACAGCACGATCACGAACGAGCCGACGGCAAAGAGAATGAAGTTCTTTTTACGCCCCAACAGATCAGTGAGGTACGCGCTGATCACATAGCCGACGTAAGAGCCGAAAATCACCATGGCCAGGTAGCCACCCGTTCCCAGCACACTCAGGCCGCGTTCGTTCTTGAGGAACGTTGGCAACCACGACGTGATGGCGTAATAGCCGCCCAGCGCACCGGTGGTCAGCAGCGATGCCCGCAAGGTAATCGAGCGCATGCCCGGAGCAAAAATTTCGTAGAAGTGCGACGGTGCTTCTGCTGATTCAACCGCCTTGGCCGCACGGTAGACCTCAGGGTCCTTGACCAGGCGACGAACGAAAATCACAAATACCGCTGGAACCAGCCCGAGCAGGAACAATGCGCGCCAGGCATCTTCGGCTGGCAGCAACGAGAACAGCACAGCGTAGAGGATTGCTGTCAGCCCCCAACCGATGGCCCAACCGGACTGCACCATGCCTACGGCCTTGCCCCGATCCTGGGCACGGATGACCTCACCGATCAGCACCGCCCCAGCAGTCCACTCGCCGCCGAAGCCGAAGCCCATCAAGGTCCGAGCGATCAGCAATTGCTCGTAGTTCTGGGCAAAGCCACATAGAAAGGTGAAGAACGCAAACCAGAGCACCGTCAACTGCAAGGTACGGACCCGGCCAATACGGTCAGAAAGAATCCCGGCAATCCAGCCGCCCAACGCTGACGCGATCAGGGTAGAGGTATGAATCAGGCCCGCCTCGGCAGTGGTGATCCCCCACAGCGCGATCAATGTCGGGATCACGAAGCTGAGCATCTGGGTATCCATGCCATCAAGGCCATAGCCGATCTTGCAGCTCCAGAATGTTCGACGCTCTTGCTTGTTGATGTTGCGGTACCAGGCAAATGGCCCGGCCACATCACTGCATTTGACCTGTTGCTGCACGCCAGATGGGTTCATGCTTGCCTCAGCTTGTTGGTATTGTTTTTAAGGCGACGCTCTGTGTCGCAGCCTGGCGAACATTTTTTGACGTCAGGCAGGTGCCCGTCCAACGAGAAAAAGCTGCGGTCTGGCATAAGAAAAATTTGATTGCCCTGCTTGAGCGAGCCTGCAATGAATCTCAAATTCCTCGAAACCTTCGTCTGGGTGGCCCGCCTGAAGAGCTTTCGCCTGACGGCCGAAAAACTCTTCACCACGCAGGCCTCGATCTCCAGCCGTATTGCTGCACTGGAAGCAGACCTCGGGGTGCGGCTGCTGCTACGTGACTCACGCGGCGTCAGCCTGACGCCCGAAGGCAGTAAGGTGCTGGAATATGCCGAACAGATGCTGGGCACCGCCAAGGCCCTGAGGCAATCGCTGGACAGCAACCGAGCCAAGGTCGGACGCATACGCCTGGGGGTGATGGACACGGTCATTCACACCTGGATGAGTACCCTGGTGTCGGAGTTGATGGAGCATTACCCGCAGGTCGAAATCGAGCTGGTCGCCGACACGGCACTCAACCTGCGCGAGCAACTGCAGAAGGGCTTCCTCGATGTCATCCTTCAGACCGACCTGCTCCGCGAAGCCTCAATCCGCAGCCTCGACCTGGCGCGGTATCCCATGGGCTGGATCGTCGCCAGTCAATCGATCTACAACCGGGCATACACCTCACTGGCTGACCTGGCCCGTGAGCGCATCGTCACCTTCTCAAAGAACTCGCGCCCCCACCAGGAAGTCTTGAGCCTGTTGCAGGCGGAAGGCGTCAGTACGCCTCGGCTGAACTGCGTGAACTCCGTGGCCGCCATCACACGCCTGCTGCGCGACGGGTTCGGCATCGGCGCCTTACCGCCGGCACTGGTCAGCGAAGAACTGGCACGGGGCGAACTCAGCCAACTGCACCTTGAGCGACAACCGCCAAGCCTTGAACTGGTGGTAGCCTGGCAAACCGGGGTGCAATGGACGGACGAGGTCGTCGCCCTGTGCCGTAACGTGCTCGAGCGTTATGCCAGCCATGCCGGAGCGCAGCACATCGTGCTGGTTTAACGCCAGCTCGGCTGCACCGGCTTGCGCCGCCCGCCCAGCAATACCCAGCCGATCAACAACAGTAAGCTCTCCAGCAGCAATGCCGGTAACAATGCGCACCCCAGGCCCCAGGCAATCGCCTCGGGAACCAGCAAGACCTGATAGCTGTAGCCCTTCAGTGTTTCGTCGCGTAACTGAGCATCGGCAGCCACCAGCACATGCCAGGTACGGGCCAGCCACGGCCCCTGCAGGATCTGCCATTCGCCCTCAAGCAGGCGGTTGCGGCCGAGCAGGCTATCGATACTGTCTGCATCACTGCGGAACACCGGGTCGTCACTGGCCCGGTAATGCCGCACCAAGGCCTGCAGATCGCCGTTGAAGAAACGTTGAGCCGTCTGCTCAAAGCCCTTTAGCCCTTCACGCGACTCCAACAGATGGGCCTGCACCCGCTGGCTGTAGTCATTGATCAAACCGGGCACCTGCACACCCAACAGCAAACCGCAGGTGAACAACAACAGCCGCAAGTAGCTCCTGAGCATGATGATCCTTATTCCGTCCGGCCTTGAGCGATACATTCCCCGCGCCGCCAAAGCCCCCACTGCCCGGGCTCATAACGGTGCCAGGTTTCGTTCTCGGTCAGCGCTTCGGTGGCGATGACCGTGACAACGTCATTGGGTGTTGTTTCAGCCTGAAAGTCGACGATCATGTCGACATCTTTCAAACGGGCCGGGCCGAAAGGCGCGCGCCGGGTGATATGCACCAGTTTGGTCGAGCAATAGCAGAACAGCCAGTCACCATCGCTGAGCAGGCCATTGAACACGCCCTTGCTGCGATACTCATCGCACGCAGCAACCAGCACCGGCAGCAGTTGCTCGACGTCGACCGGCTCCGGGAACGCCTCGCGCACGCGGTTAAGCAAATCGCAAAACGCCGCTTCGCTGTCGGTATCACCCACCGGACGGTAGAAGGTCCTCAAGGCCTGGAAGCCCGCCAACTGGCCGTTGTGGGCAAAGCACCAGTTGCGCCCCCACAGCTCACGAACGAACGGGTGGGTATTGGACAGGCAAACCTTGCCGACGTTGGCCTGGCGAATATGCCCGATGACCACCTCACTCTTGATCGGGTAGCGCTGTACGAGGTTGGCCACTTCCGACTCACAACTTGCCGCTGGGTCCTGAAACAGTCGCAGGCCGCGGCCCTCGTAAAAACCGATACCCCAGCCATCGCGGTGAGGGCCAGTGCGGCCACCGCGCTGCATAAGCCCTGTGAAGCTGAAAACGATATCAGTCGGCACATTGGCGCTCATGCCCAACAATTCACACATGCTCGGTTCTCGCTTCTGAGGCAGGCGTTAGAGGCGTGGTTCAACCCGTAGCGAACCACTGCTGGCTGGTGGCTCGTTGCGGTAGCGGCCAGGGTCGGAGCTGGTGAACGGTTGGTCCTGCTCTTCAAGCGCGTTGGCACGCTGCTGGGCAGCCGCTTCGGCAGCTTCACGGCGAGCACGGGCGTTGCGCTCCAGCGGCCAGCGCACCAGTACGAACAGCAGATAGGCGACAAAGGCAAACATGCCGTACATGGCCAGGTCAGACGCGGCGCGCAGCACATTACTACCCACCTTGAAGGCCAGGTCCAGGGCACTGATGGCAATGGCCGGTGCGAACAGGTCACGGCCAGGATCGACAATGGTCGGGGTGAACAGCAACACCGCGACGGCCACCCGCAGTGGCTCGCGCAGCCAGCGCCACATCCAGCGAGTCAGGCGAAACCAAACCAACAGGCAGCCCAAGGCTGCGAAGGCATAAAGGCCCCAGGCGAGCAGATAATCGTTCTCGGTCATGACGTCCGTGGCAAGCTAGGCAAATAGACGCTTATGATAACGATTTTTCCGCGTGCCGGCGCCCCCTGTCTGAGACGGCCTCGCCGCCGATCTGCCAAGAGAACTTCCAATGCCCACCGTTTCCCCCGTTTCCAACGCCCCCGTGGCCCATAAAGCTGCCGGCAGCGACCCTTATGCCTGGCTGCAGGAACGTGACACGCCTGAGGTCATGGCCTATCTGGAAGCCGAGAATGCCTATCAACAGGCGCAGCTCGCTGACCAGGCCGAGCTGCGCGAACAGCTGTTCCAGGAGATCAAGGGCCGGATCAAGGAAACCGATCTGTCGCTGGCCTCGCCATGGGGACCGTACCTTTACTACACCCGCACCACCGCCGGCGACGAGTACCCCCGCCACTACCGCTGCCCACGCCCGGCTGACGACTCGCCGACCGTAGACGAAAGCCGCGAAGAACTGCTACTCGACCCCAACAGCCTGGCCAATGGCGGCTTCCTGTCGCTGGGCGCGTTCAATGTCAGCCCCGACCACCAGCGCCTGGCCTACAGCCTGGATACCAGCGGCGACGAGGTTTACACCCTGTACGTCAAAGAACTGAGCAACGGCGCCGTCCAGGCACTGCCGTTCGACGACTGCGACGGCAGCATGACCTGGGCCAACGACAGCCAGACACTGTTCTTTGCCGAACTGGACGACACCCACCGCCCCTACAAGCTGCTGCGTCATCGCCTGGGCAGCACTCAGGCCGAAACGGTGTTCGAGGAGGCTGACGGACGTTTCTTTCTGAACTGCTACCGTTCAAGCTCCGAACGTCAACTGGTCCTGCTGCTCAACAGCAAGACCACCAGCGAAGCCTGGGTGCTGGATGCCGATCACCCGCAAGCGAACTTCACGTGCCTGGCGCCACGCGTCGAAGACCATGAGTACTACCCTGACCACGGCCAACTTGACGGTGAATGGCATTGGTTTATCCGCAGCAACCAGCACGGCATCAATTTTGCGCTGTTCCACGCAGTGGCCGACAGCATCCCGACACGCGACCAGTGGCAGGTGCTGGTACCCCATCGCGAGCAGGTGATGCTCGAAGGTTTCAGCCTTAATGCCAGCGCCCTGACCCTGAGCCTGCGTGAAGGCGGCCTGCCGATCATCGAAGTGCAGCCTCAAGGTCGTGCTGCCTACCGCGTCGAACTGCCCGATGCCGCCTACAGCCTCTACGTGCAGGACAGCCTGGAGTTCACCAGCACACGAGTCCGCCTGCGCTACGAGGCACTCAATCGCCCGGCACAGGTCAGGCAGCTGGAGCTGGCAAACGGTGCGCAACAGGTCCTCAAGCAGACCCCCGTACTGGGCCCGTTCGATGCTGACGACTATGTCAGCCAGCGCCTGTGGGCTACCGCCGCCGACGGTACACGCGTGCCGATCAGCCTGGTTCAACGTCGCCAGGACGTCGGCAAGCCCGTTCCGCTGTACCTGTATGGTTACGGCGCCTACGGCGAAAGCCTCGACCCCTGGTTCTCTCACGCTCGCCTGAGCCTGCTTGAACGCGGCGTGGCCTTTGCCATCGCCCATGTACGTGGCGGCGGCGAGTTGGGCGAAGCCTGGTACCGTGCAGGCAAGCAGGAGCACAAAGGCAATACGTTCAGCGATTTCATCGCCTGTGCCGAGCACTTGATTGCCAGCAACGTCACCCATGCCGAGCAGTTGGTCATCAGTGGTGGCAGTGCTGGCGGCCTGCTGATCGGGGCGGTACTCAACCAGCGCCCGGAACTGTTCAAGGCTGCCATCGCCGAGGTGCCTTTCGTCGACGTACTCAACACCATGCTCGACCCGGATCTGCCATTGACCGTTACCGAGTACGACGAGTGGGGCAACCCTGAAGAGCCAGCCGTCCATGAGCGGATCAAGGCCTACGCACCGTATGAGAACGTCAAGGCTCAGGCGTACCCCGCACTGCTGGTGATTGCAGGCTACAACGACAGCCGCGTGCAGTATTGGGAAGCCGCCAAATGGGTGGCGAAGCTGCGGGTAACCAAGACCGACGACAACCTGCTGCTGCTCAAGACCGACCTGGGCGCAGGCCATGGCGGTATGAGCGGTCGCTACCAAGGGCTGCGCGATGTAGCGCTGGAGTACGGTTTTGTCTTCAAGGTGCTGGGCCTGGCGTAACGCCGTTTTTGACTGCCGCACCACGCCTGAGCAAAGCCGCCCATCGACCTAGTCCTTGGTCGGCTTGTCGACGTCTGGCGCGGGGGTCAGCCCCGGTAGTGGCTGATCTTTCGGCGGGTTCGGCAGCGGCATCGGTGGCAACAACGGCGAACCGCTGCGGCTATCGCCAGCCTTGGGGATACTTGGTGGTGCCACCTGCGGGTATGGGGTCGGCGTTGGCGTTCCCGGCGCTCCCGGAACGGGCGCGATAGGCCGTGGTTGCAGGTCCTGGGCTGAAGCAGCCCCCAGGGTAGTCAGGACCATTACTGCTGCAATCAGATAGCGCATACCAGTGCTCCTTCGGGCCGTTTGTCTAAAGGCTACGCCTAAGACAGCAAATGCGCCTGCCCGATTCCCTTGGCAAACAGCTAAACTCAAGGGCATAACCGTAACAAGCCCGATAAAAAGGTACCTCCATGAGCTCGGCAACACCCTCCTCCGCCACCGCACGTCTGGACCGCATCCTCGCCGATGCCAAACGCGACCGTGAAATGGGCTATCGCGACAAGGCCCTGAAGATGTACCCGCATGTCTGTGGACGCTGTGCCCGTGAGTTCTCCGGCAAGCGCCTGAGCGAGCTGACCGTGCATCACCGCGACCACAACCACGATAACAACCCCCAGGACGGCTCGAACTGGGAGCTGCTGTGCCTGTTCTGCCACGACAACGAACACGCACGCTATACCGACCAGCAGTACTTCAGCGAAGGGTCGACCAGCAGCCCGACGATCGCCAAGGCAACCCATAACCCGTTCGCCGGGCTGGCGAGCCTGCTGAAAAAAGACTGATCGTCCCCGCCTGTGCCGGCAAGCCCGTATAATCGTGTTTTTTCTCAAGGGCCCCGGCACGTGGCGAACAAACGGTACAGCTGCATAGGACTGTTCAACCCCAAATCTGCAGAAAACGTCGGCTCAGTCATGCGCGCGGCAGGCTGCTATGGCGTCAACTCGGTGTTTTACACGGGCAAACGCTATGAACGCGCCCGCGACTTCGTCACCGATACCAAGCGCGTACATTACGACATCCCACTGATCGGCATCGACGATCTGCAGAAAATCATTCCCTTGGGCTGCACGCCCGTTGCGGTGGAGTTGGTCGAGGGCGCCCGCCCGCTGCCGACCTACACCCACCCGGATCGGGCCATCTACATTTTCGGCCCTGAAGACGGCTCCCTCGACCAAAGCGTGCGCGACTGGTGCGAAGAAACCATCTACATACCGACCGAGGGCTGCATGAACCTGGCAGCCACTGTGAACGTGGTGCTCTACGACCGCATGGCCAAAGGCAACAACACCCGGTCCGGGCCAAAATTCAAGTAACGACTAGTCCAGCAATTTGGTTTGCAGCACCTTCGACGAACCACCCAGCACACTCTCGCTGAGCTGAACGAACTCCTGGGTGCTGACGCTGTTCAGGCGCATCATGGCCCGGCTCACGTCATCCAATGAGCGCTGGTTGTGGGTCTGCAAACGGATTTCCCGGTCCAGTGCCTGCAACAGCAGCACGGCGCGTGCAATGGTCGGCCCATCGACCTGGGCACCACGCAGGCTGGTGACCTTGGCTGAGGCCTTGGTCAAGCTGTCCTGCAGCACTTGATAACGGTCATCGGCCAGCCCACCGGAGCGGCGCAGCAATTCAATGCTGTAGTACTCGGCCAGCCCCTCACCTATCCAGTCACTGTGCTGGATGTCGTTGACCCCGGCGAAGGCCCGCACCAGCTCACGCAACAAGGGGCTGCTGCCGCTCTCGCTCACCAACGGCCGGCTGCTGTGAGTGTAGATCGAGTTGTTTGCAGCGCGCGTACCGCGCCAGAGTTGATCATGGCCACCGACGATCAGCAGTTTGGGCGGATTGCGCGGAAACACGGCTTGCAACTGCGGCCATACGAACGTCAGCAGCGTCAGGGTGTCAAGACGGCGCATACCCTGCCCTTTCGGGGCGGCTACCGTGACCTCGGTATCCCCGAGTCGGCTGCGACGGCTACCGATGTTGCCCGCCAGCATCCACCCTGTCGGACGGTCAAACAACCTGGAAACCTGGTCGATGCGGAAGCGATTCTTGCCGATGCGTGGCCAGGCAGTTTCGACACTCTTCCAGCCGCTGGGCAGTTCAAAGGTCAGACGCGCCACCAATTCGGTACCGTCCTGTTGATCCAGACGTGCGGGTGGTACCAGGTCATCACCACGAAGCAGCGCCCAGTTCGGGGTGATTCGACTGTCGTACATGCCGCCCTTGAGCCGGTGATCCAACTGCACCTTGTAGGTCAGGCTGGACTTGCCCGCCGCCGGCTGCCACAGGCCACGCCGACCGTTATCCTTGAGTTGCCACTGGCCTTCACCCTTGAATTCGCTGTAGTTGCCCAGGGTACCCAGATCGAAATCCAGGCTTCGCACTACGGCCCCATCGGCCAGGGTCAGGCTGACCAGCGCCAGACCCGTCTGCGGCAATAATTGGACGTGATAATCCAGATCGACTTTCTTGGCCCAGGCGGGCGCACTCGACAGCAGCAGGGCCAGCACCCAAAGGTAACGCACACGCATAACGACTCCTTGCAACGACACCATGCCGCGCCCCAGCGCGCTTGTACGCCTCAACTGGCGCGAAAGATCAGATAGTCTTCCCAATCATCCTCAGCCACCGTCGTCTCACTGAGCATTCGGCCGGACTGGGAAATACGCTGTTTATGCACCTGCTCGCGATCACCACACACCAGGTAGTGCCACTGCGGCAAGTCCTGCCCCTCGCTGACCAGGCGATACGCACAGGTTGGCGGTAGCCATTTGAACTGGTCGGCCGTTCCCGGCGTGAGTTGGATGCAGTCAGGCACCTGCTCAAAGCGATTCGGGTAGTCGCGGCACTGGCAGCTCTTCAGGTCCAGCAGTTTGCACGCAATACGCGTGTAGTAGACGCTGTTGTCGTCTTCATCTTCGAGCTTTTGCAGGCAACACAGACCACACCCATCGCACAGCGACTCCCACTCCTGGCGGTCAAGTTGCTCGAGGGTTTTGCGCATCCAGAAGGGGGCGGCGTTAACAGCCATCGTGTCAGGTTCCTGTTTCAATTCATGTGCAGCGGCGCGGCGGCGCCAGTCTAGGTCGTGTCATCACTCATTGCCAGACCGCTTGTCAGCGCTGACTCGGCACAGTAGTTTGAGCCCACTTGTCATTTCTCAATCCCGTCAGGAACGCCTCCATGAGCGCCAATCCCCGTGTTGCCGACTATGCCATCAACGATCAGTTCATCCAGCGCTGGTCGCCTCGCGCCTTCACTGCCGAGCCGATCAGCGAAGAAACCCTGCTGAGCTTCCTGGAAGCAGCCCGCTGGGCGCCGTCGGCCTACAACTCACAACCCTGGCGGTTCCTTTACGCGCGCCGTGACACGCCAAACTGGGAGCGCTACCTGGGCCTGCTCAACGAATTCAACCGCAGCTGGGCACAACACGCGTCGGCCTTGGTGATTATTGCCTCCAAGACCACCTTCACCGCCCCTGGCGCCAGCGAAGAAACCCCGGCACTGTGGCATACCTTCGACACCGGCTCGGCCTGGGGCCACCTGGCCCTGCAAGCCAGCTTGAGCGGCTGGTACACCCATGGCATGGCCGGTTTCGACCAGGCCCTGACCCGCAAAGAGCTCAAGATCCCTGAAGGCTATGACCTGCATGCCGTCGTGGCGATTGGCAAGCTGGGCGACAAGGCCAGCCTGGCTGAAGGCCTGCAAGCCCGCGAAGTCCCCAGCCCACGCCGCCCGCTGAGCGAGTTGGCCGCCGAAGGCGACTTCAGCCTGTAAGCACGGCGCTTGCCAGGTGCTGGGCAACCGTGCGGCCCAACACCTGCAGGACGCGATCCATCAGTAGCCGCGGTTGAAATCCACTTCGCCGCGCAGCGCTTCACCGGCTCGATAAGCCTTCAGGTTCTCAACGAACAACTGCACCATCGCCTCTGGCGAGGTCGGTGCCGAACTGTGTCCCGTCAGCAACAACCCCAGGGCTGTCCAGAACGGGTGGCGCTGCGGCAGAGGCTCCTGGCGACAAACGTCGATGACCGCGCCCGCCAAATGCCCCTTCTCCAACGCCTTGACCAGATCGGCATCCACCACCGCCACACCACGCCCGGCATTGATGAACAATGCATACGGATTGAACCGGGCAAACAATGCTGCGTTGTAGAGATCATGGGTAGCCGGCGTATCTGGCAACAGGTTGATCACATAGTCAGCCTCGCCAACCAGCCGGCCGAGGTCATTCAATCCCGCCACCTCGATAAACGGTGCCTGCTCACGCGCCTGGCTGGCAACGCCATACAGCTTGACGCCAAAGGGCAACAGAAACTCCGCAACCCGCTGACCAATGTCGCCGGTGCCGACAATCAATACGCGCCGACCTTCCAGCGTACGTCCGGGGCGACCATCCCATTTACGTTCTACCTGGCTGACCAGCCGGGCCAGCACCTCACGTTCATGGACCAGCATGTAGGTCAGCACATACTCAGCCATGACCTGGCCAAAAATCCCTACCGCCCGCGTCAGGCGGTAATGGCGAGGCAGTTCATTGGCGAGCAGTGGTGTAATACCCGCCCAGGTCGACTGCAGCCATTGAGGCTGGTGCCCTTGGCGCAACAGGCTCGCCAACAGATCAGGTTGCCCTAGCCACACGGGGCAATCTGCAGCCTGACGCGCCAGCTCGGCGGAGTCACCACTGGTCAGAACCTCCAGGTCCGGAGCCCTCTCACGCAACAGACGAGCGTAAAGGGCATGATCCTGTTCGGCGATCAGAACACGCATGTTTTATACAACCTTGCAGAAGCGCTGAATGCGGCCAAACACGATGGCATGGCCGCACTCAGGGGATGTTCAGGGCAGCAATCAGACGGGGTCGTTGCGACGCAGCAACTCTTCGGGCAAGTGCTCGATGTACTCATCTTCTGCGGGCGGCATCTGCAGGTGATAGCCCTGCTGATCGAGGTTTTCCAGCACCTTGGCGATGTCCTCACGGGCCAGCTTGCGCTCGGGTGTCAGCACCAGGTCGAAGGCATGCAAAGGGGTTCCAAAAAACGGCAGCAAGCCTTCAGGCACACGCTCCAGGCCATCAGCCTTGAGTACGTAGAGGTACATTTCGTTCTTGCGTGGGCTTTTGTAGATCGAACAGATTCGTTTCATCGTTGTTCTCCGGCACCGGCGAGGCAGTCAAGCAGCGCCTGGCCCATCCGCTCGCGGCGCCAGCCGCGCAGGGAGTCGGGCAGTTGATAGGGGCCATTGGGAAAACCGCTCTTGAGCAGGGCTTCCAGGGTTTTCTTGCGCAGCATCAGCTCTGGGGCAATACCCAGGCGCTCGGCTTCAGCCTGACCGATGGCACGTAGTTGCTTGAGCACCCCCGAGGCTTCGATTGGCAACGGCTCAGGCAAGGCCGGTGGCCATTCGGCGGGCGCAATGCTTGCGGCCTGTTTGATCAGAGCGAGCAGGAACTCACCATCCTGGCGAATGGTACGGGGGTGCATATCCTCGATTTTCGCCAACGCCGAGAGGTTGTCGGGCTGGGTCCGGGCAAGCGGCCACAAGGATGGCTCACGCAGAATCCGGTTGCGTGGCAGATCACGCGCGCGCGCCTCTCGCTCACGCCAGGCACACAGCTCACGCATGACGGCCAGTTGCTGGCGAGACAGCTTCCAGGCCAGCTTGGCTTCGCGGTACAACTCGTACGGGTCGGTTTCGCGGCGCATCTGCGCAACCAGCTCCGCACCATCGTCCAGTACCCAGGCGTACTTGTCATCCGACAACCGCGGACGCAGGCGCTCGTAAAGCTCAGCGAGGTGCACGGCATCTTCGGCCGCATAGCTGACCTGGGTTTCCGACAACGGACGCTGCAACCAGTCAGAGCGGGTTTCACCCTTGGGCAGGTCAATGCCCAACACCTCCTGAACCAGCCGCGAGTAGCCCATGGAGAACCCCAGGTTGAGGTACCCCGCGGCCAACTGCGTGTCGAACAAGGGCGCAGGCAAGCTACCGGTCAAGCGCATCAACACTTCAAGGTCTTCGCTGCAGGCATGCAGCACCTTGGTCACCTGCTGATCTTCAAGCAGGCGCGCCAGCGGCTGCCAGTCACCAATCTGTAGGGGATCGATCAAGAAAGCCCGTGCCCCATCACCAACCTGGATCAAACCGGCTTTGGGATAAAAGGTATCAACCCGCATAAACTCGGTATCGAGCGCCACGAAGGGCAGTTGCTGCCACTGCAGGCAGTGCTCGGCCAGGCTGCGGTCGTCGCAAATCCAGTGAATATCGATGGCCACAAGGCTCTCCCACAAACAATGGCCCGCAGTATATACAACGCGGGCCACCGTCGGGAAACGGTACGACCGTCAGCGGCTCGTCACCTGGCGGCAACCGGCAAACAGATCAAGATCAGGCTTGTACACGCCACTTTGAACCTGCAGCAAACCAAGCATCGAATGGAACAGGTTGTCCTGGCTCAGCGGCTGGCTGCTGCTCTTGGCAAGGCAGGCCGTATCGACAGCAAAACTGTGCTGATAACCCTCGGAGAACCACGCCAGCATCGGCACATGTTTCTGTTGCTCCGGTGCCAGCATATAGGGGGTGCCATGCAGGAACAGGTTGTATTCACCCAGCGATTCACCATGATCGGACAGGTAAATCATTGCGGTATCCACTTTGTCTGACTTGCTGCGCAGGATATCGATCAGCGATGCCAGGACATGGTCGGTATAGACCAACGTGTTGTCATAGGCATTGGTGATGCTTTCACGGCTACAGGTGTTCAGTGCGTTGCTCTGGCACACAGGCGTAAACCGCTCATAGGCTTTCGGATAACGCTTGTAGTATTCAGGCCCGTGGCTGCCCATCTGGTGCAGCACCAGTACGGTGTCCTGCTGCAGATTGTCGAGGGAAGCCTCCAACCCCTTGAGCAGGATCTCGTCATGGCACTCGCTGTCGGCGCACAACGCCGGGTCCTGAAGGTTGCTGACATCCTCGAACACCACCCGATCACAGGTACCTTTGCACCCAGACTGGTTGTCACGCCAGCGCACGACAAGCCCGGCACGCTGAAGCACATCCAGCAGCCCTTCACGGCGCTTGGCCTCACTGGCCGAGTAATCCTTGCGGGTCATTCCCGAGAACATGCAAGGCACCGACACCGCAGTCTCGGTACCACACGAGGTTACATTATTGAATGCAATCAGGCCGGCCTCACGGCTCAACTGCGGGGTGGTATCACGCCCATAACCCAGCAGGCCAAAGTCTTCCGCACGAGCGCTTTCGCCAACAACCAGTACGGTCAACGACTTGCGTGGATGCTGCTGCCAGGACGATGCCAGGTGCGCATCTTCACCATACTTCTGGAAGGGCTTGACCGCAGAACCTGCGCGCTCACTCAGCAAACCGAACGACGCCCCCACATAGTTGCTGGGCACGATCATCAGACGCAGTTCATGGTGATTGCGAAACAGCGAAGAAAGGCCCTGATAATTGAGCAACGCAACACCGCCCAGCGCCGCAACACAGCCCACGCTGACGACCAGCTTGCTGAGCAGTTCACGGTGCCAGGCACGGTACTGAATCGGGGTCTTGATCAGCAGGAATGACGGCACACCGCCCAACAGCAAGACGTATGCAAGCCACTTCAGAGACAGCAGGTCACGTACTTCTGTCGCATTGGTCTCAACAGCATTGCGCAACATGCCCACGTCGATCAGCACACCGTACTGATTCATGAAGTACGCAACGCTGGCACTGATCATGAACAGCGCAATCAGTACAGGCTTCAGCACAGCTTTGAAGGCCAGAAACGTCAGGATCAGATTGAAGGCGCACAGCAGCATCAATGCGAAGGCCATGCGCAGCAGCATGCCTTGCCCGTCGCCCTGAATGATCGTGAACAGGTGCTGCCAAAGCGTGAAGTTGAATCCGAACAGCAGATACAAACTAGCGATCAGTGTGACCCATTCTGGACGCAGCGGCTTTACCTTGAACATGAGACTTCGCTTGAAAAGTAATTCGAGAGAGTGCGCGTTGGCACGGCTTTAAAACTGCCGAAACTCTAGGCGCCGCCTCATAAAACTTTCGTGAAAAAGATGGCAACAAAGGGTTTGATGCCTTTTTGCCAGCCAGCCTCATACACGCTGCACTTCCTGCCAGGACAAGGCATTGCAGCGCATCAGGATTGAGAAATACGGCTACAGACCAGCCCTGCCACAGAACCTGGCAAAGACGGCTATCCTCATAACTCAAGCCCTTACTCAGTAGCCCGCAGAGGTGGAGACATGCCGGTTAAGCACGATTTGCTCGCAGACCTTAATCTGACCAAGGAAGCGTTCGATGCCCTCAGGAAAACCGACCCACAACTCGACCGACTGCATGAAAGGTACAATGCCAAGGATGCCGAAGTCGTCGTGGCAGAGGGCAATGGCGCCTCGGATGACCGGGTCACCCAGCTTCGCAAGGAGCGACTGAAACTCAAGGATGACATTGTTGCTCACGTGCAAAAAGGCAAACCCAACTGAGTACGCAGGAGGGAAAGCCATTGTTCAACGTCGACTGACACCCGCTCTCTGATGGAGCGGCTTGAGGTGAGTCGCTCCCGATACGATTGAGGTCGCCATGCTGGCGACCTCAATAGACATTCTTCTGCAGCCCCTCCTGATGCAGGGTGGAGCAACAAGAGGGGCTCTCTACTCGCTCTTAACGACAGAGGTGCTGCAACACCACCTCCAGAGGATGCCGTAACGTGCGGTCGGCCATGCGTTTGACCTGGCTGCGGCAGGAGTAGCCTGTTGCCAACGCCTCACCCTGCTTGTCCAGTTTACCGGCCCAGGACTGCTCAAAGATCGTCCGCGAGGTTTCCTGGTTACGAGCTTCGTGGCCGTACGTACCCGACATGCCGCAGCAGCCGGTCGCCTCGGTGACCAGTTTCAGCCCCAGACGAGCAAATACCTGCTCCCACTGCCGGGTACTGGCCGGAACGTTGGTCTTCTCGGTGCAGTGAGCCAGCAAGCGGAAGGTCTCCGGGTTGGAAACGGCCCGCTCAGGTAGCGCGTCAATCAACCATTCCTGTGGCAGCGCAACCTTCGGGCACTCACTCAAGCCCGGGACCTTCTGATATTCCTGCCGGTAGACCAGCGTCATGGCCGGGTCCAGGCCGATCAAAGGCACACCGCAATCGGCCAGAACCTTGAGTTGGCTGGCATTGCGAATCGCCGCCTTGGCGAACGCGCCGAGAAAACCCTGAACGTGCAATGGCTTGCCATTGGCACTGTAGGGCGCCAGGAATACCCGATAGCCCAACCGATAAGCCAACTCAATGAAAGACGCCAGCAACGGTGTTTCAAAGTAACGGGTGAAGGCATCCTGCACCAGCACGATACTGCGCTCGCGCTGCGCCGGCGTCAGTTCGCGCAGCGCCGGAACACTGGCCGGCCGGACATTGCAACGGGTCAGCGTCGCCTGCAGGTTGTAGCGACTGATCAGCGGGCTGTCGAGCATGCCGACATGACGCTCCAGCAGTCGGCTGACCCATTGCGAACCCATCACCCAGTTGTACAGCCCTGGCGCATAGGCCATGTACGGGATCGTGAACTCCAGCGAACCAATCAGGTAATCGCGCAGTGGCCGCTGATAGCGACCATGGTAGAGCTCGAGGAAGCGCGAGCGAAACTCCGGCACATTGACCTTGATCGGGCACTGCCCCGCGCAGGACTTGCACGCCAGGCAGCCGGCCATGGCGTCGTAGACCTCATGAGAGAAGTCCGCCTCACCCCGCTGGCGCGCCCGGTTGTTGCGCAGCCGGGCGGGCAACGTCTTGAGCCAGGAAGTTTTCTTTTTCGCTGCCGCCAGCACATCGATGTTGGCCGCACCCTGCAGGCGCAACCACTCACGAATCAGCGAAGCACGGCCTTTAGGTGAATGCTGACGCTCGCGGGTAGCTTTCCAGGACGGGCACATGGCGTCGTTGGGGTCAAAGTTGTAGCAGGCGCCATTGCCGTTGCAATGCATGGCGCTGTCGAAGCTCTGCCAGACCCGCTCGTCAATCTGCCGGTCCAGGTCACCGCGCAGTGTCACCTCGTCAACCTTGAGCAGGCTCTCGCTGCTGTCCGGCGTACAGATCTTGCCGGGGTTGAGTTGGTTGTACGGGTCAAATGCGCCCTTGAGCGCCTGAAGCGCCGGGTATAGCTCGCCAAAAAAGCTCGGTACGTACTCCGAGCGCAAGCCCTTGCCGTGCTCACCCCAGAGCAGGCCACCATAACGCTGGGTCAGCGCCGCCACGGCATCGGAAATCGGCTTGACCAGTGCCGCCTGGGCAGGGTCTTTCATGTCCAGCGCCGGTCGAACGTGCAGCACGCCAGCATCGACATGCCCGAACATGCCATAGGCAAGGCCATAGCTGTCCAGCAAGGCGCGGAACTCGGCGATGTAATCGGCCAACTGCTCAGGCGGCACGGCGGTGTCTTCGACAAACGGCTGCGGGCGCACTTCACCTTCAACGTTGCCAAGCAAACCCACCGAGCGCTTGCGCATGGTATAGACACGGGTCACCGCCTCGGCACCTTCGGCCAGGGTATGGCCCAAACGCTCGATACTGGTGTCAGCCTGCAGGTGTTTGACGAACGCCTGCACCCTGGCGTTCACTTCGCCCGGTTCATCACCACTGAACTCCACCAGGTTGATCCCCAGTGTCGGGCGCTCTGGGTCGGCAGGAAAGTACTCGGCAACGCTGTGCCAGACGATATCCTTCATGGCCAACAGCAACACCTTCGAGTCAACCGTCTCGATGGACAACGGCTTGTGGCTCAGCAACGCGTTTGCATCGCGCAAGGCGTCCATGAAGCTGCTGTAACGCACGTTGACCAGCACCGAATACTTGGGAATCGGCAACACGTTCAACTTGGCCTCTACCACGTAGCCCAAGGAACCTTCGGCGCCGCAGAGCACGCTGTTGAGGTTGAAGCGTCCCTGCTCGTCGCGCAGGTGTGCCAGGTCGTAGCCTGTCAGGCAACGGTTGAGCTTGGGGAAGGTCGACTCGATCAATTCAGCCTGGGTTTCATGGATCTGTCGGGCCATACGGTAAACCTCACCGCTGCGCCCGGCCTGTGCGCAGGCCTGATCCAACGCCTCATCATCGATGGGCCCGGTGTGCAATAGCTCGCCACCCAACAGCACGCTATGCAGCTCAAGTACGTGATCGCGAGTCTTGCCGTAGGTGCAACTGCCCTGCCCACTGGCATCCGTATTGATCATGCCGCCCACTGTGGCACGGTTGGAGGTGGACAGCTCTGGCGCAAAAAACAGCCCATGGGGCTTGAGGGCGGCGTTGAGCTGGTCCTTGACCACCCCCGCCTGAACCCGCACCCAGCGTTGCTCGACATTGATTTCGAGAATGTTGTTCATGTGCCGCGACAAGTCGACAACAATGCCATCGGTCAACGACTGGCCGTTGGTACCGGTGCCGCCGCCACGTGGCGTCAGCTTGACCTGCCGAAAGCGCGGCTCGGCCATCAACGCGGCGACACGCGCCACGTCCTCGGCATCCTGCGGGAATACCGCCGCCTGAGGTAAGCGCTGATAGATCGAGTTGTCGGTTGCCAGTACCGTACGGGTGGCGTAGTCGGCACTGATCTGGCCACGGAAGCCGGCAGCGCGCAACGCATCAAGGAAATCGGCATACAGGGTGGCCGGCGTGACACCAGTCAATCGGGCGATCATTGGGGATGGCCTCATTTATATCGGTTTAATCATGAATACCTGCTAAAACGGTATGGCTGGCACACCATCAGGTAGGGGATGATGACCATGATCCCGGAGCTTCAAGCCAGACACAAACGGATACTCACGCAGCCTTCGATGACTTTTACGAATGAATTACCGCAACCTCACCCCATCCATGTCCCTGCTGCTGGCCTTTGAGGCCGCTGCCCGCCACGAGAGCTACACCCGCGCAGCCGCAGAACTGTCGCTGACACAGAGCGCCGTCAGCCGCCAGGTCCAGATCCTGGAACGCCAATTGGGGGTGACACTGTTCCGTCGTGAAGGCCGCGCCGTCCAGCTCACCGATGTCGGACGTCTGTACCAGCGAGAAATCAGCGAAGCATTGGGCCGTGTGCGCAGCGCCACCCTGCACGCGATTGCCCATCAAGCCGGCGGCGGCAGCCTGCGCCTGGCGACCCTGCCAACCTTTGGCTCCAAATGGCTGCTTCCGCGCCTGCATGAGTTCTACCGCAGCCACCCCGAGGTACTGGTGCATATCAATTCGCGGATCGAACCCATCGACTTCGCGACCAGCGGTATCGACGCCGCCATCGTAGTCGCGGCCAGCGACCTGCCGGGGCTGATCTGCCACCGCCTGCATGCCGAAGAACTTATGGTGATCCTTTCGCCAACCCTGGCCGCCACACGGCCCTGCTGGACGCCCGAAGACATCAGCAAACAGGTGCTGCTCAGCGTCGCAAACAACCTCAACGCCTGGGGCGAGTGGTTCATCCACCATGGCCTGACGCATCAGGCCATGCGCCTGGGGCCGAGCTTCGAACTGACCTCGCACCTTATCCAGGCCGTGCGCGCCGACATCGGTATCGGCCTGGTACCCAGGATCCTGATTACCGACGAACTGGCCCGTGGCGAGCTGAGCAGCCCGGCGCTGCCTTACGCCAGTTCACGCAGCTACTACCTGGTGTACCCGCCACGTAACAAGGCCCTGCCCGCGCTACAGGCGTTCAGGGACTGGCTGCTGGATAACGCTGACATGCAGCTTCAATAGATCGCGGGCAACCCGTCACCCAGGCCGTTGTCAGCTTCAGTTCTGGAAACTCATCGCCCGCAACGGGTGACTCGGGCGCACATCAGCCTGTCCCAAGAACAGCAGCAGATTGATGCGCTGAAAAGCAGCCACGCATCAATCCTCAGCCCGATCATTGCTAACGAGTGAGGACACCAGGGGCGTGAGGTGCAGGTGAGTGAGCAGAACCTGACACAAGCACTGACCACCTTCGTCATCGGCATCATCGAAAGCGCCAAGAACAATTCCAAGATGGCTTGAACGACATGCACCCGCAAAGAAAGACCCTGCACAATGAGTTGCACGCCCGTCCGTCGCTGTATTTCGACGAGCCCGCGAACGTCTACCACCTGGCATTCCTCACCCACGAGGTGCCGTGCGACACCCTCCTGAGCAGCTTCTGCCGCGACCCCATCGATCCCGACACTGTTCAGGGCATCACCCAGCTAGAAGGTCACGCATTGAAATGGGAGCGGCACGCCGAGTTTCTGACCCTGACAGTGGTGGTGACCTCGTCCGACCCCGAACCTGGCTGGAACCCGCCGCCAAAGGCCCTCATGGACCGGGTTGCGCCTTACTTGCAGCAAATGATCAACGCCGTACAAATTGTGGTACGCGCCGATACGTCCTTTAACGGTGACCTTTCCAGCTTCGGTTTCAAAGACCCCTGCGGCTCTTGCATAGGTGGCGGCGATGCGGTGGTGTGGAGCGACTTCCGCTTGAGCGAAGATGGCACCAATCGCTTTCTGTTCGTGAACAAACGCCTGAATGCGTACCGTCAAGGGCGCATGATCCGGCGCCTGCTGGAAATCGAGACCTACCGCATGATGGCCTCGCTTTCACTCACCACCGCGAAAAACCTGAGTACTCAACTCAATACCTTCGACAGAACGCTGGTCAACCTCTCAGAGCGCAACGCCGGCGCCGAGACCGGCGATGCCAAGGCGCTGCTGGCCGACATCGCCAACCTGTCGGCACAAGTGGTCAGCAGTACCGCGAAAACCCGGCACCGCTTCAGCGCCACACAAGCCTATGCCCAACTGGTATTTGAGCGCTTGAGCGAACTACGGGAAAGCCATGTCGGAGACTGCCAGCGGCTCGGTATCTTCATCGAAAGACGATTCAAGCCCACCGTCAGGTACTGCGCAGTCACCGAACAACGCCTGGATCAACTGGCCAAAAGCGTCGCCAACCTCGGCGACCTGCTGCAAGCGCGCGTACAAGTCGAAATGGAGGAACAGAACGCGGAAATCCTCAAGAGCCTGAGCAATCGCGCGGATACCCAAATAAAAATTCAACGCGCGGTAGAAGGCCTGTCGATCATCGCCATCACCTACTACCTGCTGAGTCTACTCAAGCTGCTCTACTCGGGCGCACACACCCTGGGGCTGGAGATGTCCCCGAAAGAAGCCATGCTGACCATGAGCCCACTGGCCATCAGCATTCTCCTGCTCATCCTGATCCGGATAAAAAGAGCGAAGAGCGAGCATTGAAACCGCAGCGGCCTGAAAAAACGACACCCAAAAGCACGAAACCCCTGAAAGCTTTAACGCTTTCAGGGGTTTCGTGTACTTCATGTATGGCGGAGAGATAGGGATTTGAACCCTAGGTACTGTTGCCAGTACAACGGATTTCGAATCCGTCCCGTTCGGCCACTCCGGCATCTCTCCAGTGGCGCGCATGATACCAGCAGTTTGCCAAAAGGCAAAGCGCCTTGCGAAAAAAATTCGCGTGGTATCAGGCGCTTGCGTTAAAACGCCAGCTTACAGCGGTACGCCCAGGCGCTTGGCCACTTCTTCGTAAGCTTCGATGACGTCACCGAGGCCCTGACGGAAGCGGTCCTTGTCCATCTTCTTGCGGGTTTCCTTGTCCCACAGGCGGCAGCCGTCCGGGCTGAACTCGTCACCCAGCACGATTTCGCCGTGGAATACGCCAAACTCCAGCTTGAAGTCCACCAGCAGCAGGCCAGCGTCGTCGAACAGCTTGGTCAGTACTTCATTGACCTTCAGCGACAGCGCTTTCATTTTCGCCAGTTGCTCGGCAGTGCCCCAACCAAACGCAACAACGTGCGATTCGTTGATGAACGGATCGCCCTTTTCGTCGTTCTTCAGGAACAGTTCGAAGGTCGAAGGCTCCAGCTTGATGCCTTCCTCAACACCCAGGCGCTTGACCAGGCTGCCAGCAGCATAGTTACGCACGACGCACTCGACCGGAATCATGTCGAGTTTTTTGACCAGGCACTCGTTGTCACCCAGCAGTTTGTCGAACTGAGTCGGGATACCCGCTTCTTCGAGCTTCTGCATGATGAAGGCGTTGAACTTGTTGTTCACCATACCTTTGCGGTCGAGCTGTTCGATACGCTTGCCGTCGAACGCCGAAGTGTCGTTGCGAAACAGCAGGATCAAGCGGTCAGCGTCATCGGTCTTGTAAACCGACTTGGCTTTGCCGCGGTAGAGTTCTTCACGTTTTTCCATGATGGGCTCCGCTTGCTAAGTTAGATGGGCCGGGCGATTTCGCGCCAGTCGAGCCCTGAATCCTGATTGGCCACCTGTAGCCAGCCCGGGTCACACCCCAAGGCGTCGACAAAACACTGCCGGGCCAGCTGTGGCTGGTTGTTCTTGCTACTGAGGTGGGCCAGCACCAGATGCTGCAGCTTGTGCCAACCCAACTCGGCCACCAGGCGCGCGGCCTGATGGTTGTTCAAATGTCCTAGATCACCACCCACCCGCTGCTTGAGGAAATAGGGGTAATGCCCTCTCGCCAGCAGATCACGGCAGTGATTGGCCTCAATCAACAAGGCGTCCAGATCCTGATAGTGAGTCAACAGCCGATCATCATACGAACCCAGGTCGGTCAGCACACCCAATCGCCGATGACCGTCACTGAACACATACTGCAGTGGCTCCAGCGCATCGTGCGCCACAGCAACAGCGGTAATACTCAAGCTGCCCACCTGTAACCGCTCGTCACCGGCCAGGAAGCCTGCGACCTCGACGGGCTTGCGCATCCCACGCAACGTCCCACGGCTGAGGTAGACCGGTAGATTGTAGCGCCGCGCCAGCAAACCAACGCCATGAACATGGTCGGCATGTTCATGGGTAACGACGATGGCATTCAATTGATCTGGCGCTACGCCGAGCAGCGCCAGGCGCCGCTCGGTTTCCCGCAGGGAAAAGCCACAATCGACCAGCACACAGGTGTCGTCACTGGCGATCAGCGTACCATTGCCCTGGCTACCGCTTCCTAGTACGGCGAAGCGCACTTAACCCAGGTTGTCCTGAATGACACTCAACACACGACGAGCGACATCAGCTGGCGCGACGGTGTTGATGTTTTTCTCGACCGTAACCTGGACGCTGTCACCCACCTTGCTCAGGCGAACCTGATAACGCTCGGCACGGGCTTCACGCTCTTCCTTGCTCGGCTCGCTGCCCAACAGCTTGCCGAAGAAACCAGGCTCCTGGTCGTGCTTCTCGGCTTTCTCGGCCAGGTTGATGTAGTAAAGGCCCAGGCTGCGGTTGATGTCTTCGACACGCCACTCACCGTGCTCCAAGGCGCGGCCCACACTGGACCAGGCACGATCAAGGTCGGCGCCCAGGTTCAATACCGGGTTGCCGCTGCCGTCTTCGCTCAGGCTGACACGGCTAGGGGCATCGAAATCACGAGCAGCAAGCAGCGAGACGGAACCGCCCTTCTCGGCGCTACGGGTCATGCTGGCGAGCATTTCATCGACCAGCAGGGCATCAGCGGCGGTATTGACGGAACGCGCCGGGAAATCAACCTCGGCGGTACTGCCGGCCGGACGCTCAGCAGTCACCACATAGACTTCACTGGTGCCCCGCTGCACACCCGGTTCGATGCGTACACGCGCACGCATTTCACTGTCACCGCTGGTGGCGGTGCTTGCCAAGCGTTTTGCCATGGCGGCCGACAGCTCGTCGGAACGCTGCCAGGTGGTCGTGAACTCACCGGTTTGCGGACGCTCTTCGGCAATACGGAAACCGTTGTCTTCAAAGAACTGACGAGCCACTGGCCAGACTTCAGCCGGTGCACGCTGGGCCAGTACCCAACGCGAGTTACCACTCTTCTGCAGGCTGAAGTCGCTGGCTTCACCCGCCGCCGACAACGGCAGCGGACGCGGCACGTCGAACTCGCCCTTGGTACTGCTGTCCGCGACGTTACGCGGGATCGGCAGCAGCGGGTCGAGACGCTTGGCACTGCTGACATCCGGTGGCAGTTGCATCGGCGGCTTCTGGGTAGCCTCCAGATAGTCGCCGCCACGGTCACGGAAGTAACCGTCTTCACCCCACAGCCAGCCGCACCCGCTGGTGCTGGAGATAATCAAGGCAAGGGCGGAAAGACCAGCCAATCGCTTCATGCGGTGTACTTCCTCAGTTAAACCAGTACGCCGGACTGGCGCATGGCCTGCCGCAGCGTTTCATGACAAGGTTCGCTCAGCCAGGTCAGCGGCAGGCGAATGCCTTTGTGCATCAGGCCCATTTCCACCAACGCCCACTTCACCGGGATCGGGTTGGCTTCGATGAACAGGTCCCTGTGCAGCGGCATCAGTTTTTCGTTGATGGCACGGGCCGTTTCGGCATCGCCCTTGAGGGCGGCTTCACACAGGTCGGCCATTTCGCGTGGCGCAACGTTGGCGGTTACCGAGATATTGCCCTTGCCGCCCATCAGGATCAGCTCAACGGCGGTTGGATCATCGCCGGACAGGACGATGAAGTCCTTGCTGACGCCATCCAGGATGGCCTTGGCGCGCTTCAGGTCGCCTGTGGCTTCCTTGATACCGATGATGTTCGGTACGGTCGACAGACGAATGACGGTCTCTGCCTGCATGTCGCAGGAAGTACGGCCGGGCACGTTGTAGAGAATCTGCGGGATGTCTACGGCTTCAGCGATATGCTTGAAGTGCTGGTACAAGCCTTCCTGGGTAGGCTTGTTGTAGTACGGCACCACCAGCAGGCAGGCATCAGCCCCGGCGTTCTTGGCGTTGCGGGTCAGCTCGACCGCTTCACGCGTGGAGTTGGCGCCGGTGCCAGCGATCACCGGGATACGCCCGTTGACCTGTTTGACTACAGCCTCGATGACTTTGATGTGTTCTTCGACATCAAGGGTCGCAGACTCGCCGGTCGTACCGACGGCAACGATGGCATGAGTACCGTTTTTCAGGTGAAAGTCCACGAGTTTGCTGAGGCTGTCCCAGTCAAGACGCCCTTGTGCATCCATGGGTGTGACCAATGCCACCATACTGCCCGCAATCATGAAACTGCTCCTGCCGGAAAAAGAGAGCGGTAATGGTACTGGCGCCATCGGGCTTGCACAAGCGAAGCAGGTGGCCGGAGCATTCCCCTCGGCAGCAGTTTTCGCTACCCTTCCCTCTTTGATCGGTACGCAGCAGCCCCCTGGCTTGCTGATGATGCACCTCGGCTGCGCCCTGACCCTCGATTCTGAGCGGCGGAACGATATAAAGCACAGCCTCTTGCCACGTCACGTACTGACCGCTCATCGCTTTAGGAATGCTGCATGTCCACCCCCACCGTTCGCGAACAATTCCTTGTCATCAGCGCCCTGGGCCCCAATCCCATGGAGCTGACCAACATCCTGTGCCGCACCAGCAACGACAACCGTTGCTCTGTCGTAACCTCGCGCCTGACACGCCACGGGGAATGCAGCGCACTGGTGCTCCAGATATCGGGCAGCTGGGACGCACTGGCGCGGCTCGAGGCGGCACTCCCAAGCCTGGCCAAGAAGCACAGTTTCACGGTCAATGTCGTGCGCAGCGCAGGCCTGGAGGTTCGCCCACTGTCCTTGCCGTACGTCGCCTACATCAGCGCCGCCTATCGGCCCGATATCATCAATGAGCTGTGCCAGTTCTTCCTCGACCACCGGGTAGAGCTGGAGAACCTGACCTGCGATACCTATCAGGCACCGCAAACCGGCGGCACCATGCTCAACGCCACGTTCACCGTGACGCTGCCTGCGGGCACACAGATCAGCTGGCTGCGCGACCAGTTCCTGGACTTCGCCGACGCACTCAACCTGGATGCGCTGATCGAACCCTGGCGCCCACAAAACCCCATGTAAGGAATGCACCATGGCTGTTGAACTCGATCAATCGGTACCCGCTTTCCAGGCCGAGGCCACCAGCGGCAAGCAGATCAACCTGGAAGCTCTGAAAGGCCGTCAGGTCGTGCTGTACTTCTACCCCAAGGACAGCACCCCGGGCTGCACCACCGAAGGCCAGGGTTTTCGGGATCACTACGCGGCCTTCCAGGCGGCCGACACCGAGGTGTTCGGCGTTTCCCGCGACAGCCTCAAATCGCACGAGAACTTCAAGTGCAAGCAGGCGTTCCCGTTTGAGCTGATCAGCGACAAGGACGAGGCGTTGTGCCAGTTGTTCGACGTGATCAAGCTGAAGAAGCTCTATGGCAAGGAATACCTGGGCGTAGACCGCAGCACCTTCCTGATCGACAAGGATGGTGTACTGCGCCAGGAGTGGCGTGGCGTGAAAGTACCGGGCCACGTTGAAGCCGTGCTGGCCCAAGCGCAGGCGCTGAACAAGGCCTGAAGCGCTATCGTCGGCAAGGCCGGCTCCTGCTGGAGCTGGCCTTGCCGGTTATCAACCCCACCTGGCGTTACAACAATGGCGCCACAGGCGGTTCCCGGCGAGGCCAGGCATCCAGTACCGCCTTGAACAGGGTCGCCAACGGAATCGCAAAGAAGATCCCCCAGAACCCCCACAGCCCGCCGAACAACAGCACGGCGCAGATGATTGCGACCGGGTGCAGGCTGACGGCTTCGGAGAACAACAACGGCACCAACACGTTGCCGTCCAGCGCCTGAATGATCGCGTACACCGCCATCAGGTAAATGAACTGGTCTCCCCAGCCCCACTGGAACAAGGCGATCAATGTCACCGGCACGGTCACCACCACCGCCCCGACATAGGGCACTACCACCGACAGACCGACCAGCAGTGCCAGCAGCGCCGCGTAGTTCAGCCCGAGGGCGACAAAGGCGATGTAGGTCGCGACCCCGCAAATCAGGATCTCGATACCCTTACCGCGAATGTAGTTGGCGATCTGCCGGTTCATGTCCTCGGCCACACGGGTCATCAAGGCCCGCTCACGCGGAAGGTATCCACTGACCCAACGTGCGATGAGTTCACGGTCCTTGAGGAAAAAGAACACCAGGATCGGTACCAGCACCAGGTAGATCATGACGTTGACCAACAGTGGCAGGCTGGACAACGAGAAGGTCAGCGCCCACTGGCCGAACTTGCCGATCTCGCCACGCATCACTTCAATGGCCTGCAAGACCTGTTCGTCCGAGACCAGGTGCGGATAACGCTCCGGCAGCAGCAACAACAGCGACTGCCATTTGCCAAGCATGCCGGGCAGTTCGTTGAACAGGGTGATCAACTGATGCCACAGCAACGGCACCAGCACCAGCAGGAATACCGCCAGCGCCCCCATGAACAGTGTGAACACCAGTGCCACGGCAATCTTGCTGGGAACCTTGAAACGCTCCAGGGCATTGACCAGGCCTTGCATGAGAAACGCCAGGACCATGCCTGCCAACACGGGCGCGAGCATCCCGCCAAGGGTCAATATCGCGGCAAACGCCAGGAACAGCAGCACCGCCAGCACCACTGCCTCCTCATCGGAGAAATAGCGCTGCATCCAGTCGCGAAGCACTTTGAACATCAACAATCCTTAAATACGGGGGAAGACTCAGGCTTTCTTCAGCCAGTAGCTGAAAACCCCGGCCTCGGCCTTTTCGAGTAGCAGCGTGTGACCTGCCAATTGAGCAAAAGTGCGAAAATCACGTTGCGAACCCGCGTCGGTGGCGATCACCTTGAGCACCGCGCCACTGGCAAGCCGATTCAGCTCCAGCTTGGCCTTGAGCAGAGGCAGCGGGCAATTCAGGCCACTGGCATCGAGCTCGGCGTCACAGGGCAGGCTATCGGTCATCGGTTCTCTCCTGGCAGGCGCCCGGTCAAGGGCATTGATACAAAGCAAGCCCGGTAGAATACCGCCTCTGGTCGCAGACGTGCGAGCGGGCTACAGTAAGGTCTTTGTCGACCAGAGCTTCGTGCATGAATTTTTTGCGCCCTACCTTGCTGACGCTGGCCTGCCTGTTGGCGCTACCGAGCCATGCCGACGACCTTCCGTCACTCGGCGACGCCAGCTCGGCCATTGTCTCGCCGCAACAGGAGCACCAACTGGGCCGTGCCTGGCTCAGTCTGTTGCGGGGCAATGTCGGCCAACTGTCCGACCCCCAGCTCAAGGATTATGTCGAGACCAGTGTCTACCGGCTTGCCGAAACCAGCCAACTGCAGGACCGGCGCCTGGAGTTCATCCTGATCGACAGCAAAGAGCTGAACGCCTTTGCTGCGCCCGGCGGCATTGTCGGGGTCAACGGAGGGCTGTTCCTCAACGCCCAGAACGAAGGCGAATATGCCTCGGTACTCGCCCACGAACTGGCGCACTTGTCACAACGCCACTTTGCCCGTGGTGTTGAAGCCCAGCAACGCATGCAACTGCCGATGATGGCAGCCCTGCTGGCGGGGATCGTGGTTGCTGCTTCCGGTGCCGGGGATGCCGGTATTGCCGCCATCGCCGGCTCTCAGGCTGCCGCGATCCAGGAGCAGCGACGTTTCTCCCGGCAGAACGAGCAGGAAGCCGACCGTATCGGCATCATCAACCTGGAAAAGGCTGGCTACGACCCACGGAACATGCCCAGCATGTTCGAGCGTTTGATGCGCCAGTACCGTTTCGACGCCAAGCCGCCAGAATTCCTGCTGACTCACCCGGTGACCGAGTCGCGTATTGCCGACACCCGCAACCGTGCCGAACAGGCACCTGCCGGCGGCACCGAAGACAGCCTGCGTTACCAGTTGATGCGTTCTCGGGTGCAATTGACCTACGAGGGCACCCCCGGCCTTGCGGCCAAACGCTTCCGCGCCATGCTCGAGGAAAACCCCACACTCGATGCCGCACGCTATGGCCTGGCCATCGCCCAGACCAAGGGCGGCCAACTGAACGAAGCCCGCGAAAACCTCAAGCCTTTGCTGGCCAAGGCACCGAACGACATCACCTACAACCTGGCGCAAATCGACCTGGACATTACCAATAATCGACTGGCCGACGCCGAACAACGGGTGACTAAGATGCTCACCCTCTACCCCGGCAGCTACCCACTGCAGCAGGCCCGGGCCGATGTATTGCTGAAACTGAATCGCCCCGCCGAAGCGGAAAAGGCGCTGGACGGTTTGCTGAAGAACCGCCCAGACGATCCGGATGTCTGGTATGAAGTGGCCGAGGCACGCGGCCTGTCAGGCAACACGATAGGCCTGCACCAGGCTCGCGCAGAGTACTTTGCCCTGGTCGGCGACTACGACCAGGCAATTCAGCAGCTTGATTACGCCAAACGCCGTGCCGGCAACAACTTCCAGTTGGCGTCGCGCCTCGATGCACGGCAACGGGAAATGCTTGAGCAGCAACGCATGGTCAAGGAAATGATGCGCTAACCCACGTACGGCAGCAGCCCCACAGCACATGGGGCTGCCCTGCCGACGCAGGATTCGGCGTGTATCAGGCGTTACCGGACAACTTCATCCGCGCTGCATGGGTGAAATCCAGCATGCGTTTGAGCGGGCGAATGGCCTGCGGAATCAACGCAGCGTCCACAAAAATCTCGTTACTGCCCTCACGCAGGCACTGCAGGGTGCGCTCCAGCGTGTTCATGGCCATCCATGGGCAGTGGGCGCAACTGCGGCATGCGGCACCGTTACCTGCGGTAGGCGCTTCGACAAAGACCTTGTCCGGGCACAGCTGCTGCATCTTGTAGAAGATGCCGCGATCAGTGGCGACGATAAAGGTTTTGTTCGGCATGCTTTGCGCCGCGGCAATCAACTGGCTGGTGGAACCCACCGCATCGGCCAGCTCGATCACTGCCTCAGGGGATTCAGGGTGAACCAGAATCGCCGCATCGGGGTACAGCGCTTTCATGTCCGCCAATTGTCGCGACTTGAACTCTTCGTGAACAATGCAGGCGCCGTCCCAGAGCAGCATGTCGGCGCCGGTCTGTTTCTGAATATAACGACCCAGATGCTGGTCCGGCCCCCAGATAATGGTCTCGCCGTTATCCATCAGGCTTTCGACGATTTCCAGCGCACAACTGGAGGTTACCACCCAGTCAGCCCGCGCCTTGACTGCTGCCGACGTATTGGCATAAACCACTACGGTACGCTCAGGGTGCTTGTCGCAGAACGCCGAGAACTCGTCCACCGGGCAACCCAGGTCGAGCGAGCAGGTCGCTTCAAGCGTTGGCATCAGCACACGCTTCTCAGGGTTGAGGATCTTGGCGGTTTCGCCCATGAAGCGAACACCGGCAACTACGACCGTCTTGGCCGGGTGCTTGTTGCCAAAGCGAGCCATTTCCAGCGAGTCAGACACGCAGCCGCCCGTCTCCTCGGCAAGTGCCTGAATAACCGGGTCACAGTAATAGTGCGCCACCAGGACCGCATCCTGCGCCTTGAGCTCAGCAGCGATGGCGGCACGGTAATGGGCTTCTTCTTCCGGTGTCAGTGGCTTGGGTTGCTTGGCATCCAAGTGAGCTTGAACCAGAAGGCGTTCGGAGATATGCGTCATGTTCGGCAAGACCTGCAGGCGCTGATACGCGTAAGTCGAGTGTATCACCGAGCCCCGGCAAATCGGCTACAGGTTCCGTCGGCAAGTGCCCGAACGGCAATTGCGGCTGGACCGTAAAGCCTCTGCGGCCTCGGCTTCATAGGAGGCCGAAGGCTACAGATAATCAGATGAATTCTAAAGGCTTTTTTGGCCTGAAACGGCCAAGGGCAGGCAGCCATAGCCTCGGCTGCCCGCCCCTTGCATCACATCAACCGCCGATTTGACCCATGGCACCGAGGTTGGCCATGACCAGCCCGGCGAACTCTTCAAGGGTCATTTTCTGCCCATTGAACTCCACCTGGCCATCGACATAGTTCAAGTTGGCAACGACATCACTGCCCTGCAGCTTGGCCAACTGCGTCTGCAGCGCCATCTGCCCGACCATTTCACTGGTCATGGACGCCTGCTGGGCAATCGCCTGGGTGTCGGTTTCACCCTGGAAGGCAGCCTGCAGAACCGCCAGATCAACGATCATCGGCTTGGACAGCGTCAGGTTGCTCTTGAGCTGGGAGATCAATTGGCGACCCAACTGATCCGGTGGCAGTTCCAACGAGGTCGGCTTGTTCAGCTCAACCGCCAGGCTGAAACGGCTTTCACCGTTGGCGGTCTTGAAGGACAAATCTTCCAGCGCGACCTGCGGCTTGGCCGCGAGCATCTTCAGGATATCCTCGCGTACCTTCGCCTCTTCTTCAGGGCTCATCGCCAACTGCGGCATGGACCGCCCTTCGGCGGCGGCCTGCTGAATCTCGGGCAGATGGCTTTCATACCAGCTCATCAACGACTGGAGCGCCGGAATGTCCAGGCTCTTCACGCTCATGACCATCTGCGCACTGCCGACCGACTTGCCCTCGTAGCTGATGTCGCCGACCTTGTAGGTCAGGCGGCCCGACATTTTGTCGCCCTCAGCGCGGTAATCGTTGCGCTGCTCAAGCGCCTTGAGCAGCAACGTCGACTGCTGATCACCGAACACGAACTGGCTGCTGGCCAACCCGAAGTCAACCTGCCCCACATAGAAGCCATAGGTGGTCTTGGTCAGGTCACCCGTAATGTTCATGCCATTGAGGTCGATCTTGACCGGCGCAGTGTCAGGCGACACCAGCGACATGGCGAGGCTGCCCATGGTGCCATTGACCTTGACCTTCTCGGCATCGGCACTGCTGTCGACATCCAGGTTGAAGCCGGAGAATTTCACCACCGAGCCGTCGTCACCGGTAACGTCCAGCGGCAACAGTTTCATGCTGCCCTGTACCGAACGGTCATAACCCAGGCTGACCTGGCCCTGCAGCGGCGCAACTTCCTTGGCCGCGGCAAACCACTTGGCCGTACCTTCAGTTTTCTCCAGCGCATAGTTGCTGGTTGCCATGACCGGCATCAGCTTGAACGCCTTCAAGCGCGACCATGGCAGCGGGCCGTGCTCGATGCGATCAACGAAGTTCAACTCGAGGCTCACCGACTCGTCACCGGCATCCAGGTTTGCAACCTTCACACGGTAATGGGCGGTACTGGTGTAGAAGTGCTGCTCCAGCGAAACCAACTCGACGCTGGCACTGGCGCCCGTGCCAAGCAATGCCTTCTGGGCCTGCTCGTTACTTTGCGCAATAGAGGCCTTCAAGGCGTCAGGCAACTGCTTGCCGGTGTACCAGGTACCTGCACTCGTCAAGGCCGCGAGTACCGCAAGACCGGAAAGTACGCCTACTGATTTCTTCATGAACTGACCCGAACGATATCCATAATGGGGGAAGTATGACTGTTCAGCCAAACCGGCATGCCGCGACGACACGGGTTGACCGAAGGCGCGAAGAATATCACTTTGCCCGCCCTTTCCCCCAGTACTTCACCAGGATCATGAGACGCTTCACACTATGCGGGGTCGATACTGTTCAACACGCCCTTGCGGCCATCCGGGCTTTCCACAAGCCACTTCTCGAGCAACCCGCTCAGGTTCATGCCATTGCCCTCGGCCTGATGAGTAATGTAGTTGAAACCGCTGTCAATCCATCCCTGCAACTGGCTCATATAGGTATCGGGGTACTGCGCCTGCTCGATGGCAGGTAGCCCCTCATAATGCTCAAGCACTTCCATGAAAAAGCCCGTGAGCTTGCCGGTGCTGTTGTATTCAATATCCGACTTTGCCAGCACCATCCGGCGCCAAGCTTCCTCCTGCTCATGAGCCTCGTAAAATGCGGCAAGCCGCTCATTGACCGTGAAAGCACCACTATCGTCATAGGCAATCAAGGCCAATTGATCTCGTGACATGCCCGCAAAAGGATTGGTCCCGGAACGGGAGCCATATATACGGCCATTGACGAAGTCCGTCGCGTCTTTGGCCCGTGCCAACAGCTCCGGGTCATCACTGTTTGGCAGCTCGGCATCATGCTTCGCCTTGTTAAAGAAATAACTGTCACCCAAAATTTCATTCAACCGTGCTTTCGCGACGTCACCCAGCGCCTTGCGATCAAGCCCGGCATCCCGTGCCTCGGCACGCGCAGCCGCCTCGCTGAGCTGCCGCGCCAGAGTAGACACCGTACTTGCCTCACTCGCTGCCGGGATGACCGCAGCGGAGCACGCTGTGTCGTCTGGGCTAACGGGCACGCTTGGGCTGGCCCGGGTCAGCACACTGGTACCGGAAAAGGATGTATACCCTGTAACGCCAACCATGGCGGCCCTCCTTCGACTGACGAATAGGTCTTGCAAAAAAATGGCCGGCTAATACCGCACCGGCCATAGGGATTATTACTTCATTGCAAACTCTACCGACCACTCGTGACTCGTGTAATTGGTCGACGTGATAGTCGCGGTACACGTGGCACCACCACTGGGGGTAAACGTCTTGTTCCAGGACGGCACTTTGATACCGCTTGAGTTGTATGTATTCACATACGTCGTGGTAAATGCACAGGTTTTGCCGCCAACCTTGTAGCGGACAGCAGCGAAATTTGTATCAGGAGAGATATTGCTCTGAACCGCATAGCTGCTAGTCCCTCCGGTAGGCACTATAGCTATCGGTCTTGGTGATGCATTTACATTGGTGCTGGCTTCATTTTACGTCTCAATTACATATACAGCATCTGAGATCGCGTTATTCTTAAAGGTCACCATAACCTTAGGCCCAGCATGCGCCGCACCTGCAGCAAACAAAGTAACGATCGAAAACAGCGCAAGCACCACCTTATGTACATTCATGCTTTATGTCTTCCATGTGATTGAACAGGCATTATTAAATTACAGCGACTCCTCTTGGAGCGACGCCAAAAGCAATGCTGAACTGATGATTTCTCGATAAACCCAACTGACTGCGCCTGATTGCGCTGCGCACTCAATTGCGTTTGTTCGCAGCCTCATCACCTGTTCTAGCGGGCAGGTCATCCGTTGCATCATTTTGTTGGGGCGACGCTGAAGTCATCCACTCTTCGAGTAACCCGACCAAGGTCGTAGCGTTGCCCTCAGACTGGTGAGTGATGTAGTTGAAACCGCCATCAATCCATCCCTGCAACTGGCTCACATAATTGCCAGGGTACTGTGCCTGCTCGATAGCCGGCAGACTTTCATAATGCTCAAGCACCTCGGTGAAAAAGCTGGTGAGCTTGCCGGTACTGTTGTATTCAGCGTCACCTTTTGCCAGCACCATCCGACGCCAAGCTTCCTCCTGCTCATGCGCCTCGTAAAAGGCTGCGCGCCGCTCATTGACCGTGAAAGCACCGCTATCGTCATAGGCAATCAAAGCCAGTTGATCTCGTGACATGCCCGCAAAAGGATTCTTGCCGACGATGTTGGAGCCTGGGTAACGACTGTTGACGAAATCGGTTGCCTGCCTGGCCCGCTCCAGCAGTTCTGGGTCATCACTGTTCGGCAGCTCCGCATCGTGCCGAGCCTTGTTGAGTGTATAGCTATCACCCGATATTTGATTCAACAGCACTTTTGCCGCCTCACCCAACGCCTTGTAATCAAGCCCAGCATCGCGCGCCTCGGCGCGAGCAGCCGCCTCGCTGAGCTGCCGAGCCAGCGTAGACACCGTACTTGCATCACTCGCTGGCGGGATGACTGCAGCGGAGCACGCTGTGTCGTCGGTGCTAACGGGCAAGCTTGGGCTGGCCCGGGTCAGCGCACTGGTACCGGAAAAAGATGTATAGCCTGTAACGCCAACCATGGCGGCCCTCCCTGCGTATTTATTTAACGCGAAGCGTTCCAGCGACACAGACATGCCTTCGGCTTATCACACTTGCAATGCGCCCTTGAAATAAGCCGACCACATTGCAGCCTGACCTCATCACGCTATTTACAACCGTAAAGAACGTTGCCACAACTGCTGCTATCGCTGTAACCGGCTGCAATTCTTAGTCGGCACAACAAATAACGTCAACCCTTTTCACGAACAATACCTTTTCATACCCAAAGAAAATTCTCGAACATCAGAATATTCATACAAACAACCAGGCATAAAATAAACACCTAACACCCAGCAAAACCAAGACAGCACACATCATCAATTAAACCTTCGCTAACCTTTTGAATAACTCGACCCACCACTCATCAACACCTTGTTTATTGCCTGACTCACAAAAACCATAGAAAACTAGATAAATACTTTGGAGCAGGCCGTGCCGAACAACGGAAACAACCACACAACCGCCTTGCCAGGCGAAAACCTTCTACAGCTGGAAAGTATCGGCCACACCTACTCAACAGCGGCCGGGCTTCGGCCAACACTTCACAACGTGTCGCTGTCCATCATGCGAGGACAAAGCTGCGCAATCGTCGGCGCTTCCGGTTCAGGGAAAAGCACGCTGCTCAATATCATTGGCCTGCTTGACCAGCCCACATCCGGTCGCCTGTTACTCGACGGGCACGACATGACCCGCGCCAAGGCGCACATACGTGCCCAAACACGCAACCAGCGCATCGGGTTCGTATTCCAGAGCTTCAACCTGCTCCCTCGCCTTAGCGCACTGGAAAACGTGGCACTGCCCCTGCGCTATCGAGGGTACGGGCACGCAGAGGCACAGCGCCTCGCCTTACAGGAAGTCACGCGTGTCGGGCTGGCCAATCGCGCCCATCATCGCCCGGCAGAGCTGTCCGGCGGACAACGCCAGCGCATAGCCATTGCTCGGGCCCTGGTCGGCCGCCCCGACCTGATTCTGGCCGACGAACCCACCGGCAACCTCGACAGCGCCACCGCCGGGGAAGTGCTAGCGCTGTTACAGGCCTTGAATAGAGAACAGGCCGTCACCCTCGTGATCGTCACCCACGACGAATCACTGGCCCAGACACTGCAGCGCTGCCTGCTGGTCAAAGACGGGCATCTGCTTGAACAGTATCCGAACCCAGCACATGCCTGACGCACGGCCAAACCGCTACGGGCCATCCTTGCGCCAAACACTGAGCGAACCCCTGAGCAGCCTGCGCCTGCTTGGGCGCCGCGCACTGCTGGCCCTGCTGGGGATCGCCGCAGGTTGCGCCTCGGTGGTCGCACTGCTGAACATAGGCCACAACGCGGCCCACGAAGCCATCCGCACATTCAAGGGCCTGGGTAGCGATGTAATGGTAGGCAGCTTCACCGCCACGCCCGACACGGTAACGCGCCCCGCACCTGCGGCACTGGACACCCAGCTTGTGAAACACGCCGTCCCAGGTCTTCGTGAAATCGCGCCGGCCATACTCTATTCGACGACCGTCCACATCGGCGGCCAAGCCTATCCCTTGAGTGTCATCGGCACCTCCCACGAACTGGAAGGTGTATTGGGCCTGCAGCTCAGTCACGGTAGATTCCTCTCCCCTTACGATCAGCAGAGCACCTACGCGGTGCTGGGTGCACAAGCAGCCAGAGCGCTGAACGTAAGCACGCTGAACAATCAGGATCCCGTGGCGATTGAGGGCTACCTGTTTGAGATCATCGGCATCCTGGCCGAGCATGGGCACAACCCACTCATACCCATTCCCGTGGACGAGGCGATCCTCCTGCCTATCGAGGGGATGAGACGAATAACACCCACCCCCGAGATCAACAGCATCATCGCCAAGGGGCTACAGAGTGAGCGCCTGGCTGAAGATGCCAACGCGCTGCGTGATTACCTGGCCCGCAAGGCGCCAGGCCACACCGTACAGGTGCAAATTCCCCAGCAGTTGCTGGATGGGCTGGAACGACAGGCCCGAACCTTTTCCTACCTGCTCCTCGGGCTGGCTGGTATTTCACTGCTGGTCGGTGGTGTGGGCATCATGAACGTGATGGTCATGAACGTGTCCGAACGGCGGCAAGAAATCGGCATACGCATGGCAATCGGTGCCCGACCACGCGATATCGCCAGCCTCTTCCTGCTGGAGGCCATGGCATTGGCCGTGGTCGGCGCGTTGGCTGGCGCCTTGTTCGGCGTGGCTGCTGCCTGGATGTTTGTGACGCTATCGGGGTGGTCATTTTCACTATCAATGACCTCGCTGCCACTGGGCATCGCCAGCTCGCTACTGAGTACACTGGTCTTCGGCCTCCATCCGGCACAGCGTGCGGCCGCCCTGCAACCCGTGACGGCGCTGCGTGATGACTGACACGTGCGCACGTCCCAGCACTGCGACCCGTTACCTGTTGGCTGGTGTGGTCCACCTGCTGCTGTTTACGACAAACGCGTGCGCCGAACGTTTGTCACCCACGCAAGCCAGCCACCCCGACAAGAGCCTTTCCGCGAATGAACAAACGATAGCGCTGGCCTTGAACGAAGCGGTACTGCTAGGTCTGCGTAACAATCACGCGATCCGTAGTGCGTACTTCGAACGCATCGTGCAGAAATTCGACCTACGTGTGGAAAAAGACCGCTTCACGCCAAAACTGGTGCTAAGCAGCCGCCACCTGGCTACGCGCAACCAGGATGACCACTACCGGCAAAACGAAGTCGCCCCTTCAACCACGCTGCTTGGCGAATATGGAACACAGTTCAGCCTGTCATGGCGTCATCACCTTACCCAGGCGAACCACGCTGGTCGCACACACAACGATGGCGCAACGTTCAGCGTCATCCAGCCCCTGCTCCGCGGCGCAGGGCGCGAGGTGGCAACCGCGCCCATACGCTTGGCCGAACTTGCCGAGCAGGTCAATCGCCTCAACCTGAAAGCAACCGTCTCAAGCACCGTCACCCAGATCATCACTGCTTACCGCGAACTGCTGCGTGCACAAGAACAGTTGCGCATCACCCGCGAAGCACTGGCGCGCTCACGCCAGCTACTGGATGCCAACAAGGTCATGATCGCCTCTGGGCGCATGGCCGAGTTCGAACTCGTGCAGACCGAAGCGGACGTGGCGACACAGGAACTCGCTGTCGAAGAAGCCTCCAACCAACTCGACGCTAGCCGGCTCGAGTTACTGCACCTGCTGGCGCTCGATCTGCAAACACCGGTACAGGCCATTGAACGCCTTGACGTGACACGCACAGACTTCGGGCTGGCCGAGGCTCTAGCGGTTGCACAAAACCAGCAACCCACCTACCTCACCCAGTTGATCGCAATCGAGCAAGCCGCTGTCAACCTCACGGTGGCCCGCAATGAACGACTATGGGACCTATCGCTCATTGGTGCTGCCACCCAGGCCCGTAGCCGCTACCCGGGTGAACGCGGCTACGCATCCGACCACACCTGGGAGGGTTATGCCGGCCTACAGGTCGAGATCCCCATTGGCGACCTGAGCCGACGCCAAGCTGAAGTGCGCGCCCGAGTCAACGTCGAAACCCAGGACATTCGCCTAAGCGAAACGCGCCAGTTGCTCGAACGCGATGTCGGCGATGCTGTGCGCAACCTCGGCACCCGCTGGCGCCAGTATGAAATCGCACAACGTGCGCGCGAGCTGTCACGCCGAAAACTCGATATCGAACGCGAGAAACTGCAAGCCGGTCGCTCCAGCAACTTTCAGGTACTGAGTTTTGAAGCCGATTTGCGAACAGCGGAAAGCACACGCCTCAATGCACTGATTGCCTATCTCAACACACAAGCCCAACTGGACCAGACACTGGGCACAACGCTGGAGAGCTGGGACATTGACCTCAACGACTAAGCGCTACTTGTTTCCACGCACACGTCAGGCGCGATACTGGCTGGCGGGCGCACTGAGCCTGATGTTGCTGGCAATCACACTCGTGTACCACGCAAGGCCACCAGGCTCACCGCCTGGAAGCGACTGGCTGCAAGTAAAACCGCAAATACTAGAAAACCAGTTGGGCCTCATCGGGCGTTTGGAAGCCGCGACACGGTTGACCCTTGCTGCGCCCTTTGAAGGGTTAGTACACAGCGTTTCCGTTACCGAAGGCCAGCGCGTCGAGCTAGGCCAGCTCCTGCTGACGCTCGACAGCTCGCAACTGGAGATTCAGTTACGCGAGGCACTGGCCGTGCAACTCAACGCTCAGCGCGCCCTGGAAGAAATGCAGAACTGGCCGCAAAGCGCCGATGTGGCCCGCGCCCGTCGATCCGTGACCAACGCCCAACTGAGCCTGAGCGATACGCGCAACAAGCTCACCGACACCCGGCGCCTGTTCGATCGCGGCATCGTGGCCCGAATGGAAGTCGAAGCCCTTGAGCAACAAGCCCGCATGCAAACACTCGACCTGGCCGCTTCACAGGCCGAACTGAGCGCCACACTCGAAAAGGGCAAAGGCGAACATCGACAGATCGCCGAAATGGAGTGTGCCAACGCCCAATCACGCTACCAGGCACTGGTTGCGCTGCATGCTCAACGCGAGCTACGCGCACCGTTCGCGGGGATCATCCTGCGCCCACGCAAACAGGACGAAAACACCACCACCGCTATCCAGCAAGGCATCCGCGCCACTCAGGGTATGCCCTTGTTCGAGTTGGTCAGCCTCGAACAAATCAACGCCGTGACCCGAGTTGAAGAAGCCGACCTGCACCAGTTGAGCGAAGGCATGCGTGTGCGGATCACCGGTGATGGCTTTCTCGGCATGACGCTGACAGGCAAGATCTCAGCCATCAGTGCACAGCGCCTACCGTCAGAAACGTATGGAGCCGGCGCCAGCTACGGGGTGGTCGCGACCCTCGACCCACTGACTCAAGCCCAACAGCAACGCGTGCGCCTGGGAATGAGTGCGCGCCTGGCAATCGTCACCTATCACGCTGAAAACGCGATCGCGATACCGGTGGCCGCACTTAGACGTGATCATGAAGGGCGGACGTTCGTACGCCACCAACCGCATCGTGAACAGATACCGCAGAAGGTCTTTGTCACAACCGGACGCGCTGTTCCTCAAGGTGTCGAAGTCTTTGGCCTCACACCGGGCTACATCGAAATGCCAATAAGCCGGAACAGCGTCCCTCCGTAACGCTAGCTGACGAGCCCTTGCCGGTGAAGAGGGGTATACCCAGCCTCCTAGGCGACAGTGGTTGGAGCCGGAACCTGCTGCTGAGGAACCGGCAGATTGTGCGACTCACCACGGCCCATCGGGAAGTAGGTGAAGCCTGCACGTGCCATGCGCTCAATGTCGTAGAGGTTGCGACCGTCAAAAATCACCGGTGCCTTCAGACGCGATTTGATGGCATTGAAGTCAGGAGCCTTGAACTGTTGCCATTCGGTGCACACGATCAGGGCGTCGGCACCGGCCAGGGCTGACTCCGGGGTCCCCATCAGCGACAGGTCAGGCTGGTCCGGATACAGGCGCTGGGTTTCCTGCATGGCTTCAGGGTCGAAGGCCCGCACCTGTGCACCGGCCGCCCACAGGGCTTCCATCAGCACCCGGCTTGGTGCATAGCGCATGTCATCGGTGTTAGGTTTGAAGGCCAGCCCCCACAGGGCAAAGGTCTTGCCGCGCAGGTCGCCCTTGTAGAACGCATTGATACGCTCGAACAGCTTGTGCTTCTGCCGCTGGTTGATGGCCTCGACCGCTTGCAACAGGTCACTGGAGCAGTTGGCCAACTGGGCACTGTGGATCAGCGCGCGCATGTCCTTGGGGAAGCACGAACCGCCATAGCCACAGCCTGGGTAGATGAAGTGGTAACCAATGCGCGGATCGGCACCAATGCCCATACGCACGGCTTCAATGTCGGCGCCCAGATGTTCGGCCAGCTCGGCGATCTGGTTGATGAAACTGATCTTGGTGGCCAGCATGCAGTTGGCGGCGTACTTGGTCAGTTCGGCGCTGCGCAGGTCCATGAAAATGGTACGGTCGTGGTTGCGGTTGAATGGAGCATAAAGTTCACGCATGACCTCGCGCACTTCTTCACGGTCGCAACCGATCACAATGCGGTCTGGACGACGGCAGTCGCTGACGGCCGAGCCCTCCTTGAGGAATTCGGGGTTGGAAACAATGTCGAACTCAAGGCTGCGTCCGGCCTTGCCCAAGGCCTCTTCGATGTGGGCGCGCAAGGTGTCGCCGGTGCCAACCGGCACGGTGGACTTCTCCACCAGGATCAATGGCTCGACCCGGTAGCGGGCCACTGCATCGCCCACCGACAATACGTACTTGAGGTCAGCCGAACCGTCTTCATCCGACGGCGTCCCGACAGCAATGAACAGCACCTGACCATGCTGGATAGCCATTTTCTGATCACTGGTGAACTGCAGGCGACCGCTGTCCAGGTTGTCCCGCACCATGCTCTCAAGACCGGGCTCGAAGATCGTGACATGGCCCTTTTGCAGCATCTTGATCTTGTGCTTATCGACGTCCATGCACACAACATCGTGACCCACTTCAGCCAGGACAGTTGCTTGAACCAGGCCTACATAACCACTACCAATTACGCTGATTTTCATACGGAGTCTCGAGGACGAGTTACACGTGACGAGTTAATGGTAATGACCCCCAGCACGACGAATGCCACACCCAGGGTTTTGAACAAACTGAACTGTTCGTTGAACAACGGCAAGCTGGCTGCCAGCAGGTACACCAGCGCGTAGCTGATGCTCAACAGCGAATAGGCTCGGGCCAAAGGCAAGTCCCGCAGGGCCGCCAGCCAGCACAGCATCGACAGCGCGTAGGCGAAGATCGACAACATGACCACGCCCAGTGCCAGCCCATCCACCGTGTCGTTGCCCAACGCCATCAACCATTGATCCGGTTGCGGCAGGTGACTCATGCCCCAACGCATGCCCAACTGGGCGCCACTGACCAGCAACACGCTGCCCATGGCAAAAGCGATTCCACGCCCCTGACTCATGCGTGCTGCCCCAGCAACACGACGCCGGCAATCACCAGTACCATACCGATCCCATGACGACGATCGATAGTCTCGTGAAACACGAAACGGGCGGCCAAGGTAATCAGTACAAAGTTGAGACTGAGCATCGGATAAGCGATACCGACTTCCAGACGCTGCAACACCAGCAGCCACACCAGCAAGCCAGCACCCAGGCAGGCCAGCGCCAGCCATAACCAGGGCGAGAGCAGTTTCGCGCCCAGGCCCGACTCGACGCCGCGCCAGCTTTCCACCGCATATTTCTGGGCGATCTGGCCCATGCAGGTCAGCAGGCATGCCCCCAACAGCAAGGCCCAGGTCATGGCGCACTCTGCGGGATTATCAAAATGATGATGCTGCCGCGCTCGTAACGCTTGCCCTCTTTAGGCAGCAATTCGGCTTCACGCACTTCGTCCTCACCCTTGACCCGCATCACCACACCCACCGGGCCGATCTTGCGAGCCTCGCTCATCCACTGTTGTACTTGGTCGACGTCGACCCGACGTGTGGCAGCATCCGGGTACTGCAGGCCATACTTCACTTCGCCGATGGTGTTGTACAACGCAACGTCCGGGCGTTGTAGACGCCAAGCCAGGGCCGAAGCCGCCCCCAGATCGTTGCTCAACAGATGCTTGGTCTGGCTCAACTCTTCGAGGTGTTCCAGGACGAACTGGTCTGGCGTCTTACTGTAGACCACTGAGTGCGGTAACGCGGCCGGCAAGATAGCCACCAGCAAAAGGCTGCCAATGGCCGGCGCAGCCCAGGTGCTCAAAGGTCGGACGATTTGCATCAGGTTGGCCAGGACCCAGGCCAGAATCACAATGAACACCAGGACCAGGCTGTTCATCTCATCGACGTACACCGGCTTTTTCAGCTGCAGGTAGACAATCGCCAACAACGTCAGCAGGCCGATGGCCAGATTCAGCACGCCATTGACCTTGAACAGGCGGCTTTGCCCCTGTTTCAGACGGTCCACCAGCGTACTGGCCATCAACAGTGCCAGTGGCAACAGGCACGGCAAGATATAGGTCGGCAGCTTGCCCTTGCTCAGGCTGAAGAAAGCCAACGGCAGGACCAACCATAGCAACAGGAAACCGGTGCCAGCCTGACGCCGGGTGCTCCAGGCCTGCTTGAGCGAGGCTGGCAGGAACGCCACCCATGGCAAGCTGAAGGCCACCAGAAACGGTAGATAGAACCACCACGGCGAGACGTGCTGGGCGTCATCGGCAGAGAAACGACGAATGTGCTCATTCCAGAAGAAGAACCGCCAATAGTCCGGCTCTTGACCATGCACTGCCAGCGCCCACGGCAAGCTGACAACAATCGCCACGGCGATGGCTATCGGCCCGTAGACCAACAGCTCGCGCCAGCGCTTCTGCCAGATCATGTAGGGCAGCGCGATCAGCACCGGCAGCAGCCAGGCAAGAAACCCCTTCGTCATGAAGCCCATGCCGCAGGCCAGCCCTAGCACGGCCCAGCCAATCAAGCGTGAACCACGGGATGGCGTATCGAGGGCAAACCACAGGGCCACCAGGCTCAGGTTGACCCAGAAGGTGAATTGCGGATCGAGGTTGGCATAGCCACCTTGCCCCGCCACCACCACAAAGCTCATGTAGAGCAGAGCACTGGCAACGCTCTTGCGCGGGTCGTTCCACAATCGGCGGGCAATGATGTAAGTCAGGACAACGCTCAGGCCTGTGGTGAGGGCTGAGGCAATGCGCACACCGAACAAGTTGTCACCGAACACCACCTGGCCGATGGCGATCATCCAGTAGCCGGCAATCGGCTTCTCGAAATAGCGCAGCCCCAAGAAATGCGGCGACACCCAGTTACCGCTCAGGAGCATTTCCTGACTGATCTGGGCGTAACGGGTTTCATCCGGGATCCATAGGCCATGGGTGCCCAGCGGCACCAGGTAGGCCAAGACGAATGCAATCAACAATAGGGGCAGGGCCCAACGTTTGCTCATGCCCCTTGCACCCCCAGCCAGCCTTCACGCCCCTCAAGGGTTCCGCGCAGCACACGGCCCTGAGACAGGCTGCTCGGGTCGACGGGCAGCAGGTTACCCAGGGGCTGGAACCGGATCTCATGCGAGCGTGCAGCAATCAGCAGTTGACGGAAATGGTCGGCCATCAGAATACCTTCGACTTCAGCATGGATGGTGTAGACGTTCAGCGCCGAGGGGCTGAACCGACCAAGAATGAAGGCGTTGAAAGCCTCGGCAGAGACGACTAGCCCTACCACCTCATCGTAGGTTGGCAAGTCGACCGGAATTTGCGGCGTGCCGGGTTTGCCATCTGTCAGCCGTGGCCGAAACAGGCTTTGCCCACGGCAGTCGCTGTTGTAACGAAAGCCGAAGCGCTCCTTGACCTCAATGACGCGCTCGTCCGCCCGCCATCCAGCAGACGCCGAACAGTTGACGGGCTGGCCGAGAATATCGCTGAGGGTGTCTACGCCGCGGCGAATCTGCTCGGTCAATTGGGCATCGCTCCAGCGTCCGGCATTGGCCTGCCAGCCATAGTGATCCCACGCGTGCAAGCCGACTTCATGGCCAGCCGCTGCGGCCTGACGCATCAAGTGCCCCAGATCACGGCCAATCGGCTTGCCCGGCCAAGCGGTACCGGCCAGCAAAATGTCCCACCCGTACAAGCCTGGAGCGTTGGAACGGAGCATTTTCCAGAGAAATTGAGGGCGGATCAGGCGCCACACATGTCGCCCCATGTTGTCTGGGCCAACGCTGAAGAAAAACGTCGCTTTGACCTGTGCTTCATCGAGTATATCCAACAGCCGAGGCACCCCCTCACGGGTGCCTCGATACGTGTCTACATCGATTCGAAGAGCTGCCTGCATCAGCGCTTATCCGCAATTTCGAGCATGGCTTCGCGCAGGAAGAAGTCCAGCGTGTTGCCGATCGTCTCGCTCATTTCAACGGTTGGTTCCCAGTTCAGCAGGCGCTTGGCGTTCTGGATGCTTGGCTTGCGGTGCACCACGTCCTGGTAGCCGGCACCATAGAAGGCCTTGCTCTCTACATCGCGGAAACCGGCGAACGGAGGGAAGTTGGCGCGCAACGGATGAGCTTCGAACTGACGCAGCAGTTCTTCGCCCAACTGACGGATGCTGGCTTCGTTGTCCGGGTTGCCGATGTTGATGATCTGGCCGTTGCAGACGTCGTTTTCGTTGTCGACGATGCGTGCCAAGGCTTCGACACCGTCGGCGATGTCGGTGAAGCAGCGCTTCTGTTCACCCCCATCAAACAGCCGGATCGGCGTGCCTTCCACCAGGTTGAGAATCAGTTGGGTAATGGCTCGCGAACTGCCGATACGTGCCGAGCCCAGGCGGTCCAGCCGCGGCCCGATCCAGTTGAACGGACGGAACAGGGTGAAATTCAGGCCCTTGGCGCCGTAGGCCCAGATCACGCGGTCCAGCAGTTGCTTGGAAATCGAGTAGATCCAGCGTTGCTTGTTGATCGGGCCGACGACCAGATTGGAGGAGTCTTCGTCGAAGTTCCGATCCTGGCACATACCATAGACTTCGGAGGTCGACGGGAAGATCACACGCTTGTTGTACTTGACGCAGTAGCGAACCAGTTTCAGGTTCTCTTCAAAGTCCAACTCGAACACACGAAGCGGGTTACGGGTGTATTCGATTGGCGTGGCAATGGCCACCAGCGGCAAGACCACATCGCATTTCTTGATGTGGTACTCGATCCACTCGGAGTGGATGCTGATATCGCCTTCGACGTAGTGGAAGTTCGGGTGGCTGCGCAGACGCTCAATGGCGTCGGAGCCGATGTCCAGGCCATAGACGTCGTACTTGCCGTCGCGCAGCAGGCGTTCGGACAGGTGATTGCCGATGAAGCCGTTGACCCCCAGGATCAGCACACGGGTACGACGTGGTGCGCGGCCCGATTCGGCACCACGCAGTACCGAGCCGTCGACCAGGCCCAGTTCGGCAGCCAGTTGCGCGCCGCTGAGAAACAGACCGTTATCGTTGCGCTGGCCCGAGGTGATCACCAGCAAGTCTTCGCCACAGGCAATGCGCAACGGATCGATACTGATCACGCGGCCAGGGGCCTGGCCCTCATTGCCCTTGACTACCTCTGCGCTCCAGACGATCAGCTTGTGCTCCCCCACTGCACAGAAGGCTCCTGGGTAGGGCTGGGTCACGGCGCGAACCAGGTTGAACAGCGTTTCCGCCGGTTTGTCCCAAAGCAGCTTGCCATCGACGGCAGTGCGACGACCAAAGACGGTGGCCTTGGACTCGTCCTGGGCGGTCTCGTTGATCTTGCCCTGGATAAGTTGCGGTAGTGTGTCGCGCAGCAGACTGGAAGCGGCCTCGCGCAGCTTGCCGTGCAGGGTAAGCGCAGTATCGGAACGCTCGATGGCCACGCGTTGCTGGGCGACGATGGCACCGGCATCGGCACGCTTGACCATGCGGTGCAGGGTCACACCGGTTTCTTTCTCACCGTTGACCAGCACCCAGTTGGCCGGAGCACGCCCCCGGTAAGTCGGCAGCAGCGAACCGTGCAGGTTGAACGCACCTTTACGGGCCACGGCCAGCAGCGGTTCAGCCAGCAGGTTGCGGTAGTAGAACGAGAACAGATAGTCGGGGTTGAGCTTGGCGATACGCTCGATCCACAGCGGGTGATTGACGTCTTCCGGTGCATGCACCGCAATGCCTTTACGGGCGCAGAGTTGAGCGACCGAGCCGTAGAAGATGTTTTCCTTCGGATCGTCGGCATGAGTAAACACGGCAGCAATCTCAATACCCGCATCAAGCAGTGCTTCGATGCCTGCACAGCCAATATCGTGATAAGCGAAGACAACGGCATTTGAACTCATGACGAAACCTGGTCAGTAGGAGTGGAAGTCAGTCCATCGACAGTTGCGACAGGAGCAGGCGATGCGGGTTGGTTACGTAAGACTTTTTCGATGAAAAACCGTGGACGGGCCCTGACGTCGCCGTACATACGCCCCAGGTACTCGCCTAGCAGGCCCATACCGATGAACTGGCCACCGGTGAACACGAACAGCACCGCAAACAACACAAAGGTCCCGCCGCCGGCCCACTGCGCACCAAAGGCCAGACGCAGGATGATCAGCAGCACGGCGAACAACATGCCCAGTACCGCCATGCCAAAGCCGATGATGCTCAGCAGGCGCAACGGGGTAGTGGTCATGCAGGTGATCAAGTCAAACATCAGGTTGATCAGGCGCATCGGGCTGTATTTCGAGTCACCGTGCTCGCGCTCGGCGTGCTGTACCAGGATCTCGGTGGTATGGCGTGCGAAGCTATTGGCCAGAATCGGGATGAAGGTACTGCGCTCGCGGCAAGCCAGCATCGCGTCGACCACCGTGCGGCGATACGCCCGCAACATGCAGCCGTAGTCGCTCATCGCCACGCCGGTGGAACGCTTCACGGCCAGGTTGATCAGCTTCGACGGGTAGCGACGCAGGGCGGAGTCCTGGCGATTGTTGCGCACGGTGGCGACCACGTCGTAGCCCAGTTCAGCCTGTTCTACCAGCCGCGGAATTTCTTCCGGCGGGTTCTGCAGATCGGCATCGAGCGTAATCACCAGGTCGCCCCTGCATTGCTCGAAGCCGGCCATGATCGCCGCGTGCTGGCCATAGTTGCGGTTAAGGATGACCGCAACGATTTGGCTGCCCTCGCGCTGTGCCGCGTCTTCAAGTTGCTCGGCCGAACTGTCACGACTCCCGTCGTCCACCAAGACGATTTCATACGCCTGCTTGAGCTGCTTGCAGGCCGCTTCGGTACGACGCAGTAGTTCAGGCAGGCTTTCTTCTTCGTTGTAGACCGGTATGACGACCGACACGCAATTAATTGGATAGGGCTTCAATGGACTAGGGCCAGGCTAGTTTCAATGGCACCGACAACGCGCTCGACGTCATCGGGGGTCATGTCAGGGAACAGCGGTATCGAACACAGGCGCGCCGAGTTCCACTCGGTATTTGGCAAGTGGACGCCCGGGAAGCGTTGGCGGTAATAGGTATGCAGGTGCGTGGCAATAAAATGAATGCCCGTGCCGATGTTCTGCTCCTGCAAGGCTTTCATGAATGCCTCGCGGTCCATGCCGCAGCGCTCGGGATCGATACGCAGGATAAACAGGTGCCAGGCGTGCTGTTGCGGGTAGGTCGGCATGCTCAGCGGCTGCACCGGCAGGCCTTCCAGGCGTTGCAGGTAGGCCTGGGCCAATTCAGTGCGTTTGGCATTGATTGCGTCCAGGCGCTGCAGTTGCACCAGGGCAATGGCGGCATTGATGTCGGCCAGGTTGTACTTGAAACCAGGCTCGATCACTTGGGCCTGAGGCTTGCGGCCACCAGTCAGGCGGTCGTAGGCGTCGACACCCAAGCCATGGAACTTGAGTATGCGTACCCGGTCCGCCAGTTTCTGGTCGTCAGTGACGAACATCGCACCTTCAGCACAGGTCATGTTCTTGATCGCGTGGAACGAGAAGATCGCCGTGCCCTGGGCTCCGATGGCTCGCCCCCGATAACGGGTGCCAGCGGAGTGGGCGGCGTCTTCGATAACGGCAATGCCGTGCTTGTCGGCCAGGGCATACAGCGGATCAAGGTCAAACGCGGCGCCGGCATAATGTACCGGGATGATTGCTTTGGTGCGCGGGGTGATGGCGGCTTCAATCGCCACAGCGTCGGTCATCAGGGTGTCGCGGTCGACATCAACGAATACCGGCGTGGCCCCTAGCAGGCAGATCATGTTGGCGGTGGAAACCCACGTCTGGGAGGGTGTGATCACTTCATCACCCGGGCCAATACCCAGTGCCAGTAGCGTGATGTGCATACCGCCGGTAGCCGAAGACAGCGCTACGGCATGCTTGCAACCCACATAGGCGGCGAACTGCTGCTCCAACTCCTGGTTTTTCGGTCCGGTAGTAATCCAGCCAGAGCGCAGTACTTGCTCTACAGCAGCAACCTCTTCGTCGCCAATGCTGGGACGCGAGAACGGGAGAAAAGCCTGATTCATGTGTACCTCGGGTCAGTAAACAACAGCAGCTGTCACCCCCCTCGAATCAACACGACAACTGCACCAGCGATGCATCATCCATGACAGCGTAGTTCAAGAAATGAAAACCCTATCAACCGCTTAGCCAGCGGCAATAGAAAAACTCATTCATTGACGTTAGTAGACGGGACCGACGGGTGGGAATAGTTCAGCGACTCAATGCAAGCCGAGTGAAGCGTAAGCACGAAAATATGAAAGAGAGATGAAAAGCCAGTGTTGGAAACGTCAGGGTTCCAGCTCAAAGCAAGTATTCATGTTGGAACTGCGGCACAGGAACGCTCAAATAGATCCTGCATGTACGCTGAAAGTCCTTCACGCACACGGCCTTGTTTAATCGCGCCGCATTCAATCAAACTTCAATTGAAGACTGATCTGCAGAGCCACTTTGATTAAACAAATCTTAAAAAATCTCATAGGCCTGGTGAGTTACACCGGACGACCTAGGCAAAACTGAAAGGGATTTTTCCTGGGTGAACTTGCTCAGGCCACCGTGCACTCCCGATGCCTCTCAACGCACGTCATGTGCAGAAGAACGTTGCCAGATGAACGCCTCAAGGCGAGCTGGGCGCCAGCGATAACATCAACATCGGAGGGGGAAGGTAAATACGCGACGAGAAACCGTGGCGCTCTGGCAGGCAGATCGCTCCTGCATATGCAAAAGGCTACTGAGATCCGGAATCGAGTAGGAGGCGAGTTCACACCCGCCGTCCTCTCACACCACCGTGCGTACGGTTCCGTACACGGCGGTTCAG
>NZ_PJQQ01000002.1:0-234696 GCF_002858665.1 Pseudomonas sp. FFUP_PS_473
CTGTTTGCCCCCACGCTCGCTGAAAGAGCAATTTTGCCAACGGCATTGGGAGGCAGCTACTTTTTCAACAGAATCGGCCGGCAGCAGCCCGTCGTTGCCTGATGGATCCAACCCCTCCGCTGCTATAGTGCAGTCGGCTTCTGACGTTCAGTGCAGCCGTCTTCTGAAAACGACACCACGAGCGGCCCATGCCCGAGCGGCTGGACGTAGCCGGGCAGATGTTCGACCGGGAGCAGTTCGAGGGTTCCGGCCATCCCCTGCCCTTGCGGGCAGAGATGGAGCGGGACGGGCAGTGGGCGCGGGCGCAGTTGCAGGCCCGCGACCGGGCCGAAATCGCCCTGCCGCTGGAATTGCCCATTTGGGTTACAAAAACGCCGCTGACCGAGGGCAAGGCGTGATCCTGTCGCCCGTCTGCGGGCATTTGTTTGTGTTTCATCGTAGCCCTGCCGACTGTTCAGAAAACGGTCGTTTCCTTGCGCTAGACGCATGTCTCTTGCCTAGCAAGGCCTGGGCTGCATATGTAGACTCCAGGTCGCTGCACAAAAAAGCATGCATTAAGGGACTATCCATGAGCACAAAGGAACGAATCAGTATGAGCAAGAGCCTGATTGCCGCAGCAGTCATAGCCGCTGGCCTTATCGCCAGCGCTGGGCAGGCGTCCGCCGCAGCGACCTACTCTGGCAATGCCGCTCCAGCTTTGCTGGTGATTCAGGATGAAGAGGTCTTACGGGATCTCACCGGCAAGATCGGGAGCAGCACCGAGCAGCGCGTAAAAGCAGGCCAAATTGGCTACTTCGCCAATCCCTCAGCCGAGTTTGTTGCCAGCGTATGGTTCCAACAGTCGTTGAAACATGCCGGCACCGACTACCACGTTGCTTTCGTCAAGCTACGCGAAATTGACCCGCAAACTGGCGAGCCCTACGAGGCCCATGCCGCTAGAGCATCAGTCAGCGCAATCACCTACAAGAAGGTCGGCTACGACTGGGAAATCGTATCGCGTCAAAGCAGCCCATTCACAGAGGCAGGAACCTGGGGTGACGCTACAGTACCTGAGAAGGTCGGCCAACTGGAGTTGAGCAACACCAGCACTGCCCTGTTGGTTCCTACCTTCGAGAGCGGTCAAGGAACAGCTTACGAGGGCGAGCAAATCATCGCCTTCGACGGTGTGCATTGGACATCACTAGGGATTATCAATACTAGCGGCAACAATGAGGGGGCCTGTGACGATACCATCCCTGACATGCCAGCCTGCTGGTCTTACACCGGAACAATTCATGTAGCCCCAAGCAAAAACGCCAGAATGCCTGACCTTCTGGTTGTGCGCACGGGGACCGATTACTCGGGGTATGGCAGTAAGCCAGCGCCAACAGAAAACGTCGTCTACAGGCTCAAGGACGGCGCTTACACCTCGCTCTCAGAATAGCAGCACCGACCGCAGGCTCACGATCTCATCCATAGCTTTGAACTGGCCAGGGCAAGGGATCAGTGAGCCATTTGATTCCGTTACAAACTCAACCGACCAGTTAACCACTACGGGAAATTAATTGAGAATTTCATTAATCGCAGCACAGTCAGAAAATGGCGTTATTGGTAATGGTCCAGATATCCCATGGTCGGCGAAAGGAGAGCAGCTACTTTTCAAAGCGCTCACATATAATCAGTGGCTTCTTGTTGGAAGAAAAACTTTTGACTCAATGGGTGTTCTTCCTAATCGAAAGTATGCTGTTCTTTCAAAAAATGGAATTTCAGCTCTTCCTGAGAACGTACTAGTGTTTTCGTCCATAGAACATGCATTGCATGAATTACCTAATATAACAGATCATTTATATATTTCTGGCGGTGGTCAAATTTATAATAGTCTTATTGAAATGGCAGACACTATTCATTTATCTATTGTGCACAAGGTAGTAGAGGGCAATGTAAAATTCCCCCAAATACCTTCCAATTACAAGTTGGTATTTGAGCAATTCTATTTCTCAAATATTAATTATACGTATCAAATTTGGCAAAAAGGTTAACAAGTCGTTGCAGCACCAGTCGCTACGCTCCTTGGACAGTTTTTAAGTCGCGGTTTTATGGTTTTGCTGCGCAAAAGTATTCCATAAAACCACAACTTAAAAACTGCCGCTGAACTCGGCGTTAGCACTGATGATCAACGGGCAGTAAGAGCTGGCACTAGCCGCAGCAGATCAAGCCGGCTCATCAACTTGCCGTAGTCCTCAGCCCAGAGGCAGTAGCTCTGGAGATCGCCATCAACAAGCGCGACCAGAGCCTTCTGGTGGTACACGAGGCCAGTCATCATTGGTATGTGCCGGATGACTGGAGTGCCCGGCTTCCCGGTGTAATAGACAGCTTCCTCAAAAGACAGCAGTTCTTTGGCGCTCGGGCTTTTACGATGCTGAGACGCGAGAACAGTGGCATCAATGACACAGCCGTTCTCCAAGGTGATCCAGGCATGGGCATGGATTGGCTTACCCACGGGGCGCCCACCTTTGAAGTCGAGCTGGTAGCCATCCGCCACATCCTGCAAGAGCTGATCCACAGTCACGCCGACATAAAAGCCGTCTACCAGCTCCACATCGCCGACCGTAACGGTATGCCGGACACCCCGCTCAAACAGGACATAGGACAGCTCCCGAGCCACTCGGAAGCACATACCAGGCAGCACGTCAGTGTGCGGAAGGAACTCCGAAAAGTCCTGCGCGATGGCAGAGACCACTGCTGGCAGATCAATGACCAGTGCTGGGTCAATGTCGAGTGGGTAGTTCGACATCCCCCTTGTAAGCGCATTGGTCCGGTCCATAGCCCGCCGAAATGATTCGATGTATTCCTGCATGTCGATGTCGTCGCTCTGTCAGTGCTTGCAGGAAAGGACGATACAGATAGGGCACGCTCCTTGCGAGCGCTCAGCACCGCCAAGAATTCAAACCCATAAGCCCCCTGGCAGACAGCGGTGTAGCAGAAAGCACCCGCACGGTTTGAGGAGGAGTGGCTACCGTGCAAAAATGACCCGACCCCTCAGCCACTCCCCGTGCGGGAGCACCTTGATCGTGCCCCTGAGCAGCCCTCCCTTACTGCTTGTTGGCTCCCCTGCACACCCCTTCAGCAGGGCAATAGTTCATCCTTCCTCAAGCAATAGTTCACCTATCCGGTTTTGCCTGCTCACTCAGTGTTTCTTGCGCAAACTCGCGCAGTAGTCCTGAGCCGGCAACGCTGCAGTAAACCAGACATAATCCGCCATGCCCGGCTCAACCACCTCGCCTACCTGGGCCAGCATCAGCACCTGCGGTGCGTCTTGCACGCCAAGGTCAGCCACGTGCTGCGGCACACCGATATCTTTGCGCACGTGATAGCCGCCCGCGAACAAAAGGCTTGGCGTCGGCGCCGCAAGCAAGCGCTCGGCTATTCGTCGGTCACGCTGCTGCTGCACCGCAAGCATCGCTGGCAATTGCGAGTCTGGCAGCAAGCCACAATGGGAGTCGCGTACCTGCTCAAGTAGCGCCTGACGAACAGCCGTTGATGTCGAACGGTTTCCAGACAACACCGGCGGCTGTCGATAGATCCGTCCCACTTCATCATCGTCAAGATTGGCGGCCAGCAGTACATACGGTTGTCTCAGGGCCTCCTCTACGATCGGCCCATACAGGGTCCAATCCCAACCTTTTTGCCAGCGCAACGCCCCGGGGACATCAGCAGGTAATGATGCTTGCTGGCGCACTACCTCGACCCGCGCCTGCTGCACAGGCTGAAGCATCTCCAGTAGCAGGCTACCTTGGGGGCGGTATTGGCCGAGAGCCTTTAACAACCACAACTGCAGCGCATGATGGTCAGGATTATCGTGTTGCTCTCCCACCAGCACACGGGACGCACCCGCCAAGCGAGCGACCAGTTGCTCAGGGCTCAGTACTCGACCACTGGCCAGCTCACGTATCTGCCCCAGCTGAGCATGCCCCAGCCCCTCAGGGCTCTGCCAGGCCGGCAATGGCGGCAGCGCTACGCGGGTCTGGCAGCCTGACAGGCACAGAAGCAGTGCGAGTACGGCATAACACAGCAGTCGGGGCATCAGCAGTTCTCCTCTCGAGCCAGCATCAGCAGGCGACTGCTGGCCAGCGGCGTCGGCTTTCCTACGGTCAATCTGCACGGTATAAGACGTGCCTCGGGGTTGAACGCTCGTGTCAGTCGAGCCAAGCCCATCATTTTGAGTAAGCCATGCGCATGCACTTCCTTTGCCCGTCCTCCGACCTTCGTGAAGGCCACAGTCGCGGCTTTAGCCTCGACAACACCCACCTGCTCGCCGTTCGCCGGCAGGGTAAGGTCTACCTCTATCGCAACCGCTGCCCCCATCGAGGCATTCCATTAAACTGGCAGGCTGACACGTTTCTCGACAGCAGTGCCCAATTGATCGCCTGCGTGCATCACGGCGCACAGTTTCTGATCGAGTCAGGCGAGTGCGTGGCAGGCCCTTGCGAAGGCGACGCCCTGGAAGCCCTCAACTGCCACGAAGACACCGGGGGCATCTGGCTCACGGATTGATCAGTACTGGCAAGCGACGATCGACTTCAATCTGCTCACCCTCCAGACGCACTCCGTACGCCAGCACTTCCACACCATCCGCAACGGCCTCACGCAGTGCTGCCGCATAAGCAGGGTCGATTTCCTCGGCCGGACGAACCGCATCAACACCACTGAGGTTCACGCAATATAGCTGTACGGCGCGCACACCTTGACGAGCCAATGCGGCGAGCTCACGCAAGTGCTTGGTGCCCCGTTGAGTCACCGAGTCGGGAAACGCTGCAGTAGTCGAATCAGAAAAACCCAATGTCACGCTTTTGACTTCGACATAAGCCGGGCCGCCAGGAAACTCCAGGCGAAAATCCACTCGACTGTTTTCTTCACCGTAAGGCACTTCGCGCCTGAGCGCGCTAAACCCGGCAAGCTCCTTGATCCGCCCAGCATAAAGCGCCTCTTCGACCAGCGCATTGGCGCGCCCCGTATTCACGCACGCCAGCCGCCCCTGAGGCGTTTCGCTGATTTCCCACGTGCCAGGGAGCTTGCGCTTGGGGTCGTTGGAGCGGCTGAACCAGACCTTGCCACCCTCGATCATGCAATTGAGCATTGAGCCGGTGTTGGGGCAGTGGATCGTCAGTTGCTCACCACTGGCCAGTTCTATATCTGCCAGGAAGCGTTTGTAGCGACGCAGCAAGCGCGCTTCCTCAAGTGCCGGTGAAAAGCGCATCAGCCTTGCCAACTCCGCAGGCCACGCTCAATTCGCTCTACAGCCTCCTGCAAGCGCGGCATGCTCTGGGTGTAGGCAAAACGCACATGGTGCCCGGCCTGATAGCGCCCGAAATCCAGCCCCGGGGTAAACGCGACATGCTCGGTTTCCAGGAAATGACGGCAGAAAGCGAACGCATCGCCGCCAAACGTGCTGATATCAGCGTAGAGATAGAAAGCGCCCTGAGGCTCGACTGCGATACCAAACCCCAGCTCACGCAGGGCTGGAAGAAGAAAATCACGTCGCCGACCAAATTCCTCGCGACGCTCTTCCAAAATAGCTAGCGTTGCCGGCTCAAAACACGCCAATGCAGCATGCTGAGCCATACTCGGCGCACTGATGTACAGGTTCTGGGCGAGCTTTTCCAGATCAGCCACGGCTGCGGGAGGTGCGACCAGCCACCCCAGACGCCATCCGGTCATGCCGAAATATTTTGAGAAACTATTCAGGACGAAGGCCTGGTCTTCAACTTCAAGCACGCTCGGCGCGTCCATGCCGTAGGTCAGGCCATGGTAAATTTCGTCTACCACCAGATGCCCGTGACGCTCCCGAACTGCCTGCGCGAGGCTGGCCAGTTGCTCACGGTCGAGCACCGTACCTGTTGGGTTTGCCGGTGAGGCAACCAGTGCACCAACGCTGTCCTGATCCCAGTAACGCTCTACCAGATCAGCGTTCAGTTGGTAGTTGACCTCAGGGCCGACCGGCACCAACTGTGCAGCCCCTTCTACCAGGCGCAGGAAATGCCGATTGCATGGATACCCTGGATCGGCCAGCAACCAGTGCTTACCAGGGTCGACCAGCAAGCTGCTGGCCAGAAGCAGCGCGCCAGAGCCTCCCGGGGTGATCAGGATACGCTGAGGATCAATGCTCAACCCGTAACGCGTGGCATAGAAGCCCGCGATCGCCTCGCGCAATGCCGGGAGGCCACGCGCGGCGGTGTAACGGGTTTCCCCATTGGCGAGCGCCGCCTGCCCCGCCTTGATGATCGGCGCCGCCGTGGTGAAGTCCGGCTCGCCGATTTCCAGATGAATGACGTCATGGCCTGCAGCTTGCAGTTCGTTGGCTCGCGCCAGCAAAGCCATCACATGAAAGGGTTCGATGGCGCGACTACGCGCACTGTAGGGCTGAGCCATTAGCCTTCTCTCAAATGGGGTGTAAACTAAAGATTCTACCCAAGAGCCGGAACTAGCGGGTGGTAAAACCTGCAATCACGGGGAGTAGCATCCCCTGATTCTATCTGGTAAGTTCGGCGGCTCGCAGTCGCAGGGCCGGCGGGCGCCGGAGATGGAGCAGCCTGCGCAATGGATTAGAAGAGTGAGAGGCGGTCAATTCATGCCCACCAACGAAAAGCAACAAAGTAGTCAACTTGTTCGCGGCTTCGAACCCTATAGAGAAACCCAGGGCGAGGAGTACATGGGCAAGCCCATGCGTGCTCACTTCACCGAGCTGCTGAATAAATGGAAGCAGGAGCTCATGGTCAGCGTCGATCAGACCGTGGACCACATGAAAGACGAAGCGGCCAACTTCCCTGACCCGGCCGATCGCGCCAGTCAGGAAGAGGAGTTCGCCCTGGAGCTGCGCAATCGCGACCGCGAGCGCAAGTTGATCAAAAAGATCGACAAGACGCTGCAGCTGATCCAGGACGAAGAATACGGCTGGTGCGAGAACTGCGGCATCGAGATTGGCGTACGCCGCCTGGAAGCCCGCCCTACCGCCGACCTGTGCATCGACTGCAAGACACTGGCGGAAATCAAGGAAAAGCAGGTCGGCAAAGCCTGACCTGAAAAAATGGGGCGCTTATAGCGCCCCATTTCAATTATGGTTGTACGACTTTTCCTGATTACCCGCGCGTTACCATGAACAACCCCAGCTATGTCGGGCGCTTCGCCCCCACCCCCAGCGGTTTTCTTCATTTCGGCTCACTGGTAGCCGCCCTGGCCTCCTACCTGGATGCCCGTGCGGTTGGCGGTCGTTGGCTGCTGCGCATGGAAGACATCGACCCTCCCCGTGAAGCGCCTGGCGCACAGGCAGCTATCCTGCGCACCCTGGAATCATATGGTCTGGAGTGGGATGGCGAGGTGGTTTATCAAAGCCAGCGCCATGATGCCTACGCCGAAACGATCCAACGCCTGTTTCAGCAAGGCCTGGCCTATGCCTGCACCTGCTCGCGCAAACAGCTGGAGCCTTATCATGGAATCTACCCAGGCCTGTGCCGGAACCTTGGCCATGATCAGCACGATGCGGCCATCCGTGTACGCGTGCCAGAGCTTGCCTATCACTTCATTGATCGGGTGCAAGGCCGTTTTGAACAACACCTGGGCCGCGAGTCAGGCGACTTCATTATCCGTCGTCGAGATGGGCTGTATGCCTATCAACTGGCCGTGGTGCTAGACGATGCCTGGCAGGGCGTTACCGACATTGTGCGAGGCGCCGACCTGCTCGACTCAACACCACGCCAACTGTATATTCAGGAGTTACTGGGGTTACGCCAGCCGCGCTACCTGCATGTACCGCTGATTGTGCAACCCGATGGTCATAAGCTGGGCAAATCCTATCGCTCCGCCCCGCTGCCCACAGACCAGGCCACCCCGCTACTGCTACGTGCCCTGCGTGCCCTGGGGCAACCGACCGATCCGGCTCAGGCGTACGCCACCCCGCAAGAGGTGCTGACACATGCTTGCCGGCACTGGAACGTCGACGCAATCCCCAAAAGCATGACCCTGGCCGAGGCAACGCTGCGCTGAAGCCTTGCCGAACGCAAGAAAGCCCAATAGATTCAATTCCTTGGGGCAGAATGCGAAGTCCATTTGCAGCCTTATCGCCATCCGCTACCATCGCCACCGCCGATTTGCGCCAATAATAACTTCAGGCACGCAGCGGTTTAACCAGTGAGGCCCACATGTACATCTATCGTTTGGTCCTGCTTCTGGTCGTGGGGATCTATTTGTTCTCCCCTGCCATCATGGACTGGTGGATCGAACCGACCGGGGCCTGGTATCGCCCGTACCTGCTCTGGCTGATCCTGATCGTCGTGACCTTTATCCTGCAGAGCCAACGTGATGCCGATGAGCTTTAGCCTGACCCAGATGATCCTGATCAGCGCCGCCTACCTGCTGGTGCTGTTCGGCGTGGCCTGGATCAGCGAACGCGGCATGATCCCACGCGCGATCATCCGTCACCCGCTGACCTACACCTTGTCACTGGGTGTTTATGCCAGTGCCTGGGCGTTCTATGGCACGGTCGGGCTTGCCTACCAGTATGGGTACGGTTTCCTGGCCTGCTACCTGGGGGTTTCCGGGGCCTTTCTATTGGCGCCCGTGCTGCTTTACCCGATCCTCAAGATCACCCGCACCTACCAGCTGTCATCCCTGGCCGACCTGATTGCTTTTCGCTTTCGCAGCACCTGGGCCGGCGCGCTGACCACCGTTTTCATGCTGATTGGCGTACTGCCTCTATTGGCGCTGCAAATTCAGGCGGTGGCCGACTCAATCGGCATTCTCAGCGGCGAACCGGTTAAAAACCGGGTGGCACTGGCCTTCTGCGCAATGATCACACTGTTCACCATTTTCTTTGGCTCGCGGCATATCGCGACCCGTGAGAAGCATGAAGGACTGGTGTTCGCCATTGCCTTCGAATCGGTGATCAAACTACTGGCGCTAGGGGGGATTGGCCTCTACGCGCTTTACGGCGTGTTCGGCGGCCCCCACCAACTGGAAGTCTGGTTGCTGCAAAACCAGACAGCCCTCGCTGCATTGCACTCGCCACTACAGGAAGGCCCGTGGAGAACCCTGCTGCTGGTGTTTTTCGCCTCGGCAATCGTCATGCCGCACATGTACCACATGGCCTTTACCGAAAACCTCAATCCGCGCTCACTGGTCAGCGCCAGCTGGGGCTTACCGCTGTTTCTGCTGCTGATGAGCCTGGCGGTTCCCCTGATCCTCTGGGCGGGCCTGAAACTGGGCGCCAGCACCAGCCCGGAATACTTCACCCTGGGCCTGGGCATTGCCGCGAACAACAAGCTATTGGCACTGCTGGCGTACATCGGCGGGCTCTCAGCCGCCAGTGGCCTGATCATCGTGACCACCCTGGCGCTGTCCGGCATGGCCCTGAACCATCTGGTACTGCCGCTATACCAGCCACCAGCCGAAGGTAATATCTACCGCTGGCTGAAATGGACCCGACGGGCACTGATCGTCGCCATCATCAGCGCAGGTTTCGGCTTCTATCTGTTGTTGGGCGCTCAGCAGGACCTGGCCAACCTCGGTATCGTTGCCTTTGTCGCAACACTGCAGTTCCTGCCCGGTGTGCTCTCAGTACTCTACTGGCCAACCGCAAACCGACGTGGCTTCATCGCCGGGTTGCTGGCGGGGATCAGCGTCTGGCTGGTAACCATGCTGCTGCCACTGGTTGGCAATCTGCAGGGCTTTTACATCCCCCTGCTGAACATGATCTATGTACTCGACGACACCAGTTGGCACATGGCAGCCATCGCTTCACTGGCAGCCAACGTCCTGTTGTTCACGCTGATTTCGCTGTTCACCAATGCCAGCCCGGAAGAGGTTGGCGCCGCGGAAGCCTGTGCGGTGGACAACGTGCGCCGGCCGCAGCGTCGCGAACTGCATGCGGCCTCGCCGCAGGAGTTTGCCACCCAACTGGCCAAGCCCCTGGGTGCCAAGGCCGCACAGAAAGAAGTTGAACAGGCACTGCGCGATCTCTACCTGCCCTTTGATGAGCGCCGGCCTTATGCGCTACGCAGGCTGCGTGATCGAATAGAGGCGAACCTGTCTGGCTTGATGGGGCCTAGCGTGGCTCAGGACATGGTCGAGACCTTCCTGCCCTACAAGTCCGGCAGCGAGAACTACGTTACCGAAGACATCCACTTCATCGAGAGTCGCCTGGAAGACTACCACTCGCGACTAACCGGCCTTGCCGCTGAACTCGACGCCCTGCGCCGCTACCATCGCCAAACCCTGCAGGAACTGCCGATGGGCGTCTGCTCGCTGGCCAAGGATCAGGAAATCCTGATGTGGAACCGGGCCATGGAAGAGTTGACTGGCATTGCCGCCAAGCACGTGGTGGGCTCCCGCCTGACAACCATCAGCGAACCTTGGCGCGGCCTTCTGCTGGGCTTCATCAATGTTCCGGATGAACACCTGCACAAACAACGGTTGGCGCTGGATGGCCAGCCGCGCTGGTTGAACCTGCACAAGGCGGCCATCGACGAACCGCTGGCGCCGGGTAACAGTGGCTTGGTACTGCTTGTTGAGGACTTGACCGAAACTCAAGCGCTTGAAGACAAGCTGGTGCACTCCGAACGTTTGGCGAGCATCGGCCGGCTGGCCGCCGGGGTGGCCCATGAGATCGGCAACCCGATTACCGGCATCGCCTGCCTGGCGCAAAACCTGCGGGAAGAACGCGAGGAAGACAGCGAGATCACCGAGCTGAGCAGCCAGATCATTGAACAGACCAAGCGTATTTCACGCATCGTTCAGTCACTGATGAGCTTCGCCCACGCCGGCGGTAGCCAACAGAACAATGAAGAACCCGTATGCCTGGCAGAAGTGGCACAGGATGCAATCGGCTTGCTGGCCTTGAACCGGCGCAATTTTGAAGTACAGTTTTTCAATCTGTGCGACCCGGAGCACTGGGTAGACGGCGACCCCCAGCGGCTCGCCCAGGTATTGATCAATTTACTGTCCAATGCCCGCGACGCCTCGCCACCCGGTGCTGCCGTGCGGGTCAGAAGCGAAGCGAATAAACACACCGTCGACCTGATTGTCGAGGATGAAGGGAGCGGAATCCCAAAGAACATCATGGACCGATTGTTCGAACCGTTCTTCACCACCAAGGATCCGGGTGAAGGGACAGGACTAGGGCTCGCTCTGGTCTATTCCATCGTGGAAGAGCATTATGGACAAATCACCATCGACAGCCCGGCCGATATCGAAAGCCAGCGTGGCACCCGGATCCGAGTGACCCTACCGCGCCATGTCGTAGCGACGTCCGCTGTGAACTGAGACCGTCGAGAGAATTGAATCAATGCCGCATATTCTGATCGTCGAAGACGAAACCATCATCCGCTCAGCCTTGCGTCGCCTGCTCGAACGGAACCAGTACCAGGTCAGTGAAGCCGGCTCGGTACAGGAGGCTCAGGAACGCTTCAGCATTCCGACCTTCGACCTGATCGTCAGCGATCTGCGCTTGCCAGGCGCCCCGGGCACCGAACTGATCAAGCTTGGCCAGGGCACGCCTGTGCTGATCATGACCAGCTACGCCAGCCTGCGTTCTGCGGTCGACTCCATGAAGATGGGGGCGGTCGACTACATCGCCAAACCCTTCGACCATGACGAGATGCTGCAGGCCGTAGCACGCATCCTGCGTGATCGGCAGAGCGCTCCGGCGGTACCGTCCGAACGCGCGAATGGCAAGCCGGCCGCCAGTGACAAGGCCGGCAGTGAAAGTGCCAATGGCGAGATCGGCATCATCGGCTCGTGCCCACCGATGCAAGATCTCTACAGCAAGATCCGTAAAGTTGCGCCCACCGACTCCAACGTGCTGATTCAAGGCGAGTCGGGTACCGGTAAAGAGCTGGTCGCCCGCGCCCTGCACAACCTGTCGCGACGCGCCAAGGCGCCGATGATCTCGGTAAACTGCGCAGCGATTCCGGAAACCCTCATCGAGTCCGAACTCTTCGGCCACGAGAAAGGCGCGTTCACTGGCGCCAGTGCCGGGCGCGCAGGCCTGGTTGAAGCCGCCGATGGCGGCACGCTTTTCCTGGATGAAATTGGCGAGCTGCCGCTGGAAGCCCAGGCTCGCCTGCTGCGTGTCCTGCAGGAAGGCGAAATCCGCCGGGTCGGTTCGGTACAGTCGCAGAAGGTTGATGTGCGCCTGATCGCCGCTACCCACCGCGACCTGAAGAACCTGGCCAAAGTCGGCCAGTTCCGTGAAGACCTTTACTACCGACTGCACGTCATCGCCCTGAAGCTGCCTGCGCTGCGGGAACGGGGTGCCGACGTCAATGAAATTGCCAATGCCTTCCTCGCTCGGCAGAGCGCACGTATCGGCCGCAATGACCTGAGGTTTGCTCACGACGCAGAAATGGCGATACGTCACTACTCCTGGCCAGGTAACGTGCGTGAACTGGAAAACGCCGTGGAGCGTGCCGTCATCCTTTGCGAGAGCCCAGAGATTTCTGCCGACCTGCTGGGTATCGATATCGAGCTGAGCGATCTGGAAGACGACGATGAGAGCTTCGGTGGCCTGCCAGCAGCCGGCACGCAGGCCAACAACAGCCATGAGCCCATGGAAGACCTGTCGCTGGAAGACTACTTCCAGCACTTCGTGCTCGAGCACCAGGACCATATGACCGAAACCGAACTGGCACGCAAGCTGGGGGTCAGCCGCAAGTGCCTGTGGGAACGACGCCAGCGCTTGGGGATACCTCGACGCAAGAGCAGCGCAACCAACGAGGGCTGATACGCTTCAGCTGTCACCGTGCCATTGGGCAGGTAACATAAGATTCACGTGACAGACTGTTACCGCAACATGAAGACGTAACAAAAACCGGGGCTTACGGTAACGAAACCCCGGTTTTTTTTCGGCGCCAAAACGGACCAAAACCGACGTAAGCCCTTGTTTTACTGGGTTTCACAAAAGTTGGCACGGCACCTGCTATATGTTTGGTACAAGAACAATAACAAGCACTGCAAAAGACAATAAAAATAAGACGAATCGGCTCACGCACAATAAGAACAAGACGGCGGAGGCGCAGCTAACTGATTCTTTTGGAGAGGAGTTGTGTTTTGGGGCTTGCCCCACAACCAGGCAGAGAACAACAAAAACTGCACTAAAGCAGCGCCTACACTGGTTGGATCGACAGATCACCGCAACCTCAGCGACCAAAGCAATCCGTTTGCTCTTGGCCCCCGAATAGGGGGACGCTCTACAAGCCTCGGCTTTGTAGACAGGGCACTCAACAAAAACAAGAAGCCCAGAAGAAAAATAAAAAGAGCACGCAACTACATTCCAGGGGAGCTTCGGCTCCCCTTGTAGTTTTCCTACCTACACCCCCTCACGCTGTTGCCTACACCATTCCCAGAGTAAATGCTAGAATCCCCGCCTATCATGCGGCCATTCTTCGTTTATGGCTGAAAATTCCTTCAAACAGTGCATCCCATGCTGAAGAAGCTGTTCCAGTCGTTCCGTCCCCCCGTTCGTGGCCCGCACCACCAGCGCACCACGCCTGAAGTGATTAATAGCAGTCAACATTCGCTGCAACGTGGCCAATTCAGTCGTCATGCGGTGAGCATCGTCGAGCGTCTGCAAAACGCCGGCTACCAGGCCTATCTGGTCGGCGGCTGCGTGCGCGACCAGCTTCTGGGCATTACGCCGAAAGACTTCGACGTCGCCACCAGCGCCACCCCCGAGCAAGTGCGTGCGGAGTTCCGCAACGCCCGAGTCATTGGCCGTCGCTTCAAACTGGTTCACGTCCACTTTGGCCGTGAAATCATTGAAGTCGCGACCTTCCGCGCCAATCACCCCGAAAGCGAAGAGGAAAACAGCCACCAGTCCTCACGCAACGAGAGTGGGCGCATCCTGCGCGATAACGTCTACGGCACATTGGAAGAAGACGCGCAGCGCCGCGACTTCACCATCAATGCGCTGTACTACGATCCGATCAGCGAGCGTATTCTCGATTATGCCAACGGCGTACACGACATTCGTAACCGCTTGATCCGCCTGATTGGCGACCCGACCCAGCGCTACCAGGAAGACCCGGTCCGCATGCTGCGTGCGGTGCGTTTCGCCGCCAAGCTGAACTTCGGCATCGAGAAGCACACCGTCGCCCCGATTCGCCAACTGGCGCCGATGCTGCGTGAGATTCCGTCTGCACGCCTGTTCGAGGAAAGCCTCAAGCTGTTCCTCTCCGGCCAGGCCGCCGATACGTTCGAGATGCTGGTCGACCTGCAACTGTTCGATCCACTGTTCCCGGCCAGCGCCCAGGCACTGGAAGACCATCCGACCTACACCCATACCTTGATCAGCCAAGCGTTGATCAACACGGATCTACGGGTCAAACAAGGCAAGCCGGTAACCCCGGCCTTCCTTTTCGCTGCCATGCTCTGGCCTGCCCTGCCAACACGTGCGCTGCATTTGCAGAGCCGAGGCATGCCGCCTATCCCGGCCATGAACGAAGCGGCGCACGAACTGATCAGCGAACAGTGCCAACGCATCGCAATCCCCAAGCGTTTCACCATGCCCATCCGTGAAATCTGGGACATGCAGGAGCGCCTGCCACGGCGCAGCGGCAAACGTGCCGACCTGTTACTGGACAACCCGCGCTTCCGTGCCGGCTATGACTTCCTGCTGCTGCGCGAAAGTGCGGGCGAGGACACCGATGGTCTTGGCCAATGGTGGACTGACTATCAGGAGTGCAACGAAAGTGAGCGTCGCGACATGATCCGCGAACTCGGCAGCCGCGATGAGGGTGCTGGCGCAGGCCCACGCAAACGCAAGCGCAGTGGCAGCAAACGCAAGCGCGCCGACGGCGCTGCGGGCGAGTAAACATGCCTCGCGTCTATATTGGTCTGGGCAGCAACCTGGACGATCCCCGCCAGCAGCTTGAGAGCGCCCTGCAATCGCTCGAGCAGCTGCCAGCGACTGATCTGGTTGCCGTGTCCAGCTTCTACACCAGCGACTCGCTCTCACCAGGCCAGCCACGCTACACAAATGCCGTGGCGGCACTGGACAGCGCGCTGGAGCCTATTGCCCTGCTCGATGCCCTGCAATCCATAGAAAACGCCCAGGGCCGCGTTCGTAAAGAGCGCTGGGGGGCACGAACCCTTGACCTGGATATCCTGCTCTACGGCGACCAGGTTATCGATGAACCACGGCTCAAGGTGCCGCATTACCACATGCAGGCGCGTCCGTTCGTGCTCTACCCGCTGGCAGAACTGGTACCTGCCGACTTCCTGCTGGCCGACCAGCGCCCGCTCGCCCAACTGCTGGCCGATTGCCCGTTCGTCGGTCTGGAGCGCCTGTAACCGGGCGTTCCCCCACACGGTAACGCCCGTAACAGTGCATTCGTAACAATGCGGTAACAGGGTAATTGACTTAAGCCCCCTCGCTCACGACTATAGGCGTCCCGTGGCGCCCAAGCGCCGCAAAAAGGCGTATATAGGCCTGGAACAGGTCGTATTTCAAACACCACAATCGATGATGTGCTGTTCCAGAAGATGAATACACGCGTTGTACGCAGTCGTTTTTCACAGCGCCTGAACGAGGATTCCTTTTCATGCCAGATGTAACCCTGACCACCCTGCAGAGCCTAAAGCTCAAGGGTGAGAAAATTGCCATGCTGACGTGCTATGACGCAACGTTCGCCCAGGCATGCTGCCGCGCCGGCGTAGAAATACTGCTGGTAGGCGACTCGCTGGGCATGGTCCTGCAGGGCCACGACAGCACCTTGCCCGTCACCAACGCCGAAATGGCCTACCACGTAAGCAGCGTCAAACGTGGTAACGAAGGCGCACTGATTCTGGCCGACCTGCCGTTCATGGCGTATGCCACCACTGAACAGGCGTTCGCCAACAGCGGCGCACTAATGCAGGCCGGCGCCCATATGGTCAAAATCGAAGGCGCAGCCTGGCTGGCTGACACCATTCGTCTGCTGGCCGAACGCGGTGTACCTGTGTGCGCACATATGGGCCTGACACCACAAGCGGTGAACATACTCGGCGGTTACAAGGTCCAGGGTCGCCAGGAAAACCAGGCCCGACAAATGCGTGCCGATGCCATTGCCCTGGAACAAGCCGGCGCCGCGATGCTGCTGCTGGAGTGTGTCCCAAGCGAACTGGCCGCCGAAATCACCCAGGCAGTAAAAATACCCGTCATCGGTATTGGCGCAGGCAGTGCCACCGACGGCCAGGTACTGGTCATGCATGACATGCTCGGCCTATCCCTCAGTGGTCGTGTACCCAAGTTCGTGAAGAACTTCATGGCTGGCCAGAGCGATATTCAGAGCGCCTTGCAGGCGTATGTCAAAGAGGTCAAGGACGTCACTTTCCCAGGCAGCGAACACGGGTTCAGTGCATGAATACAGTCAAAACCGTCCGCGAGCTGCGCGCCGCCGTAGCGCGGGCACGCAGCGAAGGCAAACGCATTGGCTTCGTACCGACCATGGGCAACCTGCACAGCGGGCATGCTGCACTCGTGGCCAAGGCTGCTCAGCGGGTTGATTTCGTGGTTGCCAGCATCTTCGTCAACCCGCTGCAGTTCGGCGCGGGCGAAGACCTCGACAAATACCCTCGCACGCTTGCCGCCGACCAGGAAAAGCTGCTGGAAGCAGGCTGTCATCTATTGTTTGCCCCTTCCGTCGAGGAAATGTATCCCGAGGGCATGGCAGGACAAACCCGTGTTTCTGTTCCACAGCTGTCAGAAGGCCTTTGCGGCGCAAGCCGACCAGGGCACTTTGAAGGTGTAGCCACCGTGGTCAGCAAGTTGTTCAACATGGTTCAGCCAGACCTGGCGGTGTTCGGCCAGAAGGACTTCCAGCAACTGGCCGTGATCCGCGCACTGGTCCGTGATTTGAACATGCCGATCCAGATCATCGGCGAACCCACTGTGCGTGCCCCTGATGGCCTGGCGCTGTCGTCACGCAACGGTTACCTGAACGATGAACAACGCGCCTGTGCACCCGCGCTGTACCGCACCCTGACGCAGATGGCCGAAGCCATCAAACAGGGCTCGTGCGATTTCCAGGCCCTGATTGCCCAGGGCCAGGAGCAACTGCAAAAGGCCGGCTTCCGTCCCGATTACCTTGAAGTTCGCCATGCGATCAGCCTGCGCCCTGCCACCGCTGAAGACCGTGACCTGGTGATCCTGGTCGCTGCGTTTCTAGGCGCAACCCGCTTGATCGACAACCTGCACCTGAATCTCGACGACAAGCCTTAGCGCCATGTTGCCCGGCCCCCTGGGTTCGGGCACACTGCCGCCGCTCGCGGGGCCGGAAGGCTCCGTGTACCCGCGCGAGAACCTGACCAAGGAATCCCACCATGCACGCCATCATGCTCAAGGCCAAACTGCATCGCGCAGAAGTCACCCATGCCGTACTCGACTACGAGGGCTCCTGCGCCATCGACGGGCTCTGGCTGGACCTGGCCGGTATTCGTGAGTACGAACAAATCCAGATCTACAACGTCGACAACGGCGAGCGCTTCACCACCTACGCCATTCGCGGCGAAGAAGGCTCCCGGATGATCTCGGTCAATGGTGCCGCTGCACACAAGGCCAAAGTCGGCGACCGCGTAATCATCTGCGCCTATGCCCATTACAGTGAAGCAGAACTGCACAACTTCAAACCGCGCATGCTATACATGGCGCCAGGGAATGAGCTGAGCCACACCAGCCATGCCATTCCGGTTCAGTTGGACTGAGCCACCGGCTCAGCCAGGCCAACGGCAGGTTCGTGTGCAATCTTTTCAGACGAGCCTGCAAACGGACCGACCTTTTCAGTGTCCAAGGCAGTTCCAGCAATAAGGAAAATCTGCAGCGATGGCGTACTACCGCACCCCTCATGACGTTACCGCCCTGCCGGCCTGGCAGGCGCTCCAGCAGCACCGCGAAGCCATGCAGAATTTCAGCATGCGCGAGGCCTTCAACGCCGATCCACAGCGCTTCAACCAATTTTCTCTGAGCTGTTGCGGCCTGTTCCTCGACTACTCGAAAAACCTGATCAACGCCCAGACCCGCAACCTGCTGGTAGGGCTGGCCGATGAAGTGGGCCTGCAGGATGCGATAAAGTCGCTGTTCGCCGGCGAGATCCTCAACGCTTCGGAAGGTCGCCCAGCGCTGCACACCGCGCTACGCCGTCCGGTAGGCGACAAATTGAGCGTCAACGGCGTCAACATCATGCCCGAGGTGCATAAGGTCCTTAACCAGGTAACCGAACTGGTTGGGCGGATTCACGACGGCTTGTGGCGTGGTTATACCGAAAAGCCGATTACCGACGTTGTGAACATCGGCATTGGCGGGTCCTTCCTTGGCCCCGAACTGGTCTCTGAAGCCCTCTTGCCTTATGCCCAGCGGGGCGTGCGCTGCCACTACCTGGCCAATATCGACGGCAGCGAGTTTCATGAGCTGTCGGCCAACCTGCGCGCCGAGACCACACTGTTCATCGTCTCGTCAAAGTCTTTCAACACCCTCGAGACCCTGAAAAACGCCCAGGCCGCACGCGCTTGGTACTTGGCCCAGGGTGGCTCGGAAGTAGAACTTCACCGACACTTCATCGCCGTTTCCAGTAACAAGACAGCAGCCATCGCTTTCGGCATTCGCGAAGAGAACATCTTCCCGATGTGGGACTGGGTAGGTGGCCGTTATTCGCTGTGGTCGGCCATCGGCCTGCCTATTGCGCTGGCCATTGGCATGGCCAACTTCAAGGAGCTGCTGTCCGGTGCCTACACCATGGACCAGCACTTCCAGAGCGCCCCGTTCGAACAGAACATGCCTGTGCTGCTGGCACTTCTGGGCGTCTGGTACGGCAACTTCTGGGGAGCACAAAGCCACGCAATCCTGCCGTACGACCACTACCTGCGCAACATCACCAAGCACCTGCAGCAGTTGGATATGGAGTCCAACGGCAAGAGCGTGCGCCAGGACGGAACCCCGGTTAACCACGATACCGGCCCCGTCATCTGGGGTGGCGTCGGTTGCAACGGTCAACACGCCTACCATCAGTTGCTGCACCAAGGCACCCAACTTATTCCAGCGGACTTCATCGTCCCGGTGGTCAGTTTCAACCCGGTTGCCGACCACCACCAGTGGCTGTACGCCAACTGCCTGTCGCAGAGCCAGGCCCTGATGCTCGGTAAGACCCGCGCTGAAGCCGAAGCAGAACTGCGCGAGAAAGGCCTGGCCGAAACCGAAATCCAGAAGCTGGCACCGCACAAGGTGATCCCGGGCAACCGTCCGAGCAACACCTTGGTTGTAGAGCGTATCAGCCCACGCCGTTTGGGCGCGCTGGTGGCCATGTATGAACACAAAGTGTTCGTGCAGAGCGTCATCTGGGGTATCAATGCCTTCGACCAGTGGGGTGTTGAATTGGGCAAGGAGCTCGGCAAAGGCGTCTACCAGCGCCTCACCGGTGGCATCGAAGAGCCTGCTGAAGATGCCTCGACCCAAGGCCTGATCAACTACTTCCGCGGCCGCCACCGCGGCTGATCACCCTTCCTGCCCCTGGTCGCCAGTGCGACCGGGGGCAGTGAAGCGCACCGCAACGACGGTGCCGCAAGGACGTTATGGAAGCCCTTCGTCGGCGTATCGAGACTCAACTGCTTAGCATGACCGGCCTGGCGCTGGGGCAACTGGACCTGGAACACCCCAAAGGTGATCCCGGGCTGTTTGGCCCAGACAGTGTCTGCTGGCGCGTGCATGGCGACTTTCCCAGCATGCTGATCGGCGGCATCAGCGCCCTCCTGTTGCAAGTCTTGCACCCACTGGCACTGGCCGGGGTCTGGGACCATTCGAACTTTCGCCAAGACATGATCGGCCGTCTGCGCCGTACCAGCCAGTTCATCTCCGGGACGACATTCGGCTCAACCCGCGACGCCGAGTGGCTGATCGATAAAGTACGGACCATTCATCTGCAGGTCGTCGGCACCGCCGCCGATGGGCGCCCCTATGCCGCCAGCGACCCCGACCTGCTGACCTGGGTACACGTCGCCGAAGTCAGCAGTTTTCTCGCCGCACACCTGCGTTACCGCAATCCTCGGATGAGCCTCGCTGACCAGGATGCCTACTACGACGAAATTGCCTTGGTCGCCGAACGCCTGGGCGCACGCAATGTGCCCCGCTCGCGCCAGGCTATTGCCGAATATCTGCACGCCATGCGCCCACAACTGGCGTGCGATGCACGCAGCCGCGAAGTGGTTCGCCTGCTGCTTGATGCCCCTGCGCCGAGCCGGCAGGCCAAGCCCGTTGGCGCCGTGATGATGCGGGCAGGCATCGACCTGTTAGCGCCATGGGCCAGTGCCATGCATGGATTCTCACCGAGCCTGCTAGAGCGCCGACTGGTCCGCCTGGGGGTTGCCGGTGTTGCCCCGGTGCTACGCTGGGCCATGCGCGACAGCTCCAAGCACCGTGCACACCGACGCATGGGACTCAGCTGAGCGTCAGCCAGCGGGCGTGCGCGCCTCATACTTTGGTGATTGGCAGGCGCCTGGCCATCTGTGCCACCATGCCTACCAACAAAGCCCAAAGCAGGCTTTTGCCGTTCCGATACCACATCCAACAAGACTAAGGACCTGTGCCATGCAAGATGTTGTGATCGTTGCCGCCACCCGTACCGCCATTGGTAGCTACCAAGGAGCACTGGCCGCTATTCCAGCCGTTGATCTGGGGGCTGCGGTTATCAGCCAGCTGCTGACACAGACCGGCCTGGACGCCGAACTCGTAGACGAAGTCATCTTCGGCCAGGTTCTGACTGCCGGTGCCGGTCAGAACCCTGCCCGCCAAGCCGCGATCAAGGCCGGGCTGCCCCACGCCGTGCCCGCCCTGACACTCAACAAGGTATGTGGCTCTGGGCTCAAAGCCGTGCACTTGGCTGCGCAAGCGATTCGGTGTGGCGATGCCGACGTGGTCATCGCGGGCGGACAGGAAAACATGAGCCTTGCCAACTATGTCATGCCTGGTGCGCGCACCGGCCTGCGCATGGGCCACAGCTCATTGATCGACAGCATGATCAGTGATGGCTTGTGGGACGCTTTCAACGACTACCACATGGGCATCACCGCCGAAAACCTGGTCGAAAAGTACGGCCTGAGCCGCGAGGAGCAGGACGCCTTCGCAGCGGCCTCCCAGCAGAAAGCCAGCGTAGCCATTGAAAGCGGTCGTTTCATTGAAGAGATCACCCCGATCCTGATCCCGCAACGCAAAGGCGATCCGATCGCTTTCGCCACTGACGAGCAGCCCCGCCCGGGCACTACCGCTGAGTCGTTGAGCAAGCTCAGGCCCGCCTTCAAGAAAGATGGCAGTGTCACGGCTGGCAATGCGTCGTCACTCAATGATGGTGCTGCCGCCGTGCTGCTGATGAGTGCCGCCAAAGCCCAGGAACTGGAGCTGCCGGTACTGGCCCGTATCACCGCCTATGCAAACGCCGGCGTTGACCCTGCAATCATGGGCATTGGCCCGGTAAATGCTACTCGACGCTGCCTTGAAAAAGCCGGCTGGTCGTTGTCAGACCTGGACCTGATCGAAGCCAACGAAGCCTTCGCCGCCCAAGCGTTGTCCGTCGGTAAAGAGCTGGGCTGGGATGCCGCCAAGGTCAATGTCAACGGTGGTGCCATTGCATTGGGGCACCCTATTGGTGCTTCCGGTTGCCGGATACTGGTCACCCTGTTGCACGAAATGATCAAGCGTGATGCCAGGAAAGGGCTGGCAACGCTGTGCATCGGTGGTGGGCAGGGTGTGGCCCTGACGATCGAACGCTGATGTACGCCGGAGAGGCTCACCCTGGGCCTCTCCTGTTAAACTGCAGCCCCGAATACCAAGGCTACGTGCATGTCCCTCTTGAATCAGGCGCTGCGCGCCGCCCTCGACTCCCGCAACGGCCTTCTCGCCGAACTCCATGCCCAAGGGACCGACTGCTACCGGCTGTTCCATGGTAGCCAGGAAGGCGCTGCCGGCCTGACCGTAGACCGCTATGGCCCGCAGTTGCTGGTACAGAGCTTTCACCAGACCCTCGATCACGATGCCCTGCTCGACCTGCATGCTACCGTCGAGCAATCACTTGGCCTGGAGCTGCTGCTGGTCTACAACGACCGCTCCCAAGGCAACAGTCGTATCGACCGTCGAGACCCGGCCTACCAGGCTAGCGAGGCGGCCTTGGCCGATCATGTCGGCCATGAATGGGGGCTGAACTATCGGGTACGTGGCCGTCACTCGGGGCAGGATCCGCTGTTGTTTCTCGATTTGCGCAATGCCCGTGGCTGGATCAAGCAGCACAGCGCCGGCAAGCGCGTACTGAACCTGTTTGCCTATACCTGTGGGGTTGGCTTGAGTGCCGCCGCAGGGGGTGCCCGTGAGGTCTGCAACCTGGATTTCGCCGAAGGCAACCTGGCTGTGGGTCGCGAAAACGCAGCCCTGAACCCAACGCTTGCGCCCATGGAGTTCATACAGTCCGACTACTTCCCCGCGATCCGCCAGTTGGCCGGGCTACCCGTCAGCCAACGACGCGGTCACAAACTGCCGCCCTACCCGCGACTGGAACCACGGCAATTCGATCTGGTATTTCTCGACCCGCCTGCCTGGGCAAAGAGTGCCTTCGGCACCGTCGACCTGTTGCGAGACTATCAAAGCCTGCTCAAGCCGGCGCTGTTGAGCACTGCCGAAGGAGGTGTGCTGGTCTGCTGTAACAACCTGGCCAAGGTCAGCCTCGACGACTGGCGCGCACAGGTGCTGCGCTGCGCCGAGAAAAACAACCGGCCAGTGCGCGAGTGGCAGGTTCTGACACCGGCTGCTGACTTCCCGTCCATGGATAACCAACCACCGCTAAAGACCTTGATTCTGCACCTTTGAAATAGACGTTTACGCACGAAAGAGGTGATTTGGCGCTATCTTCGGAACCGAATTATCGTGCCATACTCCAACCACTTCCGTTAGATACAGACGACGCCGCACATGCCCAAAGGAATGAAACGCGCCCTCGGCGCCTTGTTGGCCGCTCTGGCCCTTTACAGCCTGCTTGGATTCCTGATTCTCCCCGGCGTCGCCTTGCGAATTGCTAACCAGCAATTAGCCAACTACGCCACGCTACCAGCCAAGCTGCAGCGCGTGGAACTCAACCCGTTCAGCCTGGAGCTGACACTCTGGGGCTTGCAGATCGGTGAGCCAGGCAAGGAGCAGGTCGGCTTTGAACGTTTGTATGCCAACCTGCAGCTCGACAGCCTGTGGAGCGGCGCGCTTCACCTGGCGAACGTCGAACTGGACAAGCCACGTACCGAGCTGCTGTTTGCCAAGGACGGCAGCCTCAATCTGACCCAACTCTTCAAGCTGCCGCCCAGCGAGCCAAAAGCCGAAACGCCTGCGAGCAAGCCCTTCCCGCTGCGTATTGGCAGCATCAAACTCAACGCCGGTTACCTGCATTTCGAAGACCTGCGCCCCAGCGAACCCATCGAATTTCTCTACGACTCGATGGACCTGGAACTGAAAAACCTCAGCACCCTGCCCGACGACAGCACGGACATGACGCTGGTCGCCGCAGGCCCCAAGGGCGGCCGGATCGACTGGCAGGGTACGTTCAGCCTGGTGCCCATCGCCTCTGAAGGCACGCTGAAGTTTACTGACGGCAAGATGAAGCTCGTCTGGCCTTATGTCCGAGATATAGTGCCGTTGGTACTTGAAGACGGGCGTGTCAGCTTTGAGACCCACTACAAACTGAACCTGTCCAAGGAAACCGAGCTGCTGCTCGACAACACCTCGCTTCAGGTCGCGCCGTTTGCAGTCAATGCGCCCGATGGCAGGCCATTGGTACGCCTGGCCAGCCTGTCGGTCAGCGACACGTCGATTGACCTGGCCAAGCAGTTGGTCACCGTTGGTAAGATTCGCAGCGAGAAACTGGAAACCTGGGCAGCCCTTGAAGCCGATGGTCAGCTCGACTGGCAGAAGCTGTTCGCCAGCCAGCCAGCCAAGGCAAAACCTGCAGAGAAAACTGAACCGGCCACCGCAACGCCGGCCACCAAAGAGACGACAGGCACCAATACCCCAAGCAAACCATGGCAGGTGTTACTGCGTGACGTTCAGTTGCGCAACTATCAGGTTCATCTGGCTGACCGCACCCACAAGGAACCGGTCGCGCTGGAGGTGGGCCCACTTAACCTGGACCTGCAGAACTTCGATAGCCTCAATCAGTCGCCCTTCACCCTGAAGCTCGATACCGGAGTAGGCAAGCAAGGCAAGCTGCAGGCCTCGGGTGACGTCAATCTGGCACCTGTCAGCAGTAAACTGAATGTCGTTACGCGGGATATCGACCTTCGTGTCGCACAAGCCTATATCAGCCCATTCATTCGCCTTGAGCTACGCAGCGGCATGCTCAACAGCGATCTCGACGTCGACCTCAAGAACACGGCACCGCTGGCCTTCAGTATCACGGGCAAGGCTCAGGTCAATCAGCTGCACACGCTGGACACCATCAAGAACCGCGATTTCGTCAAATGGCAGCAGTTGAATCTGGATGGCCTGGAGTACCGTCATGGAGATGCGCTGTCGATTGCCAAGGTCAACCTGCAACAGCCCTATGCGCGCTTTATGATCAATGAAGACCGCACCACCAGTGTCGATGACCTGTTGATACCACAACCGGCTGGAAGCCCGCAGAAAGCCCGCAATACGTCTACCAGCAGCGCCAAGCCGCTGGGCATTCACATTGGTGAAATCGCGATCAACGACGGCTCGGCCAACTTCGCCGACTTCAGCCTGACGCCCAACTTCGCCACGGCGATCCAGCAACTCAACGGCCGGATCGGCACCATCGACAACCGGCAACCGAAACCTGCCAATGTCGATATCAAAGGTAAGGTCGACCGCTATGCGCCCGTCACCATCAAGGGCGCGCTGAACCCCTTCGACCCCATGGCCAGCCTGGACATCGCCACCAGCTTCAAACGCGTCGAGCTGACCACCCTGACCCCTTACTCGGGCAAATTTGCCGGCTACCGCATCCGCAAGGGTCGCCTGAATCTGGACCTGCATTATCTGATCACCAAGGGCCAGCTCAAGGCCGAGAACAAACTGGTGCTTGAACAACTGCAACTGGGTGAAAAGGTAGACAGCCCTGATGCCGTAGACTTGCCGATTCGCCTTGCCGTCGCACTGCTCAAGGACACCGAAGGCAAAATCTCCATTGAGTTGCCAATCTCCGGCGACTTGAACAACCCTCAGTTCAGCGTGATGCCGATTGTCTGGCAGACATTACGAAACCTCGTCATGCGAGCCGCCCAGGCACCGTTCAAGTTCATTGGCGGGCTCGTCAGTGGCGGCGACGCCCAAGACCTCGGAAGCGTCGCCTTTACTCCAGGCTCAAGTGACTTGAGCAGCGACGCCAAAGGAGCCCTGGAAAAACTCGCCAGCGCACTCAAGGCGCGCCCGGAATTGCGCCTGGAAATCGAAGGTACCAGCGCCCAGAGCAGTGACGGCCCGCTGATTGCCGAGCAGCGTCTGGAGCGCGAGTATCAGGCTACCTACTACAAGATGCTGCAACGGCGAGGCGACAAGGTCCCGGCACAAGCCACTCAACTGCAGGTGCCAGATGATGAGAAACCCGCGATGCTTGAGGCGATCTACCGCTCGCGCCTCAAACAACAACCGCCCGCGCAGTGGGAACAGTTGAGCCGTAAAGAGCGCACAGACAACCTGCGCAACGCGGTGATCACGTCGTGGGCTGAAAGCCCCCTGTTGCTGCGTCAACTGGGCCAGGCGCGCGCCAGCAGCATCAAGGATTACCTGGTCGACCAGGGCAAGCTTGAAGACCAGCGCGTGTACTTCGTCGATGCCACGCTGGGGCAAGCCGAAGCCGATGGCCGGGTAATCTCGCAGTTGCATCTGGACTCAGAGTAAGCGCTCCTCAAACGCCTGCTTAAAACCCCGGCTCAATGGCCGGGGTTCAGCTTAATAAGTTCTCAGGCCTTCAGCCGATACCGCCTTAACCCCCTTTATTTTTTTGGCAATCGAGACTGCTGCGTCTTTCTGGGATTGGGTCAAAGGCACCTTTGACGACAGGGAAACTACGCCGCTGTTGGTTTCTACAGAGATGTCCGAACCCGGCACCCCCTTCTCCGTCATCAGGTCTGCTTTGACCTTCGTGGTGATCCAGGTATCGGAAGTAGCCTCTGTTGCCTTGGTCATCTCACCCGCCGCAACCGTCAGCGGCGCTTGAGCAAAGGTCACGTTAGCCAACATCAGCGCGGTAACAGTAGCGGCAGCAATAACGAACTTCTTCATACAAGACACTCCTTTTTGAAGCATGCAGGATGCAAGCACGTACACGGCGAACTCCGCCCATAAAAAAAGGACCCCGTAGGGTCCTTTCTTCAACGCTTTGAGCTTAGACGCCCGAAGCCTTGGCTGCTGCAACATCTTTGATCGACAGCTTGATACGGCCGCGGTTGTCCACGTCCAGTACCAGTACTTCAACTTCCTGGCCTTCTTTCAGGATGTCGGTCACTTTCTCGACACGAGCATCGCTCAGCATCGAGATGTGAACCAGACCGTCCTTGCCCGGCAGGATGTTGACGAAGGCACCGAAGTCAACGATGCGCTCAACCTTGCCGACGTAGATCTTGCCGATCTCGGCTTCGGCAGTAATGCTCAGTACGCGCTGGCGAGCCGCTTCTGCCGCATCCTTGGTTTCACCAAAGATCTTGATCGAGCCGTCGTCTTCGATATCGATCGAAGCCTTGGTCTCTTCACAGATAGCACGGATGGTCGCGCCGCCTTTACCGATAACATCACGAATCTTGTCGGTATCAATCTTCATCGCGATCATGGTCGGAGCATTTTCCGACAGTTCGCTACGGGACTGACCAATGACCTGGTTCATCTGACCGAGGATGTTCAGGCGCGCTTCCAGGGCTTGGCCCAGAGCGATTTCCATGATCTCTTCGGTGATGCCGTTGATCTTGATGTCCATCTGCAGCGCGGTAACACCTTTGGCGGTACCGGCTACCTTGAAGTCCATGTCGCCCAGGTGGTCTTCGTCACCCAGGATGTCGGTCAGGATGGCGAACTTCTCGCCTTCTTTAACCAGACCCATGGCGATACCGGCAACCGGTGCCTTCATCGGTACACCAGCGTCCATCAGTGCCAGCGATGCACCACAGACCGAAGCCATGGAGCTGGAACCATTGGACTCGGTGATTTCCGAGACGACACGAATGGTGTACGGGAATACGTCGGCAGCTGGCAGCATGGCCTGAACCGAACGGCGAGCCAGACGGCCGTGACCGATTTCACGACGACCTGCACCACCCATACGACCACACTCACCTACCGAGAACGGAGGGAAGTTGTAGTGCAGCATGAAGGGGTCTTTTTTCTCGCCTTCAAGGGTGTCCAGCAGCTGCGCGTCACGGGCAGTACCCAGTGTTGCAACAACCAGAGCCTGGGTCTCGCCACGGGTGAACAATGCCGAACCGTGAGTCTTCGACAGTACACCGACTTCGATGTTCAGCGGACGTACGGTCTTGGTGTCGCGACCGTCGATACGTGGCTTGCCATTGACGATGTTTTCGCGAACGGTGCGGTATTCGATTTCGCCAAAGATTTCTTTGACTTCACCAGCGCTAGGCTGACCTTCTTCACCGGAGAACTTGGCGACAACCTGGTCACGCAGTTCGCCCAGGCGAGCGTAGCGATCGGCCTTGACGGTGATGGTGTAAGCCTGGGAAACGGCTTCGCCGAACTCGGCGCGGATTGCGTTCAGCAGTTCGGTGTTGGCAACCGGTGCTTTCCAGTCCCAGGTAGGCTTGGCAGCTTCGGCAGCGAGCTCTTTGACGGCCTGGATAACAGCCTGGAACTCGTCATGAGCGAACAGCACAGCGCCCAGCATCTGGTCTTCGGTCAGCTCTTTGGCTTCCGATTCAACCATCAGTACCGCGTCGGAAGTACCGGCAACGACCATGTCCAGGCTCGAGGCAGCCAGTTGCTCGTAAGTTGGGTTCAGCAGGTAGCCGGTGCTTTCGTGGTAAGCAACACGGGCAGCGCCGATCGGGCCATCAAACGGAATACCGGAGATCGCCAGGGCAGCCGAAGTACCGATCATCGCAGCGATGTCCGGATCGGTCTTCTTGCTGGTGGAAACGACGGTGCAGACAACCTGCACTTCGTTCATGAAACCTTCTGGGAACAGCGGGCGGATCGGACGGTCGATCAAACGCGAAGTCAGGGTTTCTTTCTCGGAAGGACGGCCTTCACGCTTGAAGAAACCACCAGGGATCTTGCCGGCGGCGTAGGTCTTTTCCTGATAGTGAACGGACAGAGGGAAAAAGCCCTTGCCTGGATCAGCCTGTTTGGCACCGACCACGGTCACCAGTACGGTGACATCGTTGTCGACGGTGACCAATACGGCGCCGGAGGCTTGACGAGCAATACGGCCCGTCTCGAGGGTAACGGTCGATTGACCGAATTGGAATTTCTTGATTACCGGGTTCACGGTTTCCTACCTTTTTTCAGTGGCTCTAGGGGAACTTGTTCTTGCGAATTCTTGGGCAGAACGGGGAATCGGCCCCATTGACCGTCCAGATAAAACTAGAGGTTGGGAGCCTGCCCTGACTGCGCGGAAACCGCTCAGGCAGAACAGACAGCCAACCTCATAGATACGCGCGGCGTGTTCATCAACACAGGTACAACGTACCGTGGCTGAAGAATGCAACACGCCGAGCACACCACTGGCCAGGACGCTATTAGCGACGCAGACCCAGACGACCGATCAGGGCGCTGTAACGAGTGGCGTCTTTACCCTTCAGGTAGTCCAGCAGCTTACGACGCTGGTTTACCATACGGATCAGACCACGACGGGAGTGGTGGTCTTTGCCGTTGGCCTTGAAGTGGCCTTGCAGCTTGTTGATGTTGGCGGTCAGCAGTGCAACTTGCACTTCTGGCGAACCGGTGTCACCGGCTGCTTGCTGGTATTCGCCGACGATTTGAGCTTTTTCTTCAACGCTGAGTGCCATCTGGCTTCTCCAAATCAAGGGAAACCGAAACCGGTTTCCAATAGGCCAGGGACGGATCCCTGTATTCATAAAAGTGAGGAATAACCGTGCCTATTAACAGCCATCCTCTGTCCCGCAGGTATCACGCCGAAGCCTGATACCGTTGGTTTCGATCATTCAGACCGAATCAGTCGACGCGGCGCAATTCGCCCGTCTTCGCTCACTTCACCAATACCGATGAAGCGACCGTTGTGATCCTGTACGCGGACCATGCCGAATTTCGGCGCGTCCGGAGCCCTTACCGGCTGACCATGCAGCCAGTAGAAGGCACTGTGCTCGGAAAACTTGAGCAGAGGCCAATCTTGCAGACCGCTATCGGACGGTAACAGAAAGCGATCAACCGCTTCATTACCGCCTTCGGCGTGAACCTGCTCGAGTTCTTCGAGGGTCACAGTCTGTGCCAGGCTGAATGGCCCGGCATGCGTGCGGCGCAGTTCTGCAACATAGGCGCCACAGCCCAACTGCTCGCCGATGTCCTCGACCAGGGTACGGATGTACGTACCTTTACTGCAGCCCACCGAAAGACGAGCGCGGCTACCTTCACACTCAAGCAGTTCCAGGCGATCAATAGTAACAGAACGTGCTTCACGCTCCACTACTTCACCTGCGCGTGCCAGCTTGTACAGCGGCTGCCCGTCACGCTTGAGCGCAGAGTACATCGGCGGTATCTGACTGATTTGACCACGAAATTGTGGCAAAACAGCTTCGATATCGGCGCGACCAACGGTCACTTCGCGAGTCTGCAGCACTTCACCTTCAGCATCGGCAGTGCTGGTGGTCATGCCCAATTGCATGACTGTTTCGTAACCCTTGTCAGAATCGAGCAAGTACTGGGAAAACTTCGTCGCCTCACCGAAGCACAGCGGCAATACACCACTGGCCAGTGGGTCGAGGCTCCCCGTATGGCCTGCCTTTTCAGCATTGAGCAGCCAGCGCACCTTCTGCAAAGCGGCGTTGGAGGTAAACCCCAGCGGCTTGTCGAGCAGGATGATGCCACTGACGTTACGACGGATACGCTTGACCTGAGCCACCGCTTACTCCTTGGTGTCCAGGGAAGTACCGCCATCCTGATGCTGGCTGTCTTCTGCTACGGCACGCTCGATCAACGCCGACAGGTGGGCGCCACGGGAGACACTTTCGTCATAGTGGAAGTGCAGTTGCGGCACACTGCGCAACTTCATTTCACGACCGAGTTGCATGCGCAGGAAACCTGCGGCGGAGTTCAGAACTTTCAAGCTCTGCGCGATGTTTTCTGCACCATCCTGCCCCATCACGGTGATGAACACCTTGGCATGGCCAACATCACGACTGACATCGACGGCAGTGATGGTCACCAGACCAACACGCGGATCCTTGACTTCACGACGGATCAGCTGCGCAAGCTCACGCTGCATCTGATCGCCAATACGTTGGGTACGGCTATATTCTTTTGCCATGTTTGCTACCTGTAACTGAAGCGGCAAACGCCCGGCCAGGCTGAAGCCGGACCGGGCGTTGCGTTCAGAGCCGCTGCGGGCGCCTTGCGGCGATCAACATACGGCTCCCAAGCTCGCGGCTTAGAGCGTGCGAGCGACTTGGACTTTCTCGAAGACTTCGATCTTGTCGCCAACCTTGACGTCGTTGTAGCTCTTGACGCCAATACCGCATTCCATGCCGGCACGGACTTCGGACATATCGTCCTTGAAGCGACGCAGCGATTCCAGTTCACCTTCGAAGATAACGATGTCTTCACGCAGTACACGGATCGGACGGTTACGGTGAACCGTACCTTCGACCACCATGCAACCGGCGATAGCACCGAACTTCGGCGAGCGGAACACGTCACGAACTTCAGCGATACCGAGGATGTTCTCGCGAACATCGCTGCCGAGCATACCGGTCAGGGCTTTCTTGACGTCTTCAATGATGTCGTAGATCACGTTGTAGTAACGCATATCCAGACCTTCCTGCTCGACGATCTTGCGCGCGCCAGCATCAGCACGCACGTTGAAGCCGAACAGTACTGCATTGGAAGCCAGTGCCAGGTTGGCATCGCTTTCGGTGATACCACCGACGCCGCCGCCCACTACGCGCACTTGTACTTCGTCGTTGCCCAGACCGCTCAAGGAACCTTGCAGCGCCTCGAGAGAACCACGCACATCGGCCTTGAGGACGATGTTGAGGGTCTTCTTCTCTTCCTGCCCCATGTTCTCGAAGATGTTCTCGAGTTTGCCGGCATGCGCGCGAGCCAGTTTGACTTCGCGGTACTTGCCTTGACGGAACAGTGCAACTTCACGGGCCTTCTTCTCGTCAGCAACCACGCTCAGCTCATCGCCGGCCTCTGGAGTGCCATCAAGACCAAGGATCTCGACCGGAATCGACGGGCCCGCTTCCTTCACAGGCTTGCCGTTCTCGTCAAGCATGGCACGTACACGGCCGAAGTTCGAACCGCACAGAACCATGTCGCCCTGACGCAGAGTACCGTCCTGAACCAGCACGGTAGCCACTGGGCCACGGCCTTTGTCCAGACGCGATTCAACTACCACGCCCCGACCCGGTGCCGAAGGCGTTGCCTTGAGCTCGAGAATCTCGGCCTGCAGCAGAACGGCTTCAAGCAACTCGTCGACGCCAGTACCCATCTTCGCCGAGACAGGAACGAATGGTGTATCACCGCCCCACTCTTCGGAGGTAACGCCCTGAACAGACAACTCGTTACGGATGCGATCGAGATCTGCACCCGGCTTGTCGATCTTGTTCACGGCAACAACCAGAGGAACACCGGCAGCCTTGGCATGCTGGACTGCTTCAATGGTCTGCGGCATTACACCGTCGTCAGCCGCGACCACGAGGATCACGATGTCGGTTGCCTTGGCACCACGGGCACGCATTGCGGTGAACGCAGCGTGGCCTGGGGTATCGAGGAACGTGACCATGCCGCGGTCGGTTTCAACGTGGTAAGCACCGATGTGCTGGGTAATACCACCGGCTTCGCCAGCAGCTACCTTGGCACGACGGATGTAGTCGAGCAGCGAGGTCTTACCGTGGTCAACGTGACCCATTACGGTAACAACCGGCGCACGAGCGAACGACTCACCTTCAAACTTCAGGGACTCGGCCAGGGAATCTTCCAGGGCGTTGTCGCTGACCAGTTTGACGTTGTGGCCCAGCTCTTCAGCAACCAGCTGTGCGGTTTCCTGATCGAGCACCTGGTTGATGGTCACCGGAGTGCCCAGCTTGAACATGAACTTGACCACTTCAGCGGCCTTGACCGACATCTGTTGGGCCAGTTCAGAAACCGTGATGGTCTCGCCGATCACCACGTCACGGATTACCGGACCAGTCGGGCTCTGGAAGCCGTGCGCGTTACGCTTCTTCGGCTTGCCCTTGCCACGACCACCGCGACGGAAGCCATCGCTTTCTTCTTCGGTAGTACGCGGAGCAGCACGCGGCGTAGGCGCCTTTTCCTTTTCCTTGACCTTGACCGAAACACGTGGCGCTTCGTTGCGGCGCTCGCCACGACGATCGTCGTCACGCGCCTTGTCGCTACGACGGCTTTCGTCTTTCTTGCGATCGGCAACCGGTGCTGGAGCAGCGTCAGCCGGAGAAACAGCGGCAGGCGCTGCTGCGACCGGCGCGGCCGCTACGGCCTCAGTCGCTGCAGGCTGACGACGGGCTTCTTCCTGGGCACGTTGACGTGCTTCGGCTTCAGCCTTCTCACGTGCGGCGTTTTCCACGGCACGGCGTTCGTCCAGCTCGCGCTTCTGCTCGGCCTGGATCTCTTCCGGGCTGCGTTGCACAAATACTTTCTTCTTGCGTACTTCTACGCTGATGCTTTTGCTACCGGCAACACGCAGGGTGCTGGTGGTCTTGCGCTGCAAGGTGATCTTGCGCGGTTCTTCCACTTTCGCCTTGTGGCTGCTTTTCAAATGAGTCAGCAGAGCCTGCTTCTCACTGTCGGTCACTACCTGACCGGCGTCGGTGTGCGGCAGACCTGCCTCACGCATCTGCTGCAGCAGGCGCTCTACCGGTGCAGCGACCTCTTGGGCCAATTCTTTCACCGTGACTTGCGTCATGCACTTCTCTCCTCAGGCCAGCCTAATTACTCGAACCAGTGGGCTCGGGCGGCCATGATCAACTTGCCGGCACGCTCTTCGTCGATGCCGTCGATGTCGAGCAGGTCGTCGATCGACTGCTCGGCCAGGTCTTCGCGGGTAACCACGCCGCGCACCGCCAGTTCCGCTGCCAGGTCGTTGTCCATACCCTCAAGAGAGAGCAGGTCTTCGGCCGGGTGGGCGTCTGCCAGTTTTTCCTCTGTAGCGATGGCCTTGGTCAACAGACGGTCCTTGGCCCGAGCGCGGAGCTCGTTGACGATCTCCTCGTCAAAGCCATCGATGTTGAGCATTTCTTCCAGCGGTACGTAGGCAATTTCTTCCAGGCTGGTGAAGCCTTCGTCAACCAGCACCTGCGCCAGCTCTTCATCAACTTCCAGCTCGTCGATGAAGTTACGCAGGATGTCGCCGGTTTCAGCTTGTTGCTTGGCCTGAATGTCCGACTCGGTCATCACGTTCAGCGTCCAGCCGGTCAGCTGGCTGGCCAGACGCACGTTCTGACCGCCACGGCCGATGGCCTGGGCCAGGTTGTCCGCCGCCACGGCGATATCCATGGCGTGGGCATCTTCATCAACAATGATCGCCGCGACTTCAGCCGGTGACATGGCGTTGATGACAAACTGCGCCGGGTTGTCGTCCCACAGGACGATATCCACGCGCTCGCCGCCCAATTCGCCAGAAACTGCCTGAACACGCGAACCACGCATGCCAATACACGCACCTTGTGGGTCAATGCGCTTGTCTTTGGAGCGAACGGCGATCTTGGCCCGCGAGCCTGGGTCGCGAGAGGCGCCCATGACTTCGATCAGGCCTTCGGCAATTTCCGGCACCTCAATGCGGAAAAGCTCGATCAGCATCTGTGGCGCAGTACGCGACAGAATCAGTTGCGGGCCACGGTTCTCGGTACGAATTTCCTTGAGCAGTGCACGCAGACGCACACCCACACGGAAGGTTTCGCGCGAAATGATGTCTTCACGGGCCAGCAACGCTTCAGCGTTGTTGCCCAGGTCGACGATAACGTTGTCGCGGGTGACTTTCTTGACGGTGCCGGAAATGATCTCGCCCAGACGCTCACGATAAGCGTCGACGACCTGCGCACGCTCGGCTTCACGCACTTTCTGCACGATAACCTGCTTGGCAGTTTGAGCAGCAATGCGGCCGAACTCAATGGATTCGATCTTTTCCTCGATGATCTCGCCAGCAACGGCACCCGGCTTTTTCGCCTGGGCCTGATCAACGGCAAGTTCAATCGCTGGATCGTCCAGATCTTCGTCTTCGACCACAGTCCAACGACGGAAAGTCTCGTAGTTACCCGTGTGGCGGTTGATTTCCACACGCAGGTCGACTTCATCTTCAAAACGTTTCTTGGTTGCAGTGGCCAGAGCCACTTCCAGCGCTTCAAAAATTACGCCGGCCGGTACGCCCTTTTCGTTGGATACCGACTCAACAACCAGCAGTACTTCTTTGCTCATCGTACGCCTCGCCTTTCGCACGCCATTGGATCCGCGGACTACGCGGTATCCGGCACGTCTCAGTCAAAACTGGGAATAATGTTGGCCTTGTCGATCGAGTCGATCGGCAACAGGAACTCATGGCTATCCACCTGGACCACCACATCCTGCTCCTCCACTCCACGGAGAAGGCCCTGAAAGTTACGACGACCTTCAAAGGGCGTACGCAGCTTGATCTTCACTTGTTCGCCGGCATGCGAAGCGAACTGTTCCAAAGTGAACAGCGGGCGATCCATGCCAGGAGAGGACACTTCAAGGGTGTATTCGGAACTGATCGGATCTTCGACATCCAGAATGCCACTCACCTGGCGACTGACCACTTCACAGTCGTCGACCAGAATGCCATCTGCCTTGTCGATATAGATACGCAGTACCGAATGCTTGCCTTGAGAGATGAATTCGATCCCCCAGCATTGATAGCCAAGAGCCTCGACCACCGGGGCCAACAAGGCCTGCAACTGTTCTAGCTTGCTCGACACCTGAACCCCCTCGTGCATGCTATGCAAATAAAAAATGGGCAAAGCGCCCATCCCGGATACGCCGCTGAATACCGGCGCTAAGAACTGTCCAGCTAGCAAAAAGCCCCTGAAAAGGGGCTCCGCTTGGGACTGGTTGCGGGGGCTGGATTTGAACCAACGACCTTCGGGTTATGAGCCCGACGAGCTACCAGACTGCTCCACCCCGCGACAAAGCTGGGGCGAAAGTATACGACCGAACCCACCAAGGGGTCAATCTAACCTCCACCGACAAGAAAGCCCGCATGTAGCGGGCTGTCTTGTTTTAATTGGTACCGAGAAGGGGACTCGAACCCCTACACCCTATGGGCACAACCACCTCAAGGTTGCGTGTCTACCAATTCCACCACCTCGGCAATACTACATTTGACGCTTTTTACTTCTTCTCTTGAGCTGGAGGAACATCAGTATTACCGACATTACCTTTTTGCTCTTGAAGCACCGGCACATCATCTGCCGCTGGTTTTTTCTGAACTTCCAGAACCGCTGGATCTGGCAATCCTACCTGAGTCAGCTCATGAGCTTTCTCTTTAGCAAAGTATCCTAACCCAAGAGCAGTTAAGAAGAAAGAGGCAGCTAGTATAGCAGTAAACTTACTCAGAAAGGTAGCAGAACCTTGGCTTCCGAACACAGTATTTGAAGCACCTGCGCCGAAAGATGCACCAGCCTCTGCACCTTTACCCTGTTGCAACAACACCAGTACCACCAAACCCAGCGCGCCCAACAGATGCAAAACAACTACGACGGTTTCGAGCATTTCTCAGTTTCCTGCGGCGCGACAAATTGCACCGAATTCGTCTGCGTTCAGGGAAGCTCCACCTATGAGCCCCCCATCGATATCCGGCATGCCGAACAGCTCAGCCGCATTGGCCGCCTTCACGCTGCCGCCGTATAGAAGCCGCACATTTCCTGCGACTTCAGTATTCTCTGCCGCCAGCTGCTCACGAATGGCTTTATGCACATCCTGCGCCTGCTGTGGCGTGGCCGTAAGGCCTGTGCCAATGGCCCATACAGGCTCATAAGCAATCACCGCTTTGGCAAAGGCACCAACACCGAGCTCCTCGATGATGCTACCCAGCTGACGCCCTACAACCTCAAGCGTCTTGCCCGCCTCGCGCTCTTCCAGGGTTTCCCCTATACACAACACTGGCGTCAGGCCACAGGCCTGAGCGGCTGCAAACTTGCGGTTGAGCGTTGCGTCAGTTTCGCCCATGAACTGGCGACGCTCCGAATGCCCAACCAACACAAAACTACATCCTGCATCGACCAACTGGCTCGGTGCAGTCTCACCGGTCAGCGCGCCCTGCATAGACTCCACTGCGGAGTTCTGTGCACCGACGGCTACCGACTTACCCTTCAACCCTTCAATCACTTGATTGATGTAGAGACAGGGCGGGAAAACCGCTACTTCAACACCGCTCGGCAGGGCTAAATCACTCAAGCCCTTGATCAGCTCAGCGACGCTGGCGCGGGTACCGTGCATCTTCCAGTTACCAGCTACCATAGGGCGACGCATGCTGTACCTCGTCGGTCAAAGTGGGCGCAGATCTTACCCAACCCTTTCAACGCTGGCAAGCGCTAATCAGACGCAAACTTCACCAACCAGCGCTGCCAGCTCTTCGGCGTAACCACGCACCTGTGCTTCATCGTCACCTTCGACCATCACGCGCACCAGCGGCTCAGTACCGGATTTGCGCAGCAATACCCGCCCACGCCCCGCCATTGCCTCTGTAACACGCGCACAGGCTTCCTTGACGACAGGGTGCTCAACCGGATCGACCTTGCTGTCACCAAAACGCACGTTGATCAGAACCTGTGGGCACTTGCGCAAAGCCTGACGCGCCTGAGCCAAGGTTTCGCCGCGACGCTTGAGCGCCAACAAGACCTGCAACGCAGCAATAATCGCATCGCCCGTCGTGGTGTGGTTGCAGCACACGACATGCCCGGAGTTTTCGCCGCCAACCACCCAGTCACGCTCCAACAGCTCAGCCATGACGTAGCGGTCGCCAACCTTCGCCCGCACAAACGGTATGGAAAGCTCCTGCAAGGCCAACTCAAGGCCCAGGTTGCTCATCAGGGTACCCACCACGCCACCCTGCAACTTGCCGCGCTCCTGCAGGTCACGCGCAATGATGAACAACAGCTCGTCACCATCGACGATCGCACCGGTATGGTCGACCATCAATACACGATCGCCATCACCATCGAAGGCGATACCAAGATCGGCGTGCCCCACCAGCACCGCTGCCTGCAGCGATTCGATGTGCGTAGAGCCACAACCTTCATTGATGTTCAGGCCGTCCGGCTGCGCATGCAGCACCGTGACGCTGGCACCCAATTCGCGGAACACGCTAGGCGCAACCTTGTAGGTAGCGCCATGAGCACAATCAACCACAAGCTTGAGCCCGGCAAAATCGGTACTGGTCGGCACACTGCTCTTGCAGAACTCGATGTAGCGCCCGGCAGCATCGTTGATGCGCGAGACCTTGCCCAGCTTGCTCGACTCCACCACGGTCATCGGCTGATCGAGCAACTCTTCAATCATCAGCTCGATATCATCAGGCAGCTTGGTACCCTGGCCGGAGAAGAACTTGATGCCGTTATCATCGTGCGGATTGTGCGAGGCACTGATGACAATGCCCGCTTCGGCGTGAAAGGTACGCGTCAGGTAGGCAATCGCCGGGGTCGGCATCGGCCCAAGCAGCATGACATCCGCACCGGCAGCAGAGAGACCTGCTTCCAGCGCCGACTCGAACATGTAACCCGAAATTCGCGTGTCCTTGCCCACCAACACCCTGCAAGCGCCCATCTTGCGAAAGGCCATACCCGCTGCCCAACCCAGCTTGAGCATGAAATCAGGGGTGATGGGGTATACACCGACGCGGCCACGAATACCGTCGGTACCAAAATATTTTCTACTCATAAATGCTCCGTCACTCTTATTCGGCGGCCTGTACCGCTGCGATCATCCGCACTACGTCGACGGTTTCGGCGACATCATGAACGCGTAAAATACTGGCACCTTTGGTCATCGCCAGCGCAGCCAATGCGAGGCTGCCGTAGAGCCGCTCCCCAACCGGGCGCTCAAGTGCCTGACCAATCATGCTCTTGCGTGAAACGCCGACCAGCAGAGGCCTGCCAAGGCGATACAACGCTTCCATGTGCTTGAACAGGCTAAGGTTGTGGGCCAGGTTTTTTGCGAACCCAAAGCCCGGATCCAGGATGATGCGCTCCGCACCAATGCCCACCGCCGCACACGCAGCCATCCGTTCTTCAAGATAGCTCGACACTTCGACCGTGACATTCTGGTAATGCGGGTTGTTCTGCATGTCGCCTGGTTCACCGCGCATGTGCATCAAGCACACAGGCAAACCTGTGGCAGCCGCTGCATCCAGGGCGCCATCGCGACTGAGCGATCGCACATCGTTAATCAGCCCCGCCCCGAGACGAGCCGATTCGCGCATCACGGCCGGGGTCGACGTGTCGACGGAGATGATGACATCCAGCGCCTGGCTGATGGCCTCGACGATGGGCGCAACGCGCTCCAGCTCTTCGACAGGAGACACCGCTCGCGCGCCCGGCCGAGTGGACTCACCGCCCACATCGATCAGCGTAGCGCCTGCGGCAACCATCGCCTCCGCGTGGCGCAATGCCGCGTCACGCTGAGTGAAGCGGCCGCCATCGGAGAAGGAGTCTGGCGTGATATTGAGGATACCCATGACATGGGTAAGGGACAAATCAAGAACCCGGTTGCCGCAAGGCAACCGGGTCGGGTACTGCTTTGGAGTCATATGAATCCTTAGTGTTGCGCCGCCGGGCCACCAATCGGCGACTCGGGGCGGTCACCCTGCGAGACAGGTGTGCCCGAAGTACCCGATCCACCTTCCCAGTCACGCGGTTCGCGCGGAGGACGGCCAGCCATGATGTCGTCGATCTGATCAGCATCAATGGTTTCGTACTTCATCAATGCATCCGCCATGGCGTCCAGCTTGTCTCTATTCTCGGTGAGAATCTGCTTGGCGGTGGCATAGCACTGATCGATGATGCTGCGCACTTCGGAGTCGATCATCTTGGCCGTCTCGCCAGACACGCTAGCGTGCTGGGAACCCGCGCTACGACCCAGGAAAACCTCACCCTCTTCTTCGGCATACATCAGCGGGCCGAGCTTTTCGGAAAGGCCCCACTTGGTGACCATGTTACGGGCGATCTGGCTGGCACGCATGATGTCGTTTGATGCACCGGTGGTGACACCATCAAAGCCGAGCGTCATCTCTTCGGCGATACGACCGCCGTAGAGCGAGCAGATCTGGCTAATCAAGGCACGCTTAGAGAGGCTGTAACGGTCCTCTTCAGGCAGGAACATGGTTACACCCAACGCACGGCCACGAGGGATGATCGAGACTTTGTAGACTGGATCATGCTCAGGCACGATGCGACCGACAATGGCGTGACCCGCTTCGTGGTAAGCGGTGTTCTGCTTTTCCTTCTCCGACATGACCATGCTTTTGCGCTCAGCGCCCATCATGATCTTGTCTTTGGCCAACTCGAATTCTTTCATTTCGACGATACGCTTGCTGCCACGTGCAGCGAACAGCGATGCTTCGTTGACCAGGTTAGCCAGGTCGGCACCGGAGAAGCCTGGCGTACCACGTGCAATAACCGCCGGATTGACGTTCTCGCCCACAGGCACTTTACGCATGTGAACCTTGAGAATCTGCTCGCGACCACGAATATCCGGGAGACCCACCACGACCTGACGGTCAAAGCGACCTGGACGCAACAGCGCCGGGTCCAGCACGTCTGGGCGGTTGGTAGCGGCAATCACAATGATGCCGTCGTTCATCTCGAAACCGTCCATCTCGACCAGCAACTGGTTGAGAGTCTGCTCACGCTCGTCATGACCGCCGCCCATACCGGCGCCACGATGACGCCCCACCGCATCGATTTCGTCGATGAAGATAATGCAAGGGGCATGCTTCTTCGCTTGTTCGAACATGTCACGGACACGGCTCGCACCGACACCCACGAACATCTCGACGAAGTCAGAACCGGAAATGGTGAAGAACGGTACTTTCGCTTCGCCTGCAATGGCCTTGGCCAGCAGGGTTTTACCGGTACCCGGTGGGCCAACCATCAGCACGCCGCGAGGAATACGACCACCCAGGCGCTGGAACTTGCCCGGATCGCGCAGGAACTCGACGAGCTCGCCGACTTCCTCCTTGGCTTCATCACAACCGGCCACGTCGGCCAGTGTGGTCTTTACCTGGTCTTCCGATAGCAGGCGCGCCTTGCTCTTGCCAAAGCTCATCGGCCCGCCCTTGCCACCTGCGCCACCCTGCATCTGGCGCATGAAGAACATGAACACGGCGATAATCACCAGGATCGGGAAGCTGGCAACCAGCAGCTGAGTCCAGATGCTCTGCTGCTCGGGCTGCTTGCCTTCAACGACTACGTGATTGTCGACCAGATCGCCAATCAGGCCGTTATCCTGAATGGCCGGACGGATGGTCTTGAAGCTGTCGCCGTCCGTACGCTTGCCGGTGATGACATAGCCGTCGACTGCGACACGTTCGACCTTGCCATCCTTGACCTGTTGAATAAAGTCGGAATAGTTGAGGGTCTGCGGCTCGTTCGGGCTGGAGAAGTTGTTCATCACCGTCACCAGGACAGCCGCGATGATCAACCACAGGATCAAATTCTTTGCCATATCGTTCAATTAGCTACCCTCTGAAGCAGGCTGAGGCGCAGCCGTGCCTCGCATGATAATCACCGGCCTAACTTACTACATTACCTACACATCTGCAGGCGCCGTCTGTAACCCTTTGTGAAACTTAGACTACACGATGTTCGCCCAAGTCAGGCAGGGCAGTCGATTGGAAAAAACTATCGCAAACCCTGGAAGCTGCCGGCATGACGCTTTACTCGCCGCGAAAACCCCTTGCCAGCAAGTACTGCTCGCGGGAACGGTCCCGCGAAGAGAGCGGCTTGCGCATCTGGACCTTGTCGAACTTCTGCCGAACGGTTTTCAGATAGGTATCAAACCCCTCACCCTGAAAGATCTTGATCAGGAAGTCACCACCCGGACGCAATACGCGGGTAGCCAGGTCAAGGGCCAACTCACAGAGGAACATCGCCTTGGGCATATCCACCGCAGGCGTACCACTCATATTGGGGGCCATATCGGAAATCACAAGGTCTACTTCGGTATTACCTACCGCTTCGAGGATTTGCGCAAGCACCTCATCCTGGGTGAAGTCGCCCTGAATGAAGGTCACATCAGGAATGCTGTCCATTTCCAGGATGTCCGAGGCAATCAAACGCCCCTGCCCACCAATCAGACGACTGGTCACCTGAGACCAGCCACCTGGCGCAGCGCCGAGATCGATGACACTCATGCCCGGGCGGATCAGTCGGTCTTTTTCCTGCAGCTCCAGCAGCTTGTAGCTGGCACGCGAGCGATAACCGTCCTTTTGCGCCATCTTGACGTAAGGATCGTTGAAATGTTCTTTCAGCCAGTTATGGCTTGTCTTGGAACGCGCCACTGGGCACCTCGATGATAACGGTCGTGATTAACTGGGCGGATCCACGGGCCCTCGGGTAAAATGGCCGCCATTTTTACAGAATCAGACAAAGGGTCAGATTATGCCGCTCACTCAAGAGCAGAAGAAACAGTACAAATCCATTGGCCACGACCTCAAACCAGTTTTGATTGTGGCAGGCAATGGGCTGACTGAGGGTGTTCTCGCCGAACTCGAGCGCGCCTTGAGCGATCATGAGCTGATCAAGATCAAGCTCAACCTCAACGAGCGCGAAGAGCGTGCCGAAGTGATCACCGAGCTGTGCAAGGCTGGCCGTGCAGAACTGGTACAAACCATCGGGAAAATGGCACTGATTTACCGCAAAAACCCACAGCCTAACAAACAGCTGTCGAACATCCATCGCTACAAGTGATGCTCGCGCCGTGTCAGCGGCGCGCTCTGCGCGCCCTGCCCGGCTGAGGTTGCAGCACCAGCAATACACCGGTAAGGCCCAGCACCAGATAGCAGAGCAACTGCCAACGCATCAACCCTGGCAGCAACGTTCGCAACGCAAAATACACAACACACGCCAGCAACGCCATCAGCAGCAGTTGCCCTCGCCTGTCTTGCCACAGGCTGCGCAGGCCTTCAGCCTGCACCAGAACCAACACCTGCAGCCCCGCACAAAACGCTGCGAATGCTACCAGCAATGACGCCACCAGCTTGCCGATATCCTCGACAAGTAGCGGCGCCAGCCCAACCTTTGCAAGCGTCGGTAGAAGCCCGAAGTACAGCATCCATAGGCCGCCAACCCAGAGCACCTGGGTTAGCTGCCAGATCACAGCGGTCGCGGCAACGCCGCGACGCCGATTAAATATGGGCGACTTCGACAATCTCGTACTCGATCAAACCACTCGGGGTCTTCACCGACACGACATCACCCTCTTGCTTGCCGATCAGGGCGCGAGCAATAGGCGAACCAACCGAAAGCTTGCCAGCCTTGATGTCAGCTTCATCTTCACCAACGATCTGGTACTTCAGGCTTTCGTCGGTTTCGACGTTGGCAATCTCAACAGTCGTGCCGAAAATCACCTTGCCAGTGTGCGCAATCGAAGTGACATCAATCACCACCGCGTTCTGCAAGCGCCCTTCGATGTCACGGATACGCGCTTCAACCATACCTTGCTGCTCGCGCGCAGCATGGTACTCGGCGTTTTCCTTGAGGTCGCCCAGTTCCCGCGCTTCACCAATATCCTGGCTGAGCTTGGGACGAACGACCTTGGTCAGATGGGTCAGCTCTTCTTCCAGGGCGCGAGCGCCCTGGACAGTCATAGGGTATTTATTCATCCGTTGAGTCCTGCATGGAGATCCTGCAAGCGGCGCACGGTCTTTTCCGGACCGAACTTCAGCGCTTCACAGATAGCTTCACCTGCCGCAATGGTGGTGGTGCAGTAGATTTTGTGCTGCAACGCATTGCGACGAATCGAGTAGGAATCAGCAATCGACTGACGACCTTCAGTGGTGTTGATGATCAGCGACACTTCATCGTTCTTGATCATATCAACAACATGCGGACGGCCTTCAGTCACCTTGTTCACACGACGCACTTTCAGCCCGGCAGCCTCAATAATCTTGGCAGTGCCCGCAGTCGCGACAACTTCAAAGCCCAGGGCGATCAGGTCACGGGCAACGCCAGCCACTTGTGGCTTGTCGTCATCACGCACGCTGATAAACGCGGTACCGCCAGTCGGCAGCACTTCGCTGGCACCCATCTGAGCCTTGGCAAACGCTTCACCGAAGCTGTCGCCCACACCCATGACTTCACCCGTCGACTTCATTTCAGGGCCGAGGATCGGGTCAACACCTGGGAACTTGGCGAACGGGAAGACCGCTTCCTTGACGCTGTAGAAGTTCGGAATGATTTCCTTGGTGAAACCAATTTCCTTCAGGGTCTTGCCGGCCATGACACGCGCCGCAATCATCGCCAGGGAAGTGCCGATGCACTTGGAGACGAACGGTACAGTACGCGAAGCGCGCGGGTTGACTTCAATGACGTAGATCTTGTCGCCTTGCAGCGCCAGCTGAACGTTCATCAGGCCGACCACGCCCAGCTCCAGAGCCATTTTCTTGACCTGCTCGCGGACTTCGTCCTGAACATGGGCTGGCAGGGAGTATGGCGGCAGCGAACAGGCCGAGTCACCGGAGTGAACACCGGCCTGCTCGATGTGCTGCATGATTGCGCCGATGACCACGTCGGTACCGTCGCAGACCGCATCAACGTCCATCTCGATGGCGCAGTTGAGGAAGTGGTCGAGCAGCACAGGGCTGTCGTTGGAAACCTGGACCGCTTCACGCAGGTAACGCTTGAGTTCGTCCAGTTCGTAGACGATCTCCATGGCACGGCCACCCAGCACGTAGGACGGACGAACCACCAGCGGGTAACCGATCACACCGGCAGCCCGGATGGCTTCATCTTCGCTGCGAACGGTGGCATTTGGCGGCTGCAGCAGGTTCAGACGCTGAACCATCTGCTGGAAGCGCTCACGGTCTTCAGCACGGTCGATTGCATCAGGGCTGGTACCGATAATCGGTACACCGGCCTCTTCCAGCGCACGAGCCAGTTTCAGCGGGGTCTGGCCACCGTAGTGAACGATCACGCCCTTCGGCTTCTCGACACGCACCACTTCCAGCACGTCTTCCAGCGTCAGCGGCTCGAAGTACAGGCGATCGGACGTGTCATAGTCGGTGGAAACGGTTTCCGGGTTGCAGTTGACCATGATGGTCTCGTAACCATCTTCACGCAGGGCCAGTGCCGCGTGTACGCAGCAGTAGTCAAACTCGATACCTTGGCCGATACGGTTTGGACCACCACCCAGGATCATGATCTTGTCACGGCTCGACGGGTTGGCCTCGCACTCTTCCTCATAGGTCGAATACAGGTAGGCCGTGTCGGTCGCGAACTCGGCAGCGCAGGTGTCGACGCGCTTGTAGACCGGGAACACTTCCAGCTTGTGGCGGTGACGACGCAGGTTCTTGTCGGTAATACCCAGCAGCTTGGCCAGACGCTGGTCAGAGAAGCCCTTGCGCTTGAGGCTGAGCATCAGGCCCTTGTCGATGTTGGCCAAGCCCAGGGTCTTGACGCGCTCTTCTTCCTTGATCAGGTCTTCGATCTGCACCAGGAACCAGTGGTCGATGCTGGTCAACGCGAAGATTTCGTCACGGGTCATGCCAGCACGGAAGGCGTCAGCAACGTACCAGATGCGCTCAGCGCCAGGAACGGTCAGCTCGCGCTTGAGGATGCTCGGGGTTTCCGGGTTAGCCAGGTCAAGCTTAGGATCAAGACCGCATACACCCACTTCCAGACCACGCAGGGCTTTCTGCAGGGATTCCTGGAAAGTACGGCCGATGGCCATGACTTCACCAACGGATTTCATCTGGGTGGTCAGACGGGCGTCGGCTTTCGGGAACTTCTCGAAGGCGAAGCGCGGCAGCTTGGTCACAACGTAGTCGATGGACGGCTCGAACGAAGCCGGGGTACGACCACCGGTGATGTCGTTCTGCAGTTCATCCAGGGTGTAGCCGACAGCCAGCTTGGCGGCAATCTTGGCGATCGGGAAGCCGGTCGCTTTCGAAGCCAGGGCCGAGGAACGCGATACACGCGGGTTCATCTCGATCACGACCATACGGCCAGTGTCCGGGCAGATACCGAACTGGACGTTGGAACCGCCTGTTTCAACACCGATCTCACGCAGTACCGCCAGCGAGGCGTTACGCATGATCTGGTATTCCTTGTCGGTCAGGGTCTGTGCCGGAGCAACGGTGATCGAGTCACCGGTGTGCACGCCCATCGGGTCGAAGTTTTCGATGGAGCAGACGATGATGCAGTTGTCCTTTTTGTCGCGGACCACTTCCATCTCGTACTCTTTCCAACCGATCAACGACTCATCGATCAGCAGTTCCTTGGTCGGCGACAGGTCCAGACCACGGGCACAGATTTCTTCGAACTCTTCACGGTTGTAGGCGATGCCACCACCGGTGCCGCCCATGGTGAAGGACGGACGAATGATGCACGGGAAGCCCAGCTTCTCGAGAACGGCGTTAGCCTCCTCCATGCTGTGGGCGATGCCGGAGCGCGGGCACTCCAGACCAATGGCTTTCATGGCCTGGTCAAAACGCGAACGGTCTTCTGCCTTGTCGATGGTGTCGGCATTGGCGCCGATCATTTCCACACCGAACTTCTCCAGAATGCCTTCGCGCTCCAGGTCCAGGGCGCAGTTCAGTGCAGTCTGGCCACCCATGGTCGGCAGCAGCGCATCTGGACGCTCTTTCTCAATGATCTTGGCCACCGTTTGCCATTTGATCGGCTCGATGTAGGTGGCGTCGGCCATGGCCGGGTCGGTCATGATGGTGGCCGGGTTGGAGTTCACCAGGATGACGCGGAAACCTTCCTCGCGCAGGGCCTTGCAGGCCTGGGCGCCGGAATAGTCGAATTCGCAGGCCTGGCCGATCACGATCGGTCCAGCGCCGAGAATCAGGATACTTTTAATGTCTGTACGTTTTGGCATGGGTTGTCACTCAAATCCGCAGGTCAGTCGGCAAGCCGTCTTGAACAATCTTGGCGGTCCCTGAACACGGCTTGCGCCGGTTCAGGGCCTTCTCACTAGGTGCTCAGCGGCGCTTGGCCATGGCATCGATGAAACGGTCGAACAGCGGCGCGACATCGGTCGGGCCAGGGCTGGCTTCAGGGTGACCCTGGAAGCTGAACGCGCTCTTGTCGGTGCGCTCAATACCCTGGAGGCTACCGTCGAACAGCGACTTGTGCGTAGCGCGCACATTGGCTGGCAGCGTCGCCTCATCAACGGCAAAACCGTGGTTCTGACTGGTGATCATCACAACGCCGGTGTCCAGATCCTGGACCGGGTGGTTGGCACCGTGGTGGCCATGACCCATTTTCACGGTCTTGGCGCCAGAAGCGAGTGCCAGCAGTTGGTGACCCAGGCAGATGCCGAACACCGGAATTTCGGTTTCGAGAATGTCCTGAATCGCCTTGATCGCATAATCGCAAGGCTCTGGATCGCCAGGGCCGTTAGACAGGAACACGCCATCTGGGTTGAGCGCCAGAACGTCGTTGGCCGGAGTTTGCGCAGGAACCACGGTCACACGGCAGCCGCGCTCAACCAGCATGCGCAGGATGTTCAGCTTGACGCCGTAGTCATAGGCAACCACGTGGTATGGCAGCTCGGAAGCTTCGATAGTCGGGTGACTGTCGGTCTTCAGGCTCCAGACACTGGAACGCCACTCGTAGCTGTTCTGGGTGCTGACAACCTTGGCCAGGTCCATGCCTTTCAGGCCTGGGAAGCCACGCGCAGCGGCGATGGCGGCTTCTTCAGTGATGTTGTCACCGGCCAGGATGCAACCATTCTGCGCACCCTTTTCACGCAGGATGCGTGTCAGGCGACGGGTATCGATGCCAGCGATCGCAACCACGTTGTTGGCTTTCAGGTAGTCCGGCAGCGACTGCTTGTTCCGCCAGTTGCTGGCAAGCAACGGCAGGTCGCGAATCACCAGGCCAGCCGACCAGACGCGGTCGGATTCGGCATCTTCCGGCGTGGTGCCAGTGTTGCCAATGTGTGGGTAAGTCAGGGTAACGATTTGCTGCGCATAGGAAGGGTCAGTCAGGATTTCCTGATAGCCGGTCATTGCGGTGTTAAACACCACCTCACCAACGGTCTGACCGTCGGCTCCAATGGCTTCACCGCGAAAAATGCTGCCATCAGCAAGGGCGAGTATGGCTGGCTTAGTCAAGAAGACCTCCCGTAAATCAAGCCTGAAGGGGCGATCGCAGGTTGCAAAAAAGCGGAATGACGTATAGACACGTCACCCCGCTTTCTTCGTCGAATTATCTGCGCGCTTTTAGTGGACACACTAAAGCTGTAGCTTACAGAAAAACGTATTTTTGGTCTACCGCTGATGTGCCTGAAAGGCGCAGAAATGCGACAGGACGTCGCCAGGATTCAGAAGCAACCCGCAAGACCGGCTCCAGTGAAACCCAAAGAGCCGACTTGCAGGCACACTTTCGACAACGCTTAACGCAGTTCCAGCACGTCCTGCATGTCATACAGGCCCGGCTCGCGCCCTTCCAGCCACAATGCGGCACGCACCGCACCCTTGGCGAAGGTCATGCGACTGGAGGCCTTGTGGGTGATCTCGACGCGCTCACCCTCAGCCGCGAACAACACGGTGTGATCGCCGACCACATCGCCGGCACGCACGGTAGCGAAGCCAATGGTCTGCCGATCACGGGCGCCGGTCTGACCTTCGCGACCATAGACCGCCACTTCCTGCAGATTGCGACCCAAGGCCTGGGCAACCACCTCACCCATGCGCAGCGCCGTACCCGAAGGTGCATCGACCTTGTGCCGGTGATGCGCCTCGATGATCTCGATATCGACGTCATCACCCAGCACGCGGGCAGCAGTGTCGAGCAGCTTCAAGCACAGGTTCACACCCACGCTGAAGTTGGCGGCGAAGACAATCGGAATCTCCTTGCTCGCCTCTACCAGCAACTGCTTTTCTTCAGCACTGAAGCCGGTAGTACCGATCACCATGGCCTTGCCCGACTCACGGCAAAACGCCAGGTTTTTCAGGGTGACCGACGGGTGGGTGAAGTCGATCAGGACATCGAAGTCATCGACCACCTGCTCCAGACCACCCGACAGCGCCACACCAATACGACCCAGCGCTGCCAATTCACCAGCATCCGCACCGATCAGCGTACTGTCCGGACGATCCACAGCCGCGGTCAGGCCCGCCCCCTGCGCATGCTGCACAGCTTCGATCAGGGTTTTACCCATCCGCCCTGCAGCACCCATTACCGCTATACGTCGCATGCCCTGTTCCTTCTTACAGATCGCCGAAGAAGCGTTTTACGCCTTCGAACCAGCCACTGGCCTTGGGAGAATGGGAGCTGTCACAGTCCAGCGAATCGCGCAGCTCTTCGAGCAGCTCACGCTGACGGCGACTCAGATTGACCGGCGTCTCGACTGCAACGCGGCACATCAGATCGCCCGCCGCACCGCCACGCACCGGGGCAACACCCTTGCCGCGCAGACGGAACTGCTTGCCGGTCTGAGTACCCTCAGGGATCTTCAGCTTGACCCGACCATCAAGGGTCGGCACTTCAAGCTCGCCACCCAGCGCAGCATCGGTGTAACTGATCGGCACTTCGCAATACAAATGCTTGCCATCACGCTGGAAGATCGCATGTTCGCGCACATTGATCACAACGTAAAGGTCGCCGGTAGGCCCACCATGGCTACCCGCCTCGCCCTCGCCAGACAGCCGGATGCGGTCTCCGGTATCGACACCGGCCGGCACCCTGACCGACAGCGTCTTGTACTCTTCGACACGCCCTTCGCCATGGCATGCATCGCAAGGATCGGTAATGATCTTGCCTTGGCCATGGCAACGCGGGCAGGTCTGCTGGACCGAGAAAAAGCCCTGCTGCATACGCACCTGACCAATACCACCACAGGTCGGACAGGTCGACGGCGAAGAGCCCTTCTTGGCACCGGAACCCTCGCACGGCGAGCAGTTCACCAATGTCGGCACACGGATATTGACCGTGGTGCCGCGCACCGCTTCTTCGAGGTTCAGTTCCAGGGTGTAGCGCAGGTCACTGCCACGCTGGGCACCGCCACGGGAACCACCCCGACCACCACCAAAGAAGTCGCTGAACACATCGCCGAAGATATCGGAGAAGTTCGCACCGCCAAAGCCCGCACCGCCGCCACCCATGCTAGGGTCGACGCCGGCATGGCCATACTGGTCATATGCCGCACGCTTGCTGCTATCGGACAGCACTTCGTAGGCCTCGTTGGCCTCCTTGAATTTTTCTTCCGACTCTTTGTCATCGGGATTACGGTCCGGGTGATGCTTCATCGCCAGACGGCGATACGCCTTCTTCAGCTCGGCCTCACTGGAGCCGCGCTCTACACCCAGAACCTCGTAATAATCACGCTTTGCCATAAGTCTTTGTACTCTTGAGGACGTTCGGCAAACCTCTGCGCTATTCGCGCTATGCCGCCAGCATTCAAACCCGGTCGAATGCCGTAAAAATTCGGGTATTCCAGACACGCCAACGCGGGAGCAAGCCCCCGCGCGGCGACATCCTACCAGCCACCGCTAAAATGCAGTCAACCGGCCGACAACCTGTAGTAATTACTTGTTGTCTTTGACTTCTTCGAACTCGGCGTCGACTACATCGTCATGCTTGCCAGCTTCTTCCGCAGGCTTGGCAGCAGCTTCAGGCTTCTCGCCCTGCTCAGCGTACATTTTCTGAGCCACTGGCGCGGAGACCTTCGACAGCTCTTCGACCTTGGCCTCAATGGCAGCCTTGTCGTCGCCTTTAACGGCGGCTTCCAGCGCTACGACTGCAGCCTCGATAGCAGCCTTCTCTTCGGCAGTGACCTTGTCACCGGCATCAGCGACCATCTTGCGAGTCGAGTGCACCAGTGCATCACCCTGGTTACGGGCAGTGGCCAGCTCTTCAAACTTGCGGTCTTCCTCGGCGTTAGCCTCGGCATCACGCACCATGCGCTCGATTTCTTCGTCCGACAGACCGGAGTTGGCCTTGATCACGATCGACTGAGTCTTGCCAGTAGCCTTGTCCTTCGCACCAACGTGCAGGATACCGTTGGCGTCGATGTCGAAGGTCACTTCGATCTGAGGCACGCCACGTGGTGCTGGTGGAATGTCAGCCAGGTCGAACTTGCCCAGGGACTTGTTCTGTGCGGCTTGTTTACGCTCACCTTGCAGCACGTGAATGGTCACAGCGCTCTGATTGTCATCAGCGGTCGAGAACACCTGCGACTTCTTGGTCGGAATGGTGGTGTTTTTCTCGATCAGCGCGGTCATCACGCCACCCATGGTTTCAATACCCAGGGTCAGCGGGCTGACGTCCAGCAGCAGAACGTCTTTCACGTCACCTGCCAGAACGGCACCCTGGATAGCAGCACCCATGGCAACGGCTTCGTCAGGGTTGACGTCTTTACGCGCTTCTTTACCGAAGAAATCGGTAACGGCTTTCTGCACCAGCGGCATACGGGTCTGGCCGCCAACCAGGATCACGTCGTTGATCGAACCTACATCGATACCGGCATCTTTCAGCGCGATACGGCAAGGCTCGATGGTGCGCTGAACCAGGTCTTCAACCAGCGATTCCAGCTTGGCGCGGGAGATCTTCACGTTCAGGTGCTTAGGACCGGTGGCATCTGCAGTGATGTACGGCAGGTTGACATCAGTCTGCTGGCTCGAAGACAGCTCGATCTTGGCTTTCTCAGCGGCCTCTTTCAGACGCTGCATGGCCAGCGGGTCACCCTTGAGGTTCATGCCGCTTTCTTTCTTGAACTCGTCAACAAGGTAGTCGATCAGACGGATATCGAAGTCTTCACCACCGAGGAAGGTGTCACCGTTGGTTGCCAGTACTTCGAACTGGTGCTCACCATCAACCTCGGCGATCTCGATCACCGACACGTCGAAGGTACCGCCACCCAGGTCATAAACGATCACGGTGTGATCGCCCTTGGCCTTGTCCATACCGTACGCCAGCGCAGCAGCGGTAGGTTCGTTGATGATGCGCTTGACGTCCAGGCCAGCAATACGACCGGCATCCTTGGTAGCTTGACGCTGGCTGTCGTTGAAGTAGGCAGGCACGGTAATAACCGCTTCAGTCACTGCCTCGCCGAGGTAGTCTTCGGCGGTCTTCTTCATCTTTTTCAGGATTTCAGCCGAGATTTGTGGCGGCGCCATTTTCTGGCCGTTCACTTCAACCCAGGCGTCGTTGTTGTCAGCCTTGACGATCTTGTAAGGGACCATCTGGATGTCTTTCTGAACGACTTCTTCATCGAAACGACGACCGATCAGACGCTTTACTGCGTACAGGGTGTTGTGCGGGTTGGTGACAGCCTGACGCTTGGCCGACTGACCGACCAGAATCTCGCCATCGTTGGCGTAAGCGATGATCGATGGGGTGGTACGCGCGCCTTCGGCGTTCTCGATAACCTTGACGTTACCGTTTTCCAGAATGGAGACGCAGGAGTTGGTGGTCCCCAGGTCGATACCGATGATTTTACCCATGTTAACTCTCCCGAAACTTGAATAAGGTTGCCGCAGCAGTGCTGGCTAACTGCGGTAATACTTGAATGCTTGACACCTAAATGGGGACGCCCCGGACGATTTCAAGCCTGCTCGTCAATCGACGGCGAAACCGGCGCCGGCGCCTTGCTGACCACAACCATGGCTGGGCGCAGCAGACGGCCATTGAGCTGATAGCCCTTCTGGAACACTTTCAACACGCTGTTAGGCTCTACCTCAGCGCTTTCCTGCATGGCCATGGCCTGGTGATGCTCGGCATTGAACGGCTCGCCATGCGGGTCAATGGCCTCAAGGTTGAAGCGCTTGAGGGTGTCGTGGAACATTTTCAGCGTCAGCTCAATGCCTTCACGCATTGGGCGAATGCTTTCATCATCGGCGCTGGAAAGCTCCAGACCGCGCTCCAGGCTATCGATGACCGGCAGCAGGTCGCCAGCGAACTTTTCCAGGGCGAACTTGTGGGCCTTCTCGATATCCTGCTCAGCACGACGGCGAATGTTCTGCAGATCGGCTGCAGCACGCAGAGATTGATCCTGGGCCGCCGCCAGCTGCTCTTCGAGCACCTGAACGCGAGCATTGAGGTCGTCGCCGGTCGCGCCTGCGGATTTGTCGGCGTTCAGATTCTGTTCGTCCAGCATCTGTTCGTCAGCCATAAAATCTCTCCTTTCAATTTTGTCAGCGAGCTGAACTCGCGCATCTGCCGCCTATATGGGGTCGCAAAATGCAGGTTCAAGGGCTGAAATCAGCAGAAGCACACCCGCGCTATGATCACTCGCGATCAAAAGCCACCTCACTCAAGCAAACAGAGCTAAAACCAGGCATTGTCAGCCGATTTGAAAACACTGTATAAATAACCAGACTTAACACTTGGGAGCCGCCCCAATGCTGGTGCATCTGTCTGTACATAATTACGCCATCGTCGAACACCTGGACCTCGAACTGTCCCGTGGCATGAGCGTCATCACTGGCGAAACCGGGGCCGGCAAGTCGATCATGCTTGACGCCTTGGGCCTGACACTCGGCGACCGGGCCGACAGTGGCGTGGTACGCCCAGGTGCAGACAAAGCCGACATCCTGGCCACCTTCGACCTGGCCGACATCCCCGAGGCTCGAGCCTGGCTGGCCGAGCGCGACCTGGACACTGACGGCCCCTGCATCCTGCGGCGTGTCATCACTGCCGAGGGGCGCACCCGCGGCTACATCAACGGCACACCCTGCCCGCTGAGCGACCTCAAGGCACTGGGCGAACTGCTGATCGACATTCACAGCCAACACGAACATCAGTCGCTGCTGAAATCCGACACCCATCGCCGCCTGCTTGACGAATACGCCGGCGCCACCGACCTCGCCCGCCAGGTGCAACTGGCGGCCCAGCGCTGGCGACAAACGCGCCAGGAACTGGAGCGCCTGTCCAATTCCAGCGAAGAGCAGCAGGCTCGTCACCAGTTGTTGAGCTATCAACTCGAAGAGCTGGACAACCTGGGCCTTGGAGAAGATGAGCTGGAGCAACTGGAGCAGGAACACAAGAACCTGACCAACGCAGAGGCCCTATTCGGCATTTGCCGCCAGGTCATCGACCATTGCAGCGAAAGCGATTCGGGCAATGTACTCAGCGCGCTGACCGCCAGCCTCAACCGCCTGACTGCCGTGCACAACGCTCCCAAAGCACTGGGCGAAGCTGCCAACCTGATTGCCAGCGCGCAGATTCAGGTCGAAGAGGCCGTAGGCGAACTCAATCGCTTCCTCGACAACTTCGATGCCGATCCAGCGCGCCTGCAACAACTGGAAGAACGCCTCGACACCATCTATACGCTGGCACGCAAGCATCGGGTTCATCCCACTGAACTGACTCAGTTGCAGTGCAAGCTGAGCAGCGAGCTTGGAACGCTCGACGCCAGTGATGAAGCCATCGAGCGCTTGAGCGAAGAACTCGCCGCCTATGCCCGCCATTACCAGGAAAAAGCCAGTGAGCTCAGCATGCTGCGCAGAGCGGCCGCGGACAGCCTGGCCTGCGCCGTGGAGCAAGAAATCCAGCGCCTGGGCATGCCCGGGGGGCGCTTCAACATTGCACTGCAGGCCAGCAACAGTGACGAACTACTGCCCCACGGCCTGGAACAGGTCGAACTGCTGGTCAGTGCCAACCCCGGCCAACCGCTCAAGGCGCTGGCCAAGGTAGCCTCCGGGGGCGAGCTGTCGCGCATCAGCCTGGCGATTCAGGTCATCACTGCACAAACATCACGCATCCCGACACTGGTGTTCGATGAAGTCGACGTAGGTATTGGCGGCCCGACAGCCGAGATCGTCGGCCAACTGCTACGCCGACTGGGCGAGCGCGGCCAGGTACTTACGGTTACCCACCTGCCGCAAGTCGCCGCCCAAGGCCATCATCATTTATTCGTACACAAAGTACGCAACAGTGATGCGACCCACACGGCGGTCGCCAACCTGAGCAAACGTGAACGCGTGGAGGAAGTGGCACGAATGCTCGGCGGCATTGACCTGACCAAAGAGTCCCTGGCCCACGCGCGCAAAATGGTCGTCACCAGCAAGGCCTGAAATATCCGCTCACCAAAAATCACGAAGGCGACCCCAGGGTCGCCTTCTATGCCGTGCCTTAATGCTGGAAACGATTAACGCTTCTTGCGCACATACAGCACCAGATTGTGATCCACGAGCTCAAAGCCATGCTCGGCAACAATTTCTCTCTGGCGCTTTTCGATCTCGCTGTCGAAGAACTCGATCACTTCACCGGACTCCACATTGACCATGTGGTCGTGGTGGCCGCCATCAGCGAGCTCGAATACCGCGTGACCACCATCAAAGTTATGACGGACCACCAGGCCTGCCGCTTCGAACTGGGTCAGCACCCGGTAAACAGTGGCCAAGCCGACGTCCTCGCCTGCCTCCATCAACGCTTTGTAGACGTCCTCGGCGCTCATATGACGCTGCTCGGTTGAGTCAAGCATCTGTAGAATTTTGACTCGAGGCAGGGTCACCTTGAGACCGACTTTGCGTAGTTCGCTATTTTCAACCATGGTCAGCTTTCTCGCCGATGCTGCTTCGCAGCTTCTCTTAATACGGGTATGATCGGGGTTTACGTTGTCCAGCCAAGATAGTGGAAGTCGCCCACCGATGCAAAACACCAAGCTCTTGCTAACCAGCCTCACGTTTGTGGGACTGCTCGCACTCGCCGGTTGTTCATTCCCCGGGGTTTACAAAATCGACATCCAGCAGGGCAATGTCGTAACGCAAGACATGATAGACCAATTGCGCCCGGGAATGACCCGCCGGCAAGTGCGGTTTATCATGGGCAACCCACTGATTCAGGACACGTTCCACCCTAATCGCTGGGACTACCTGTACAGCCTGCAACCTGGTGGCGGCCAACGCCAGCAGGAACGCATGAGCGTTTTCTTCAACGAGAACGACCAACTGGCCAACCTGTCCGGCGACTTTATGCCAGGCGTGAGCCGTGACCAGGAGATCCTGGGGAGCGACGGCAATACCACCATCAGCCCGGCGCGCGGCAACGAAGCGGCTAAAGAAAAGCCCGCCAAAGCCGGCTCGCTGGAAGAGAAGCTGCAACGCGACGTGGATACCATCGAGGTTATCCCGGTGCCCGTGCAACAGCCGCTGGACACCTCGCCGCAGTAAGACACACATAAAAAAGCCCGGATCATTCCGGGCTTTTTTATATCCGTTGTTTTTAGCGCTTGGCTTTTTTGAACACCCGAGCCACCTTGGCTGCACGCTGCTTGCGCACCTCTTTAGGGTCAACCAGCAGCGGCCGGTACAACTCGATACGCTCTCCTGCCTCGACCAGGCGCTCAGCCGGATTGGGCACGACACGCCCAAAGATACCCAACGGGCACTCGCTCACGTCGACCCCTGCAAGCTGCTCGGCAATGCCGGACAGGCGCACCGCCTCGCTCACCGAAGTCCCTTCTGGAACACTGCACGCCAGCAGCCACTGACGCTCGGCAGTTGCATAGACCACTTCAATTTCAAGCATCGTCTCAGCCATTGAGTTGCTTTGCCCGCTGACAGAACGCATCAACCAGGGTATTGGCGGCCTGATTGAAGAGTGGGCCCAAGGTGGCCCGCACCAGCGGACCAGCATAGTCGAACGACAGGTCAAGGCTGATCTTGCAGGCCTTTTCGTTCAATGCTTTGAACACCCAGACACCGTGCAACTGGTTGAACGGCCCCTCCTCCAGGTTCATTTCGATCGACTGCCCGGGCACCAGCACATTACGCGTCACAAAGCGCTGGCTCATGCCACCCTTGGCAACCTCGAGGCTGGCGCGCATCTGCGTATCACTGGCCTCAAGTACCGTGCTCGAAGAACACCAAGGCAGAAACTCCGGGTAACGCGCCACGTCATTGACCAGATCGTAAAGCGCCTGGGCAGGGTAAGGCAGCAGGGCCGAACGTTGAATATGGGTAGTCATCCAGGCGTCACTTCCAAAGCTGAGCGGCAAACACAATCAGAATGCCGAGGGGCGCCACATAGCGCATCAAGAAGAAGGTCAGAGCAAACAGCAGCGGGCTGCGCATGGCCAATTCCTCGCGCACCGCCTCACGCCCCATGATCCAACCCGCGAATATCACAAAGCACAAACCACCCAGCGGCAACATGATGCGCGAGGTAAAGAAGTCGATCACCCCGAAAAAGTCCAGGCCGGCCTTGGCGCCCCATTCATAGAGCCGAAAGCCACTTTCATCGCTCACAAAGAACTTTGCCTGCTGCCAGACGTTGAACGAGAACACCGTGCCCAGGCCCACCAACCAGCAACTGAATGCCAGCCACGTGGTGACCCAGCCACGCCGCACACCCGTACGTTCAACCAGGTAGGCAACCATTGGCTCAAGCAGTGAAATTGCCGAACTCCAGGCTGCCACTGCCACTAGAACAAAGAATACGACGCCCATCAACTGGCCGAAGGCCACATTGCCGAAGGCGAATGGCAATGCGACAAACATCAACCCTGGCCCTTCGCTGGGGTTCAAACCGGCCGCAAACACAATTGGAAACAACGCCAGGCCGGCAAGCAACGATACAAAGGTATCAAGCAGGGCCACCGAGACAATCGTACCGGCAATCGATGATTGCTTCGGCATGTATGCGCCATAAATCAGCAGAGAACCGACACCGACACTCAGCGAGAAGAACGCATGCCCCATGGCTGGAAGCAGGCCATCCATCAGGCGCGACGGATCGAAGTCGAACATGAAGTGCACGCCCTGCATGAAGTGCCCGGTGGTCAGGCTGTAGCCCAGCAGGATTACCAGCAGCAGAAACAGCAGCGGCATCATGATGCGCAGGCTGCGCTCCAGCCCGGCGACAACACCCCTGGCGATCACGACCGCAGACAGCGCCATGAACAGGCTGTGCCAGAGCACCAGGCGCCAAGGATCACTGATCACACCATTGAAGTAGGCGCCCACCTGGTCGGCCGTCACACCTTGAAAATCACCCCGCCCCATGTCGAGGATGTAGTCAAACGACCACCCGCCCACAACGCTGTAAAACGAGAGAATCAACAATGCGGTAAGCATGCCGGCGAAGGCCCACCAGGACCAGCGCGGCGAGTGACCGGTTTCAACTGCCAGATCACGCAAGGCATTGGCCGGGCTTTGCCGGGTACGCCGCCCGATCAAGGTTTCGGCCAGCATCACCGGAATACCGATCAAGGCGATGCAGGCAAGGAAAACCAGGACAAAGGCACCCCCACCGTAAACCCCGACCATGTAGGGGAATTTCCAGATGCTCCCCAGGCCTACCGCTGCGCCTGTCGCCGCCAGCACGAATACCCAGCGACTGGCCCAGCCACCATGGACAGAAACCTTGTCCGTCGACATCGACACACTCAACTCAGAAAAAAGAGCGCGCATTGTCCGGGATTCACTCCGGCGGCTCAAGCGCACCGCAACCCCGTAGCCGACAGCGCAGCGACTGCCTATAATGCCGCCCCTATGGCTAAAAAAACGAAACACCCAACAGGGACCATCGCGCAGAATAAAAAGGCGCGACACGATTACTTCATCGAGCACAAGTTCGAGGCCGGTCTGGTCCTGGCCGGTTGGGAAGTAAAGAGTCTGCGTGCCGGCAAGGCGCACCTGACGGACAGCTACGTGGTGCTCAAGGATGGCGAGGCATGGCTGATGGGTAGCCATATCACGCCACTGACCACGGCCAGCACCCACGTCATTGCCGACCCGACACGTACCCGCAAACTGCTGCTCAACCGCCGCGAGCTCGAGCGCCTGCATGCGGCTGTGCAGCAGAAGGGCTACACCTGCGTCGCCTTGTCGATCTACTGGAGCAAGCACTTGATCAAGTGCGAAATTGCGCTAGGTAAAGGCAAGAAGGAATACGACAAGCGCGATACCCAGCGCGAGCGTGATTCCGACCGCGAACTGCAGCGCGCAGTGCGCAGCAAGGGCCGGGAAGACTAACGCCCGCCACACCCTGGCACCGGCATGGCCGGCCCCTGAAAAGCGGCTGGCTAGCGGCCTTTGCGGCGCTCGGCCCGGGCAACCCGCTGCACTTCCTGACGCACCTCTTCGAGGACTTCCTGCACATACAGAATGTGCCGGCTAGACACCTCACGGGCATCTTGCGCACGCCCCTCGACAATCGCCAGATACAAATCACGGTGCTGAGCAATCAGCATGTCGCGTGTCTCGCTGCGCTGCTTGTACATACCGCCAATGTTGGTCACAACGTTGCGCTTGAGCAAGTCGAACAACCCACGAATGGTATGCAGCAGAACAGCATTGTGGCTGGCCTCGGCAATCGCCAGGTGAAAACTCGCATCGGCAGCCCCCTCCTCGGCCCGGCTGACTTCATCGGCACGGGCGTAGCAATCCTGAAGCGCATCGAAGGCGGCTTTCAGTCGCTCGCGATCAACCTCGGTTGCACGAATCGCCGCATAGTAGGCACACGAGGCCTCCAGGGTGTGCCGGAACTCAAGCAGATCACGCTGCGCTTCAGGATTATTCTCAAGCAGCAGTAACAATGGATCACTGAACGTCGAGCCCAGCGACTCAGCCACGTAGTTACCGCCACCCTGGCGACTCACCAGCATGCCTCGGGCCACCAGCTTCTGGATGGCTTCACGCAACGACGGCCGTGAAACACCAAACTGCTCAGCCAGCAACCGCTCGGCCGGCAATCGCTCGCCAGCAGTCAAAGTGCCTTCAAGAATCATCCCCTCAAGCCGTTCGACGATGTCATCGGACAAACGGCGCTGGCGGACCTGATCGAAAACCATCACGTACTCTCCACTATCCCGGGCACCTCCGGAGCCGCCTATTCTGGCGTATCCACACCCGATCGACACCCATCAGTTTGCATCTTTCCAGGCCACTCAGGCGTCTTTTCCTACGCCCTGATACGAAAGTTTCGCCGAGGCAAATTGACACACCCCCGGCACGGCTTTTAACCTAGCGCCACGACATTGTAAATTGGTATTACCAATTAACCAACTGTCAGCGCACGACCAACAACAATTAGGGGCCACCCCATATGCAAACCTGGCAACAGATCTACAGTCCGCTTGGCAGTCTTGGCTTGTCCGCTATGGCGGCAGTCATCCCCATCGTGTTCTTCTTCCTGGCTCTGGCCGTATTCCGCCTCAAAGGCCACATCGCTGGCAGCATTACCCTGGCGTTGTCGATCCTGGTGGCGATCTTTGCGTTCCAGATGCCTGCCGACATGGCGTTCGCCGCCGCCGGCTATGGCTTTGCCTATGGCCTGTGGCCCATCGCCTGGATCATCGTCGCCGCCGTCTTCCTGTACAAATTGACGGTCAAGAGCGGTCAGTTCGAAGTCATCCGCAGCTCGGTGTTGTCGATTACCGACGACCAACGCCTGCAGGTGCTGCTGATTGGCTTCTGCTTCGGTGCGTTCCTTGAGGGTGCGGCCGGCTTCGGTGCGCCTGTGGCCATCACCGCAGCGTTGCTGGTAGGCCTGGGCTTCAACCCGCTCTACGCTGCCGGCCTGTGCCTGATCGCCAACACCGCGCCAGTAGCATTCGGTGCCTTGGGCATCCCGATCATCGTGGCCGGACAAGTCACCGGCATCGACGCGTTCAAGATTGGCGCCATGACCGGTCGCCAACTGCCACTGCTGTCGATGTTCGTGCCGTTCTGGCTGGTGTTCATGATGGACGGCCTGCGCGGCGTCAAAGAGACCTGGCCAGCAGCGCTGGTCGCCGGCCTGAGCTTCGCCGTCACTCAGTACTTCACCTCCAACTTCATCGGCCCGGAACTGCCGGACATCACCTCGGCCTTGGCCAGCCTGATCTCCCTGACCCTGTTCCTGAAGGTCTGGCAGCCCAAGCGCTCGTTCGCAACCGCCAACGCCAGCGTGGGCGCGGCTGCCGTTCAGAGCGCTGGTGGCTTTGGTCAGCCACGCACGACCCAGCCGTCGCCTTACAGCCTGGGTGAAATTTTCAAAGCCTGGTCGCCGTTCCTGATCCTCACCGTGCTGGTCACCATCTGGACCCTGAAACCGTTCAAGGCGATGTTCGCCGCTGGCGGCTCGATGTACAGCTGGGTGTTCAACTTTGCCATCCCGCACCTGGATCAACTGGTCATCAAGAGCGCACCGATCGTTGCCAACCCAACGGCGATCCCGGCGGTGTTCAAACTTGACCCGATCTCGGCCACCGGTACGGCGATTTTCTTCTCTGCCCTGATCTCGATGCTGGTACTGAAGATCAACGTCAAAACTGGTCTGACCACTTTGAAAGAGACCTTCTACGAGCTGCGCTGGCCTATTCTTTCGATTGGCATGGTGCTGGCCTTTGCCTTCGTCACCAACTACTCGGGCATGTCCTCGACGATGGCTCTGGTGCTGGCCGGTACAGGCGCTGCGTTCCCGTTCTTCTCGCCGTTCCTGGGTTGGCTGGGCGTATTCCTGACCGGTTCGGACACCTCGTCCAACGCGCTGTTCAGCTCGCTGCAAGCCACCACCGCACACCAGATCGGGGTCAACGACACCCTGCTGGTTGCGGCCAACACCAGCGGCGGCGTTACCGGCAAGATGATTTCGCCACAGTCCATCGCTGTCGCCTGCGCCGCCACCGGCCTGGTCGGCAAAGAGTCGGATCTGTTCCGCTTCACGCTTAAGCACAGCCTGTTCTTTGCCACCATCGTCGGCCTGATCACCCTGATCCAGGCGTACTGGCTGACCGGCATGCTGGTGCACTGATTCACGTTACGCTTGATGCAATAAACCTGGCGCGGGCACGCTCGCGCCAGTTGTTCAACAACCCCGCCTGCAAGGTTGCCGAAAGCTTCGCTGGATAAAGTGCCGGCAGCACGCAGGATGGATAACCGGGCCCACCCGGAGACACGCCTGATGAGCGACCTGTTTTACAACGCCGTGCCTAACGCCACCCGCGTCGCACCGCCACTGCCCCAACCACGGGAATACCCACAACACAAACCCGCGAAGGTCTACCTGTTCGGTACCTGTGTGGTCGATCTGTTCTACCCGGAAGCGGGCATGGACGCGATCCGCCTGCTGGAGCGTGAGGGCATTCGTGTCGAGTACCCCCAAGGCCAGAGCTGCTGTGGTCAACCGGCTTACACCAGCGGTTACACCGAGCAGGCCCGGGAAGTGGCCAGGGCGCAACTGGCGCTGTTTGCCGGCGATTATCCGGTGGTCGTCCCGTCGGGCTCGTGTGCGGGCATGATTCGCGAACACTATGCGGACCTGTTCCACGACGAACCGGCCACGCTGCAACAGGTCAAGGCGCTTGCGGCCCGTACCTATGAGTTGGCCGAGTTCCTGCTGCATGTGTGCAAGGTACAACTGCAGGACAGCGGCAATCCGGTCAAAGTGGCGCTGCACACGTCATGCTCGGCACGCCGGGAAATGAACACCCACGTACACGGGCGTGCGCTGCTGGCACAACTGGGTAATGTGGAACGGGTCGAACACGACCATGAAAGCGAATGTTGTGGCTTTGGCGGCACCTTCAGCGTCCGTATGCCAGACATTAGCGGTGCAATGGTCACAGACAAGACCCGCGCCCTGAAAGACTCCGGTGCCCACCAGGTGGTGAGCGCCGACTGCGGTTGCCTGATGAACATCAACGGCGCCCTGGAAAAACAGCGTGAAGCGCTACGCGGTCAACACTTGGCCAGCTTCCTCTGGCAACGTACCGGGGGTGGTCAATGAGCACGCCATCGCTGATTCCGACCGTCGAGGTGCAGGACGATTTTCGCGATCGGGCTCACAAGGCCCTGGGCGATCAACAACTGCGGAACAACTTCCGCAGTGCCATGGACTCGCTGATGACCAAGCGCGCCGTGGCCTTCAGTGATGCTCATGAACGTGAGCATCTGCGCGCATTGGGTAACGCCATTCGCGCTCGTGCATTATCCAAGCTGCCCGACTTGCTCGAGCAGCTTGAACAGAACCTGACTCGCAACGGTGTGAAGGTACACTGGGCGGAAACGGTGGACGAAGCCAATGGCATCGTCCTCTCGATCATCCGGGCTCACGAGGCCCGGCAAGTGATCAAGGGCAAATCGATGGTCAGCGAAGAAATGGAGATGAACCATGTCCTCGCTGAACAGGGCATTGAATGCCTGGAATCGGACATGGGCGAGTTCATCGTCCAGCTCGACCACGAGAAGCCTTCTCATATAATTATGCCGGCAATCCATAAGAATGCCGGCCAGGTCGCGTCCTTGTTCCACGACAAACTTGGCGTGGAGTACACCAAGGACGTTGACCAACTTATTCAGATCGGCCGCCGGGTGCTGCGTGAAAAGTTCTTCGAGGCTGATGTAGGCGTCTCCGGGGTCAACTTCGCCGTTGCCGAAACCGGCACCTTGCTGCTGGTAGAAAACGAAGGCAACGGGCGCATGTCCACCACCGTGCCGCCGGTGCATATTGCCGTGACCGGCATCGAGAAAGTGGTCGAGAACCTGCGCGATGTGGTGCCGCTGCTGTCGTTGCTGACCCGCTCCGCGCTTGGCCAGCCGATCACCACCTACGTCAACATGATCTCCGGCCCACGCAAGGCAGAAGAGCTCGACGGCCCACAGGAAGTCCACCTGGTGCTGCTCGACAACGGCCGCAGCCAGGCCTTCGCCGACAGCGAACTGCGCCAGACCCTGAACTGCATCCGCTGTGGCGCCTGCATGAACCATTGCCCGGTCTACACCCGCATTGGCGGCCACACCTACGGTGAGGTCTACCCCGGCCCTATCGGCAAGATCATCACCCCCCACATGGTCGGCCTGGCCAAGGTTCCAGACCACCCGAGCGCGTCATCGCTGTGCGGTGCCTGTGGTGAAGTCTGCCCGGTGAAGATCCCGATTCCGGCCCTGTTGCGCCGCTTGCGCGAAGAAAACGTGAAAGCGCCGGACAGCCCGCATCAAGTCATGCGTGGCCAAGGCAGCAAGTATTCACGCAAAGAACGGATGATCTGGAACTTCTGGGTTCGCCTGAATACATCGCCTGGGCTTTACCGCCTGTTCGGTTTCTTCGCCACCCGCTTGCGCCAGTGGGTGCCGAACAACGTCGGCCCCTGGACACAGAACCACAGCGCCCCGAAACCGGCTGCCCGCTCGCTGCATGAGCTGGCGCGTGAACACCTGGCCAAGCAGGACAAGCACTGATGAGCGCAAAACAGAACATCCTCGCCAAACTGCGCAAAAGCCTCAGCGGCACCACACCGCTGGCCGACAATTTCGATGAAGCGCTGGTCACCGAACCTTGGCGCTATGCTCCCGAGCAACGGATTGCCCAACTGCGCAAGTTGATGGAAGCGGTGCATACCGAAATCCACCTGACGACCGCTGCCGATTGGCCGCAGCGTGTGGCGCAACTGATGCGCGAGCGCCAGTTGCCAAGCCTGCTGATCGCCCCGGCCACGGCTCACGGCCAGCAGCTGTCGGCCTACTGGCAGCAATGCAGCGACCTGCCGCCACTCAAGGCCTACGACCGGCCCGTGGAAGAGTGGAAGGCCGAGCTGTTCAATGACACCCCGGCCAGCCTCACCGGTACCTTGGGCGCAATCGCCGCGACTGGCAGCCTGATCGTCTGGCCAACCCCGCAGGAACCACGCTTGATGAGCCTGGTGCCACCGGTGCATTTCGCCCTGCTCAAGGCCAGCGAAATCCATGACAACTTCTACGAGGTCCAACAGAAGTTTTCCTGGGCCGCCGGCATGCCGACCAACGCCCTGCTGATCTCCGGCCCCTCGAAAACAGCCGACATCGAGCAGGTACTGGCCTACGGCGCCCACGGCCCGAAAGACTTGGTGGTGTTGATCCTGGAGGACCAATGAGCCTGCCTGCCACGTTTCTGCACGACGTTCAGCGGCTGATCCCCAAGGACCGCCGCTTCGATGATCCAACCTCAACGTTAGCCTTCGGTACCGACGCCAGTTTCTATCGACTGATCCCCAAGCTGGTGATTCGTGTCGAGTCAGAAGATGAGGTGGTCGCCCTGCTCAAACTGGCTCAACGTGACCACGTGCCGGTGACCTTCCGAGCGGCGGGCACCAGCCTGTCCGGGCAAGCCATCAGCGACTCGGTGCTGATCGTCCTGGGCGACAACTGGAACGGGCGCGAAATCCGCACCCAGGGCCAGCAGATCCGTCTGCAACCTGGGGTGATTGGCGCGCAGGCAAACGCCTGGCTGGCCCCCTTCGGGCGCAAGATCGGCCCTGACCCGGCCTCGATCAACGCCTGCAAGATAGGCGGCATCGTCGCCAACAACGCCAGCGGCATGTGCTGTGGCACCGCCCAGAACACCTACCACACGCTGGCCGGCATGCGCCTGGTGTTGGCCGATGGCACGCGCCTGGACAGTGAAGACCCAGCCAGCGTCCGCGCCTTCGAGCAGAGCCACGCCGCACTGCTGGACGAACTCGCCCGGCTTGGCCGCGAGACACGCGCCAACACCGAACTGGCTGCGAAAATCCGCCACAAATACCGCCTGAAGAACACTACTGGTCTCTCGCTCAATGCCCTGATCGACTACGACCAGCCGCTGGATATCCTCTCCCACCTGATGGTCGGCTCCGAGGGTACCTTGGGCTTCATCAGTGCGGTCACCTACGACACCGTCATCGACCACCCGCACAAGGCTTCGGCTCTGATCGTCTTCCCGGATGTGGAGACCTGCTGCACCGCCGTCAGCGTCCTGAAGAGCCAGCCCGTCTCAGCCGTCGAGCTGCTTGACCGTCGCAGCCTGCGTTCAGTGCAAGACAAACCGGGAATGCCGGCCTTCGTCCAGCAACTGTCGGAAAGCGCCTGCGCGCTGCTGATCGAGTCGCGCGCTGCCAGCCAGGCACTGCTGCATGAGCAACTGGCACAGATCATGGCCTCGCTGACACCGTTTCCAGTGGAAAAGCAGGTTGACTTCACCGAAGACGCCAAGGAAAACGCCAAACTCTGGGCTATTCGTAAAGACACCTTCCCGGCCGTCGGCGCCGTGCGCAAAACCGGCACGACGGTAATCATCGAAGACGTGACCTTCCCGGTGGAACAACTGGCCATCGGCGTGAACCGCCTGATCGCCCTGTTCGACAAACACCACTACGACGAAGCGATCCTGTTTGGCCATGCACTGGAAGGCAACCTGCACTTCGTCTTCACCCAAGGCTTCAACAGCGCCGAGGAAGTCGCACGCTATCAGGCGTTCATGGACGACGTGGCGCACCTGGTGGCCGTCGAGTTCGGCGGCTCGCTGAAGGCCGAGCACGGCACCGGGCGCAACATGGCACCGTTCGTCGAACTGGAATGGGGCGAGGACGCCTACCAACTGATGTGGTCGCTCAAGCGCCTGCTTGACCCCAACGGCATCCTCAACCCGGATGTGGTGCTCAGCCAAGACCCACAGATCCACCTGAAGAACCTCAAGCCGTTGCCGGCGGCCGACGAAATCGTCGACAAGTGTATCGAGTGCGGGTTCTGCGAGCCGGTCTGCCCGTCCAAGGGGCTGACCCTCAGCCCACGGCAACGCATCGTCATGTGGCGTGACATCCAGGCCAAGAAGCGCGCCGGCATTGATACCCGAGAACTGGAGCGCGACTACCAGTACCAAGGCATCGATACCTGTGCCGCTACCGGCCTGTGCGCACAGCGTTGCCCGGTAGGCATCAACACGGGCGAACTGGTGAAGAAACTTCGCGGCCAGGCGGCACAGCATGTAAAAACCGCGGACTGGCTGGCCGAGCACTTCCACTCGGCGCTCAGTGGTGCCCGCCTGACCCTGATGGCCGCCGATACAGCACGCAAGCTGCTCGGCGCACCGCGCCTGGCCCGTATCAGCACCACACTGAGCGAGCTCAGCAAGGGCCGTATACCGCAGTGGACGGCAGCCATGCCGCAGCCGCTCAAAGCCATGCGCTTCAGCCCGAGCAGCCACGATACCCGCCCCCGCGTGGTGTACCTGGCCGCCTGCGTTTCGCGGGTCATGGGCCCAGCCGCGGGCGACCTTGAACAGACCTCTCTGCTGGACAAAACCCGCGCGCTGCTGGAAAAGGCCGGTTACCAGGTGGTCTTCCCCGAGAATCAGGACGGCCTCTGCTGCGGCCAGCCCTTTGCCTCCAAGGGCTACGCCGAGCAGGCCGAGCACAAACGCCAGGAACTCATCAGCGCGCTGCTGCATGCAAGCCGCGGCGGGCTCGACCCCATCTACTGCGACACCAGCCCCTGCACCCTGCGCCTGGTTCAGGACTTGGCCGACACACGGCTGGACCTGTACGACCCTGTGCGCTTCATACGCACCCACCTGGTCGACAAACTGGAGTTCACGCCGCAGGACGAACCGATTGCCGTCCACGTGACCTGCAGCACCCAGCACCTGGGCGAAAGCCAGGCACTGATCGACCTGGCGCGGCGCTGCAGTAAGCAGGTGGTGATTCCGGAAGGCATTCACTGCTGTGGTTTCGCTGGCGACAAAGGCTTTACCACACCGGAGCTCAATGCCCACTCACTGCGCAGCCTTAAGGATGCCGTGCAGCATTGCAGCGAAGGGATCTCCACCAGCCGCACCTGTGAAATCGGGCTGTCCAACCATGGCGGCATCGACTACCACGGCCTGGTCTACCTGGTGGACCGGGTGACACGGGCCCGGGCTATCTGAGTGCAACCCTGGATCGCCAGCCTGGCCGGCGATCCAGGGTTCCAGCAGACAGTCGACGTTACCCCAGCGAAAGCGTATACTCCCCTGTGAACGCCTAGAAAGCGTTCCAGCTAGAGCAGCAAATGGGGCCGATTAGGATTCGACGCCGGTAGCGAAACTCTAGGTGCATGCCGAGTTGGTAACAGAACTCGTAAATCCACTGTTGCAACTTTCTATAGTTGCCAATGACGAAACCTACGAGGGCTACGCTCTCGCTGCGTAAGCAGCTGAGCCCGCTCTTCTGGTAGCTTCGGCTCCAGCAATCACCAGGGGATGCCTGTAAACCCGAAGTGATTGTCATACAGAACAGGATCGCCGCGTAGTACGTTGTGGACGAAGTGGCTAAAACTTACACAACTCGCCCAATGCACCCTGCCCGTCGGGCCGCTGAGGGTTAACTTAATAGACACGGCTAAGCATGTAGTACCGACAGCGGAGTACTGGCGGACGGGGGTTCAAATCCCCCCGGCTCCACCAATTTGTCTTCCCAGGAAGACCCAAAAAAGCCGTAAAGCCTAGAGAAATCGAAGCGTTACGGCTTTTTTATTGCGAACATGGATGGGCCCCGGAGGTGATCGAAGTCGCCCTCGCCCACGTCGATAAAGTCGAAGTCCGAAGCGCATACATCCGAGCGGACTACATCGAGCGTCGGCGCCCGATGATGGTTTGGTGGAGCGAGTACATCCAAAAAGCGGCGAAAGGGAATCTATCGGTTACGGCTATCCACGGCGGCCGAAGCGGTAACGTCGTACCGATTCGTTGATCGGACAACCGTCGCTGGCGGTGATGGAACGGGCTGTCAGATGGCCTGGAGGTCTCGCAACGCTTCCGGGTGCTGGCTGGCAACCCGCAACAGGGTCTGTGCCGCACCGGCAGGTCGCCGACGACCTTGCTCCCAATCCTGCAGCGTGCGCAGGCTGACGCCCAGTAGCTCCGCGAATGCACTTTGAGACACGCCGACTTTGGCACGGGCCTCAGCCGCAGCCGAAAGCTTCACCTCGGTTGTGCGTGCGGCCTTGCCAGCCTTCATTTGACGTACCGAAGCCAGCAAGTCCTTCTGAAAGCTTTCCATTTCATGGTCCATTACTGATTTCCTCTTTCAATTGATTCAGGAAGGCTGTCGGCAAGTTGTCGAACTTCGCCTTGGTGTAAGCGATCAGCAGCCAGCGGGTTTGCCGCCAACCAAGTGATGAATTCCTAGCGCTCGTCATCACGCCAGATTGATTCGGCGTAACGCTTGAATATCTCGGTTTCGATGATCGTGTACATGGCAAAAACGTACGGCAAGGCCGTATAGCGGTGCACGGTTCGCTGGTCGGATGCTTGCAATGCCGAGCACCAGCGCCTCCAGGACCTTGCTCTTGCAGGCATCAAGCAGTAAGGTCTATGCATCGCTACCCATTAGCGATACAGGATTGGCGTCCTGTCTGGTTCGGAAGACACAAAAGCCGCTGTCGCGGCTTTTTCGTGTCCTGCATGTGGCTGCCTGTTATGGGCGGGCCGTATGTGGGCATCTTCGGATGCGCCGGGGTCCGACTAGCCGGTACGCCAACCCATACGGTTCCGCCCACCCTGATTGGCGTCAGGAGGCGGTGTTATCACCTCTAGTGGAAAATTCAAAATGAACGAGCATTTCGAACCCACGCGGTTCACGCGCAACAATCGTTTCATCCATGCATTGATACTCGATGCTCAAGCCTGGTTTAGCGTTGTCGATCTCGGCAGGCTTATGGGCTACTCCCTGAACGAGCGCCTCATTCGCAAACTCGACACCGACCAGTATCGTGTTCTCTCGCTGAACTACCACGGGGAAATTCAGGATACGTTGATGGTGAGCGAGTCCGGCATGTATGCACTCATGATCTACCACCAGATCCCTGAAAATCGAAACCTTCGACAGTGGTTGACGCATGACGTCATCCCCGCACTACGAAGAACCACAGCCTCCACAGCAGAGAATGGGCCAACGCTCACCACGCTGCATTGGGCGGGTCGTTCCGTGAGTCTTTTGCATTGGCAAAACACCGCCTGGATTCAATGGCGGGATATGCCAATGCTGATGCCATCAGTCGAGCATGCCAACGGACTCAGTCGGTAAATTGACTTCTCACGGTCCATCTAGCAACGCTGTGCAACTTTCATAGGCCGCAGTGGCGCGACAGTCGCCACTATTTTTCTGCTGTCGCTGGGCTTTTAAAGCCAAGCCCCAGAGGACAGGAAGGCTTTGCCTTCGCGCCCTCAGGGGCTCACAAAAAAATACGACAAGCGATCATCAGGCCAGGTAGCTAGGACCTTCAAGGCTACGCCATACCCTGGTGCTCCCTGCCCATGCGCGCTCGCTTCCAATTAGGCGCGCAGTCACGCCCAACGTGATCGCAGCCAAGTTATCCACCGTACGGCTACGGCAGATCACGCCCGTGTCACCCGCAGCAGCGATGCGGATGATGGTGCCGCAGCCCACGGAATGGACTGCACTTGACTCACAACCTCAAGGGTTTTCATGAGCTAAGGGCGGCGTTCGCGTATGAACGCTATGAGCTAATCACAAAGCACCGCGCGCCCATCAACGGCGGTCACTGCTGCCAAGTAGATCGGAACCTTGATCGTGCGGCGCGAAGGTAAATTAGCTATGAGCTGGGGCAAGGTCGGATCGGCGTGGTCGCTGCCTACATTGGAGGACAGACATGAGCAAGCCATTCGACATGGAGCTTTTCCTCGCCGGTGTGTTGACCGGATCACATGCGATGCGGCAACGTCATCTACGACAGGCAAAGCATATCCAAGCAGAGATAGCAGAGCGCTGGCAGCGTGAGACACCTTGGACTTGGCAGAGAAAGCATGTGGTTTGGCTTCTCGAGCATCACCTAGGCTCATGCGGTGATTCGACGCGCTACTACTACTTGCTAACAGTACGCCTCCTCGCTCGCCGACTAGAAAAACCATGGGTATTCACATACTATGGGCGGTGCTTTGGAATATCGTAAGTGCTCCACAAACCCCACATTCAAAGCGAAAAGCTGATGCCTGATGCTGTGCTCCCGATCTCTTTCTGGAGCCAGCCTCGCCATGATGCGACCCGACGCCAAAGTCGAAAAAGTCTATCTCTATCCCAAACCTGTCGATTTCCGAAAATCCATCGACGGCCTCGCCGCGCTGGTCGAGCTGGATATCAAGGTGGCGGTGTCCGACCCCGTGCTCTTCGTATTTCTCAACAAATCCCGCAACCGTGTGAAGATCTTGTACTGGGAGCGCAACGGCTTCTGTCTTTGGCTCAAACGCCTGGAGTCGGAGCGTTTCAAAACATCGCCCGATGCCATGGACAAGGCGATTGTCCTCAGCGTTCAGGAACTGAACTGGTTGCTCGACGGTTTTGATCTCTGGCGCAACCGCCCTCATCAAGTTTTGACCCCGCGCTACGTGGCATGACCCGGTATAATCCGGGCCATGATTTCTCTGCCTGATGACCTTCCTGATGATCCTGTCTTGCTCAAGCAACTGCTGCTTGAGGCGCTCACTCGCCAGGAGGAATCCGCCCAGGCTTACCAGACCCACATTGTCGACCTGAAAGAACAGATCAAGTTGTTGCGCGACCGTCTGTTTGGGCGCAAGTCCGAGCAAACCGTGGAACCCAATACGCCGCAACTGGCCTTGTTCAATGAGCCCGAAAGCGAGCCAATGCCTTCAGTCGGTGACCCCGATGAAGAAGTCGTTGCACCGACACCTCGCCGTGGCAAACGCAAGCCGTTGTCGGCTGATTTGCCGCGTATCGAAGTCATCCACGAACTGCCCGAACACGAACTGACCTGTGCCTGCGGTTGCCGCAAACACGCCATCGGCGAAGAGACCAGCGAGCAACTGGACATCGTGCCGATGCAGATCCGCGTCATCAAACATATCCGCAAGGTCTATGGTTGCCGGGGCTGCGAAGCAGCCCCGGTGACAGCTGACAAACCTGCGCAAGTGATCGAAAAGAGCATGGCCAGCCCGAGCGTATTGGCCATGCTGCTGACCACCAAGTATGTCGACGGTTTACCGTTGCACCGGTTTGAAAGTGTGCTGAGCCGCCACGGTATCGAGATCCCTCGGCAAACGCTGGCTCGCTGGATTATCCAGTGCAGCGAATACTTCCAGCCGCTGATCAACTTGATGCGTGATCGACTGCTGGAAAGCCCGGTCATCCACTGCGATGAAACGCGCGTGCAGGTGCTGAAAGAACCGGATCGAGACCCGACCAGTCAATCCTGGATGTGGGTACAAGCCAGTGGCCCGCCGGATCGCAAAGTCGTGTTGTTTGACTACACGTCCAGTCGTGCGCAGGAGGTGCCGCTGCGCTTGCTGGACAGCGGTTATGTCATGACCGACGATTACGCCGGTTATAACGCCTTGGCGTTGCAGCCGGGCGTGGAGCGTCTGGCGTGCATGGCCCATGCACGACGCAAGTTCGTGGACGCGCAAAAAGTGCAGCCCAAGGGGAAGACGGGAAGGGCCGATATCGCGCTGACGATGATCAACAAGCTGTACGGCATCGAGCGGGAGCTCAAGGACGTCAGCGATGAACAGCGATTTATCGGTCGTCAGGAAAAGAGCCTGCCGATCCTGGCGCAACTGAAAAGTTGGCTGGATAAAACCCAGTCGCAGGTGACAGCCCAAAGTGCGTTGGGAAAGGCCGTGCATTATCTGGCGAATAACTGGAGCCGGCTGGAACGCTATGTCGAAGCGGGTTACTTGCCCATCGACAACAATGCCGCCGAAAGAGCGATCAAGCCGTTTGTCATCGGGCGCAAGGCCTGGCTGCTCAGCGATACCGTCAACGGTGCCAGTGCCAGCGCGAAGATCTACAGTTTGGTCGAGACCGCCAAGGTCAACGGCCAGGAGCCTTATACGTGGCTGCGCCACGTACTGGAGCGACTGCCGCACGCTTCCTCAGTAGCAGACTACGAAGCCCTGCTGCCGTGGAACTGCTCGCCAGAGATGCCACAGTAAACCGCTAACCCGCTGATGGGCAGGTGGGGTTTATGGATCGCATACGATAACAATGCTGCCGAACGCGCCATCCGCCCGTTTGTGATCGGCAGGAAAAACTGGTTGTTCAGCGACACGCCGAAAGGCGCGGTAGCCAGCGCACAACTGTACAGCCTGGTTGAAACCGCCAAAGCCAACGGCCAAGAGCCCTATGCGTGGCTGCGCCACGCACTGGAACAGTTGCCGCATGCGTCGACAGTTGGTGACTACGAAGCGTTGTTGCCGTGGAACTGTAAGCCAGTAATGCCACGGTAAGCTGAAACCTCACCTTGCGGTAGGTGAGGTTTATGGATCGCTTACTGTGTTTCTCTGCGATAAGGGCGATTTACAGGTTCATGTCACTAATCACAGTGATAGCATCGTATACAAGTAAGCGCTTCATGAACGAAATTTCAATAAAAATTGCGCTCTTAACGCATAGCTAACCGGAGCACTTTCGCGCGTCCGACTAGGTATATTGCTATGTAAATTTGATAAGGCCTGTGGTCGGAGCGCACTCGCTTAAGTGCGACTAATAATTTTAATTTCCTCTTCGGTCAGGCCGTACAGCTTATAAATAAGCTGGTCTATTTTGGCTTCTAAGTCTGATGTGTTTGCAGAACTATCAGCTTCTTTGAGATCTAATATATTCTTGACAGCTCTCTCCATTTCATCGAAAGCTAAAGAATTATAATTTGGGATGGGTAGTACGCCCAAATGCCCCTTTTTCACCTGGGCCAGTGCTTCACCTACTTCGTTATTTACAATATTCTGGTAATACCAGCTCAATAGCTTTGAATTCAAGCAAGCCAAAATAATGTACTCTGAGTAATCAGGGCTTGTTGAAATTAATGTGTACAAGTTATCTCTTGCGATGAATTGGAATTTATCAATTGTTGCTATTAGTGAGCTACCTGTTTGGCGAATGACAATTTTGACATTTGCATCATAGTTAGCAGAATATCTTGGTTCCGCTAGCCAGTCCCCAAAGCTGATATAGTAATCATTATCCCAAGTTGTTACGTACTTGTTTATCAAGCTGCCACGTAGCAGCGGCCTAAATGTTTCATCCTTTTTGAAGGTCTGGACAAAAGGTTTTTCCTGCAGTGTTTTCTCGTCTTGCTTCGGCTTGCCCTTACCTTTTTGAAAGGGTTTTGTTCCTTGAGTGATTGTTGAAATATTATCAAGCTTGAGTAACTTGGAGAGCTTGAAATCAATTTTTGATGCGAATTCAGAAAGGTAGATGTTTACGTAGTTTTGATAAGTTTCTGCAAGTACATTCTTGGGGAACTGATTTTCAATAGTGTCGCCGGATTTTTCAATGATTTGAGCCGACATGTAGCCAATTAAATCATTTTTCTTTTCTGCGCTGACTATTATCGTATCAACTACTGCCTCTTCAAATACCGGGAAATTATAGGCTCTTACATTATAGGTGTTAAAGTTAGTGAAAAGTAGCTTTCTGGCATTAGGTGTTTTGAGATTGAGCAGCCAGGTATTGGGGACGATGAAACACAATTGAGAAAACTCTTTGAGTAGCTTATAAGAGCGCTCAAAGAATGTCATGTAAATATCTAGCTGATAGTCGCAAAACTCATAGTTGCTCTTTATGAATAGCTTCTCAGTTTCGCTGAATAATGAGCCGTAGGGCGGATTTCCAATGAGCACATCAAAGCCGACAAAGTCTCCCGCATCATTTAGTACTTCAGGGAATTCAAAGCGCCATTCAAACGCGTTATCGAAAATTTTGTTGGCTTTAATTGTTTCTATTTCAGACTCTAATTTTTTTACTTCTTCGCTCAGTCGCAGATTTTTTTTGTTCCAATCAGCTTTTTCCTTTCTGCTCATTTCAAAGAGCTGATGCTGATTAATCGATTGAAAAAGCTCGTCTGTAATTCTTCGTAGCTTCTTCACCTTCGGGTCGTTTAATGAAATTTCACTTCTGAAATCCGATTTGATTTCGGCAATCAGTAGTTCCATTTCTCTTTTCTGTTCTTTGCTTTCAGCATTGCGATACGTGTCAACAGCTATGCGATAGCGGTCAATCGTCCACTTACTTTTCTTTAATGCCTGTTTCATGTCGGCATCAATGGCAAAACGGCTAACCAATGAGTTGCCACATTTTATGTTGATGTCGATATTTGGTAGTGTTTCAAGCTCAGTCGAATTTTTGTAATAAGCATTCTTTAACAATTCAATCCACAGGCGCAAGCGGCAAATTTTCACCGAGTTGGTATTGATGTCAACACCAAAAAGGCAGTTTTCAATGATTGTTTGTTTTTCGTGAAAAAGCGCTTCCTGTATGCGCTGGCTCTCTTTGTTGCTTGGGTTGTATTCAAATAGCCCGCCATCTTCATCGGTAACAATTAATTCATCATTGACTACTTCCACTTGGTATTCTTTTAGACGTTTTCCCTCACGATCCTGCAATACTTTCAAGTCATTTTTTACTGCAATTATTTCATTCAGCGCCGAAACTAAAAAGTGACCTGAGCCAACAGCAGGGTCACATATTTTAATGCTATTAATAATTTGATTGGCTTCATTTCGATCTTCAATTTTGTCGTAAAGCTCTTCAATGCTTGTGCAGTTGATTTTTTTTGCTTCATTAAATTTCTGCACAACGGCTCTACGAATGGTTTCGCGACACATATACATCGTAATGAAACCAGGAGTGAAAAATGAACCGTCTTTGTAACCGTTGATTTTCTCGAAAATTAATCCGAGCACCGAAGCATTTATCAGTGTTTTGTTATCTTCCTGAATTTCCTCTGAGCCTTCGCTGCTGAAATCGTACGCGTTTAAAAACTCAAATAGATATGCGAGCGTATTTAAATTCCCTGTTCGCCTTTTCCCATTTTGATCTTTTAGAACGGTGGAGGGGATTATAGGAATGGTTTTATGATCTTTCAGGTTGCTGATAAATAAAGTAACCTGCTCAATGTCTGTTGGTTCAAATAGAGAAGAGTTGAGATAAGGTACTTTTTCAAAAATCTCCTTTACATCTTCGTTTCGATTATTGTATTTGCGTGCTAATACCTGAAAAAATAAGCTGTTGAGATCGTCGTAGGTTTTGATTTTATCAAGATTGAGAAACGAATATGATTTATCACCTTTGTGATAAGCTATGAGTTGTGCTTCCAATAGTTTCAAAAATAAAATTCGGTTTATCCATATAATGGACAGCTCGAGGGCAACATTGAACAGTCTATCCTGTTGCGTGCTACCAAATTGGCTAGGACGCTCAAGTCTGTTGAGTTTGTCTAGACTGTCAATTTGAATGATGGCATCTTCAAGAATGCTTCCTGTGTTTCTTTCACCTTCCTTTTTGCGACCTATTATTTTTTTGCTGCCTTCCTTGGTTTCTGCTAAACCAATGATGTGCAGCAGTTCGCTGTAAAAGCGTTTGTCTAGGGTGTTGCTATCGTTGGCAAATGGGAGTTTCAAAAGATGCTCTGGTGATAGCAGTTTGAACAAAGCAATCAGCAAGTTATCATCTGCTTTGTTGTTGCTTAGAGGTCTTTTATAGTCCTGAATGTTAAAGTACGTGAATTCTATCTCTGCGGAAATGCTGTTAATAAAAGGCTCCGCAATCTGTTTGTAGAAAAAGTCAGTTTTAGTATCTGCTAATCGCCCTCCTTCAAAGTCACTGAATTGCTTTAAGAGGTTTTTGTCCTGGGCAAAAAGTCTGTCAAACAATACGGCGTCAAAAACGAACCATTCATTTATGTTTGTTACCACCAAATGCTTTACTGCAAGGTTGTTATGCGTGACTCTCTCTCGCAAGTAGTAAAGAACCAATTCCTGAAGCGCTTTAACGTTCAGTTTTTTAGTGGTCATCATTTCAGCTTTATTTGTCGGCTTCTTAGCTTCAATAATTACGCCGACCGAACTTTTGGCAGTGTTGCCGTTATGAATAACAAGATCGTTTCGCCCTTTCGTATTTATATAATACGCTGGATCGTAATAGGTCTTCTTTAGAAAGTCGCTGACGAGATTTTTATGGAATTCCTCGCTCTCTGTAGTATTTATTGCGCTGAGCAGTGCCAAAATGTTTGCTTTAAAGCTTTCAATTTCAATTCTGTTTGGCTTTGTTTTTAGAAAAGATTTGTTTAGTGCTTGTTTTGGTTTTAACTCATTTAAAATCATTTGCAGATCTCGGTTTTATTTTGTGCGTTGAATGCTAATGGTAAACGTATTGAGGGATTCAACGGTCATACACGGCGGTGGGTGGCGTGTTTTTGGTGACAAATAAATAGGTTGTTGAACTAGAAGGTTCTATGCTGCCGATTGGGAGCTTCAAAAAAGGAATGTAAATTATGGCCTGCATTTCGCGCTGCTCCTTTAGCACTAATTACACGATTTCTGCTTTTGCCGTCAACATTACTAGCGAAGACAGGCCACGACAATAGGTGGTCGAGAAAAATGAGTGTAACCCTTACTTAACGAGGCCGATTTTGGCCGATTGCTGCCGTCTGGGAGATACGGTTTGCGATGCTTAGATACCCTTCCCAGTTGGAGAGTAACGACCAGAAGCCGTCGCTGGACTCAAATCTACTGCAGGCGTTACTTTGAGAATACAGCTATGCAGAACTTTTCAAAGGTGGCTTAATTCTGATCACTTTGAACAGCGTAAGGCGAAATCCATGGAGTATCTGTCTAGGATCTGCTTCAACTCACAAGGATGGCGACGTCCCACTGGCGAGGCGCAGTTGCTTGAGCTTGCTCGCCCACCCTCTTTTTCACGCAGGTTCGGTTACGGTCACGAAGAATGGTTGTTTCGGTTTGATTGGCAAATTGATGGTTGGCAGTATGGTTTTTTGCAGGGTGTAAATAACAGCCGCTCAACATTTGCGGGTATGGAAGAAGCGGTTGACGTCACTCTTTATACATGTGAGCCAGGATCTCAACGACGATATGTCGCGAAGATTCTGGATTGTGAATGCCTCAGCTACTCACAATCCGAGGCAATCCATGCTCAGTTTGTTGCCAATGGCTGGCTAGCCGAGATGCAGGCCGATATTGTGGCTGTGAATGGAGATGTCTCTACATTAGGCAATCCGAATTGGGTCAACGGAATGATTAACGTACGTTTCCGCCAGGAGAATGTGCGATGGTATCCAGCAGGCACCTATGCCGAAAAGGATGAATACGTACGAACCCTTCGACGCTACCAATTCAACGAGATAAAAAGCGATGCCCAAGCCCCTCGTGTTGATCGAATCCTTCGGGGGCGGAGTGGTCGTCCAGATGCACTGAATCAAAAGCCATTTTATCGAAGTGGCTCTGCTGGAAAGTTGTGTACACCGGAGCACGGGATCATTCAGGCAAAATTGTTAGACGAGTTAAAGGCCGAATATCCGAGTGCGGATATAAGTTGCGAGAAAGAATTTGTAGACATCACTGTCGAAACACCCAGCGAGCGAATCCTTTTTGAAATCAAGTCCGACCTTGTACCGCGCACTGTGCTTCGATTGGCACTGGGGCAACTACTGGAGTACGGATTTTACTATCCATGGCATGATGCGGATTCCAAACGGGTTACCTTAATTGCTGTTGGACGCAAAGCTCTGTCACCCGAGGATCATACGTATCTAAAATGCTTGCAGCAGAAGTTTAATCTACCGCTTAAATATCGCGTCGTCCCCATTTGAGAGAAACTTTAAGTGCCCAAAATGCTCGCCTCAGTCGGCGGGCATTTCATTCTGGCTCACGCTAGGCTCTGTACGAAAAGCCTTGATACTCGGTGATGCTGCGTTGAAAACAGCCTCGGAATGCTCATTTACAACCCGTAAACTCCGCTTCTTCGGCTGTTTTCGCCTTGCCTGACCTTCGTCTCAATACTTCTTATACAGACCCTAAGTAAGGATGCCGCGACGGTAGCCAAGCCTAATTGATCCTGCCCCCATGCCTACCCACGTTCCGGTGTTGATTGAATACCGGAACTGCCAATCTGTTAGCTGCCGCACAAAAAAGTGCTCAAAAAGCACCCCCATCGGAATCCAGACTACGCTGCGTTCCAACTGGTATTCCAAGCAAGTTGACCAATAAATTATTAATTATAAAAAATAGTTAGAGACCGACTTGTTTCAAATTACCCTGGCACCCACCAAATACACAAAACAGAAAAGGCACTTAGCAAACCCCGCAAGTACCTTTCTTGTACCCGTTAAGACAAGTTTGTCTCAGCTCAGACCTTAAAACGCCCCACCAACACTTCCAGCTCATGACCGAGCCGTGCCAGTTCGATGCTTGACGAGGCGGTCTCTTCACAGGCGCTTGCCGTCTGGTCGGAGATGTCGCGCACGTTGATCACACTGCGGTTGATCTCCTCCGCCACAGCGCTTTGCTGTTCCGACGCGGTGGCAATCTGCTGGTTCATCAGTTGGATGGTGGAGACTGTGCGGGTGATGTTCTCCAGCGCGGTGACTGCACGCCGGGTGGATTCCACACTGCTTTCGCTCATCTGCCGGCTGCTGTCCATGCTCACGGCAACCGCTTGGGTACTGCTTTGTACGCCGGCGACCAGGGATTCGATTTCCTCAGTGGATTGCTGGGTGCGCAAAGCCAGGTGGCGGACTTCATCAGCCACGACGGCAAAACCACGCCCGGCCTCACCAGCACGGGCGGCTTCGATCGCTGCGTTCAGGGCCAGCAGGTTGGTCTGCTGGGCCACTGCTTTGATCACGTCCAGCACGCCGCCAATCTTGTCGCTTTGTTCCTTCAGATGGCCCACGGCATCTGCCGAGTGCCCCACTTCCTGGGCAAGGCGCTCGATCTGTTCAATGGCCTCGGCCACGACGCGTTCACCTTCGCTGGCTTGCTGGTCGGCCATGGAGGCCGCTTCAGAGGCTTCTTCGGCGTTGCGTGCAACATCCTGCACGGTAGCAGTCATTTCGTTCATGGCGGTGGCGACATGGTCGGTCTCGGCCTTCTGGCTGTTCACGCCGGCACTGGTTTGCTCGGTCACCGCTGACAGTTCTTCAGCTGCGCTGGTCGCCCGGATCACACTGGTGCGAATGCCATCGATCAACTCACGCAGGCTGACGGTCATCTGGTCGAGCCGGGACTGCAGTTGGCCCAACTCGTCGCGCCGATTGACGTGCACATCCTGGCTCAGATCGCCATGAGCAATGCGCTCCACCACCTGGAGGGTATGCTGCAACGGGTTGACGATCTGCCGGGTAATGACCCAGGCCGACAGGACACCGAACAGCATAGCCAGTACCGTGACGATACTCAGCGTGGCCTTGGCAGACGCTGCATCGCTGTCACGCTTGGCATTTTGCGACTGGATCAGTTGCTGCGTGGTGTTGATGAGCACATCGCCCAACTGCGCCATGTGTTTGAACAAGGACGCGGTATCCGCGTTGGGCTGGCTCAACGCCTGCAGGATCTGCCGGTACTCATCGACCGACTGGCGCTGCTGGCGGATCAAGTCCAGGTCGGCGGGCGCTTCGAAATGATGTTCGATGTTTTCCAGGTGGGCCGCCAATTTATCCAGAATCTGCTGTAAAGGGCTCAAGCCTTCAGCTTGAAGGTTGCTCCCCATACGCAGACGCTGAATACGCAGGTCTTTGGTGTAGTCGCTGACCAGTGCAATCTTCTCGACCTTCTCGCCACGCTCGGTAAGGGTGTTGAGCGCATACCACCCTGTGATAGCCAGTAACAACGTAAGCCCCAACACCAGGCCAAAACCCCAACCCAATTTGGCGCTGACACGGATGTTGCTGATCCAGCCGAACATAAAGACTCCAGGCAGAAATGCAGGTGCACATTGAAAAAGTAGTGACCTGACTATCGGCCAGAAGCTTTGCTGCTTAACCCCGAGAAAACCATCCAGGGCGGCTATAACCCGCAGGATAGACCGTTCGTCTGAATTTTTTTAAGCGCCACAAGGCATGTCAATCCACGCCTGATGCCTTGCAGGCCACGCTGCCCGGGGCTTTTTACGTGCCACCCGCAACGACTCAAGCAGCGCTTACCCAGCAACCGGAAGGCCAGACAGCCGCTTCGATGCTTTGGTCGAATGTCCGTCGAGGCAAAAATCATGTCACGCTCAATGCCAGGTGATGAAACCTTTCACCAACACCCTGCAGCCCTTGAGGCCAGAAACAACAAAGCCCGCACGAAGCGGGCTTTGTTGTTTGCGTAGGTGTTTACCAGCCGGATGGCAACCAACCCAACGCGCTGGAAATCGCATACAGCATGCTGCACAGGTACAGCACCACCACCATGCACTGCAGCGCAGGATGGGCGATCCAGCCGCACTTCCAGGCAGGCTCGATGTCACCGTATTTGCGTGCCGAACGCAGCATCAGGATCGGCATGATCGACAGAATCACACCACTGAATACGCCGGCAAAGTACAACGCACTGACGAAACCCACCATACCGCTATAGGCCAGCAGGAATGGCGGTACGCAAACGATGGCCAATACCATCAGGCGGCTCTTTGGATGGCTCTCGGCGCCCAGCTTCGGGAACTTGTCGAAGATGTTGGTCAGGAAGCTACCGCCCAGGCCCCAATAGGAGGTCATCATCGCGCACAGGGCAAAGGTGTTGGCGGTGTAGAACGCCCACTGGCCCAACGCTTGCCCCCAGGCCAGGGTCGCAACTTCCGTCTGGTTTTCCAGACCGTTCAGCGAGATGACCGACATCGGCACAATGGCCAGCAGCACGAAGGTGATCACCATGCCAGTAATGACAGCCACCGGCAGACGCTTGGGCGCATGGCTGAAACCACGGGCCATTTCCGGCACTACGTACTGGGCCGAGAAGCAGAACACGGCAATGTTGAACACCGGAATCATGTAGACCCAGTCGCCTTCGAGCAGGTTGGCGAAGTTCGTGTTCTCATGAACAAGCGTTGCAACGACCAGCACCAGGGTCATCGAGACCATACCGATACTGATGAACTTTTCACCCTTGCCAATGGCTTTCAAGCCCAAGTACAGCACCAGCGCCGCAGGGGCGAAGAACAACAGGCTGCCCAGCGCAGGGCTGATACCGAAGAACTGGCTGAGAATCTTGCCGCTGCCACTCATGTAAGCGATCAATGCGCCAATACTGTTGACCGCTACCGACAGAAAGATTGCCCAGGCACCGAACGAGCCGACATAGCGTTGAGCCAGGCCGCTGAGCTGGTGATGGCTACGGGTACGCAGCGCCGTTTCCGAGACATACAACATGGAGATGGTGGTGAATATGCCCGCCACGGCCAACCACAGCAGCAGCGGCATGTAGCCGGCCTTGCGACTGGCATAGGCCATGGACAACACACCGGCACCAATGTTGGTACCCACGATCATTGCCACAGCCTCGACGAAGGTCAGCCGTTTGACCTCCAGGCCTGAGGACTCAGTCGCCTCGGCGTGGTCCGCGCCTCGTGCGGCAACGTTAGGGGATGTACTCATGATCAATCACACTCACTACGTATTTGATACGGGATGCACCTGAATTGGTGCGTCACAGAACTCGCCTTTGTGAGACGACTTCTGTGTCTTGATTTCTAGAGCGGCGCGCAAAATATCACACAAGGTGTTTGAAATAACCCCCACATAAGGCGAAACGCGATGCACAGACACGGCCTGTAACACTTGATATAGAGAGGTTTCATTGAGGGGCAGCTCGTTTCGCCCGACATATGCCGGGCGAAACGAGCGCTGCAGGAGCGAGGGGAACACTCAGGAAATCAGATCGCTTTTTGCCGACACAACGGATGCGCTGTACCTACAAGCCAGTACGCAACAGCGCATGCAATGCCCGGCAATCCGCCGCATGCCAGTCCGTGAGCGTTGGCCAGGGATTGTCCGGCAGGTTGACCAGAATGGTGCGTGTACCTGCCGCACGACCGCAGTCGAGGTCAAAGCGGTAGTCCCCCACCATGACCATCTCGTTCGGCGAGACATCCCAGGCCTCGGCCAGCTTGAGCAACCCTCCCGGATGCGGCTTGGGGGGTGCTTCGTCACGGCCCAAAATACTCTGCACGGGGAAACAGTCCGCCAGGCCAATGGCCTCCAGCGTGACATGCGCCAGCTCACGGGCATTACGGGTGAGGATGCCTAGCTGGCAGTCGCGCGCGACCAGTTCACGCACCAGCTCAACCGCCCCCGTCGCCGGGCGCGATGCGATAGCCAGGTCACGCTCATGTTCCAGCAACCAGGCATGCTTGGCGGCGGCTTCCTCTGCCGGAAGGGCCGCCAGATGGGTCAAGATGTCGTCTTCGGCGGGAATGTCCAGCGCTTCGCGGATGGCGGCAAAATCGTGCACGGCGACCGTCAGGGTGCCGTCCATGTCAAACACCCAATGACGAATGTGGTGCAGGTTCATGCCCAGTCCTTGCGATGGCGAATCAGCCCTTCCTGGCACGACGATGCCACCAGTTGCCCAGCCCGGTTGAAGATATTGCCGCGCGAAAAACCACGGGCATTGCCCGCCCAAGGGCTGTCCATCGCGTACAGCAACCAGTCATCGGCGCGCAGGTTGCCGTGAAACCACAAGGCGTGATCAAGGCTGGCCAGTTGCATGTCCTTGTGCCAGACCGATTTGCCATGCGGCATCAACGAGGTGGTCAGCAGGCCAAAATCCGACGCATAGGCGAGGATGTATTTGTGCAATGCCGGCGAGTCAGCCAGGTTGCCGTCGGCACGGAACCAGGCGTACTTGATCGGGTCACCCGGCTGCGGGTTGAACGGGTCTTTCTCGGTCACCGGGCGCACTTCGATCGGCTTGGCGCAGAGCAGCTTTTCGCGCAGTTGCTCCGGTATGTGCTCGGCCATACGTTCGGCAATTTCCACTTCCGACGGGAGGTTTTCCGGGCCGACCACGTCCGGCATCTGCGCCTGATGCTCGAACCCTTCTTCGTCGTACTGGAATGAAGCGCTGCAGGTAAAGATGGGCTGCCCTTTCTGGATCGCCGTTACCCGCCGGGTGCTGAAACTGCCGCCATCACGTACACGGTCCACGGAGTACACCACCGGCATCGACGCATCGCCTGGACGCAGAAAGTAACCGTGCAGCGAATGCACATGGCGTGCTTCTTCTACGGTCTGGGTGGCGGCGGAAAGCGACTGGCCGAGTACCTGGCCACCATACAACTGACGAAAGCCGAGGTCTTGGCTACGCCCACGAAACAGGTTTTCCTCGATCGCTTCCAGACTCAGCAGGTCGACCAGATCGTCCAACACGTGGCTCATTCGAGATTCTCCAAAGCAATGCCCAGTGGTCAAATGATACAGGGTTTGTCATTGCTGGCCGTTATGTTCGGTGATTCACCCGCGCAGGGTCGTTTGCCATTGCGTCCGATTGATCCGGTACAGAACATGCGGGCGCAGTGGATGCCCCGGTGGAATTCTCGGGTGCTCGAAGTTGCTGTCTGGGTCAGCCTGCATGCCGATGGCCTGCATGACTTTCTGCGACGGCAGGTTGCTTTCGCTGGTAAATGACACCACCTGCTCCAGCCCCAACTGTGCGAACGCGCAGCGTAGGCAGGTCCAGGCCGCCTCACTGGCAAAGCCTAGCCCCCAGTGACGCCGCGCCAAGCGCCAACCGATTTCCACCGCAGGAGCGAAGCCCGCATTGAAGTTGACGTTGAGCAGGCCGGTCATGCCGATAAACGCACCACTGTCCTTGCGCTCCAGCGCCCACAAACCAAAACCGTATTCCGCAAAATGACCACGCAGGCGCCCAATCAGCGCGGCGCTTTCCAGGCGCGTCAGCGGCGCCGGGAAGTAGCGCATTACCTGGGGGTCGGCACACATCGCAGCGAACTCGCGCAAGTCGTCATCCTGCCATTGGCGCAACACCAGCCGCGCGCTTTCCAGCTCCAGTATGGGGGTCATGGCCTGTTCCTCTCTCTACCGCTATGCCTGTACAACGCTGGCACCGCAGCCCCCACAACTGGCAAGATCAAGGCTTGATCTCGTCGCGAAGCTGCCATGCCCCTTCCCCTGATTTACCATGACGACTACAGCCCGGACTTTCCCGCCGAGCACCGTTTTCCGATGGACAAGTTCCGTCTGTTGCGCGACCACCTGATCGACAGTGGGCTGACTACCGATCAGGCACTGCTGCGCCCCGAGCTGTGCCCAAACGAGATTCTCGCGCTGGCCCATGATCGCGACTACATCGCGCGCTACATGGACGGCGCACTTTCCCGAGAGGACCAGCGCCGCCTTGGCTTGCCGTGGAGCGAAGCACTCGCACGTCGAACCGTACGGGCGGTCGGCGGCTCATTGCTGGCCGCCGAACAGGCACTTAAGCACGGTATCGCCTGCCACCTGGCGGGAGGGACCCATCATGCTCATTATGACCATCCTGCCGGATTCTGCATTTTCAACGACCTGGCCGTGATCAGCCGTTACCTGCTGGAAGCCGGCCGCGTGCATCGCGTCCTGATCTTCGATTGCGATGTTCACCAGGGCGACGGCACCGCACACATCCTTCACGACACACCGGACGCCATCACCGTTTCACTGCACTGCGAGCAGAATTTCCCGGCGCGCAAGGCCCAGAGTGACTGGGACATTCCGCTACCTCGGGGCATGGGCGATGCCGACTACCTGAGGGTGGTCGAGGACGCACTGAACTACCTGCTGCCCCTCTACCAGCCTGACCTGGTGCTTTACGACGCGGGGGTCGATGTCCACAAGGACGATGCCCTGGGCTACCTGCAACTGACCGACGCGGGGGTTGCCGCCCGCGATGAATGCGTACTGCGCCATTGCCTGGGGCGTGATATCCCGGTGGTTGGCCTGATTGGCGGCGGCTACAGCAAGGATCGCCAGGCCCTGGCACGGCGCCACGGCATTCTGCACCACAGCGCACACCGGGTACTTTACCCACAATGACTGTGGAGCCGCCTGTGGATAACCTGAGTGAAAGCCAGCCCAGCCCTTGATCGGCGTGGCCTGCAGAATGCCGATCATTTTTTGTACAGTGTTTCCCGGCCCCCGCCTCAGGTAGAATGCCGGCTCTTTTCAATCGCTTGCAGCCCACCATGACTGAGACCTCTCACCCGCACCGCCCACACGTCGCTATCATCGGGGGCGGCCCGGCTGGGCTGATGGCCGCCGAAGTGCTCGGCCAGGCCGGGATTGCAGTCGACCTTTACGACGCCATGCCCTCGGTGGGCCGCAAGTTCCTGCTGGCCGGCGTCGGCGGCATGAACATTACCCATTCAGAACCCTACCCGGCCTTTGTCTCGCGCTACGCCGAGCGTGCCGACGAGATCAAGGCGCTGCTCGACGACTTTGACGCAGACGCCCTGCGCCAGTGGATTCACGGCCTGGGCATCGAGACCTTCATCGGCAGCTCCGGCCGGGTGTTCCCCCGCGACATGAAAGCCGCGCCCCTGCTACGCGCCTGGCTCAAGCGCTTACGCGACAGCGGTGTGGTTATCCACACCCGTCACCGCTGGCTCGGCTGGACGAGCGAAGGCAGCTTACGCATGAGTTACCCACAGGGTGAGCTATCGCTCAAACCGGATGCGGTGTTGCTGGCTCTCGGTGGCGGCAGTTGGGCACGGCTTGGATCAGACGGCGCCTGGTTGCCCTTGCTGAAAGCGCGCGGCATCGAAACGGCGCCGCTACAGGCGGCCAACAGCGGCTTCGAGGTCGAGGCCTGGAGCGCGCTGTTGAAAGAGAAGTTTGCTGGTGCACCACTGAAAAACATCGCCATGAGCCTGCCAGGCCAAGCGCCGCGCCTAGGCGAGTGCGTGGTCACTGAACTCGGCCTTGAGGGCAGCCTGGTCTATGCCTTGTCGGCGCAGATCCGCGAGACCATCAACCGCAACGGCCATGCCACGCTGCTACTGGACCTGTTGCCCAACAAGCCTGTGGATAACATTGCCGCCGCACTGGCCAAGCCCCGTGGATCGCGCTCAATGGCCAAACACCTTCACAGCCAGTTGGGCCTGGACGGGGTCAAGGCCGCCCTGTTGCGCGAGCTGACCGACCAAACGACCTTTGCCGACCCGCTGCTACTGGCTCGCGCGATCAAAGCGCTGCAGGTCACGCTGGTGCGCCCTCGCCCACTGGACGAAGCCATCAGCAGTGCCGGTGGGGTGACCTTCGAAGCGCTGGACGAACACTTGATGCTGCGCCAGTTACCTGGGGTGTTCTGCGCGGGGGAAATGCTGGACTGGGAAGCGCCCACCGGTGGCTATCTGCTCACCGCCTGCTTTGCCAGTGGGCGTCGGGCCGGGCTGGGTATGCTGGAGTGGTTGAAGCACTCATAAGCCACACGTGTAGGCGTCGGCAACGCCGACGCACACGATGACCGAGCGATTACGGCTTGCGCTTGCGCGGGCCGGTGTTGAAGGTCGGCACCTTACGTACAGGCTTGGCCTGTGGTGCAGCTGCAGGCGTTTCACCGCTGTCCAGCCAACGACCAAGGCTGCGCTTGGCACCACCCTCTTTCGGCTTTTTCGGTTTCTTCGGCTTTTTCAGGATCTGCCCAGTGGCGTCGGTCACCGGTACCCGGTGCTCTGGCGCGAAATCCGGCTCTTCGTGACGCGGCAGGGTCTTGCGGGTCAGGGTTTCAATGGCCGAGAGCAGTTGCACTTCATCAGCACACACCAGCGAGATCGCTTCACCGGTGTTGCCAGCACGACCGGTACGGCCAATGCGGTGAATGTAGTCCTCAGCCACGATCGGCAGGTCGAAGTTCACCACCAGCGGCAGGTCGTCGATATCCAGGCCACGGGCGGCCACATCTGTCGCCACCAGGATCTGGATTTCGTTGGCCTTGAAGCTGTCCAGTGCGCGCTGGCGTGTCGCCTGTGGACGGTCGCCGTGAATACCGTCGGCATTCACACCTTGACCGCGCAGGCGCTCCACCAGTTGATCGACACCATTGCGGGTCTTGGCAAACACCAGCACCTGCTTCCAGCGCTGCTTGCGCATCAGGTGGATGAACAACTCTGGCTTGCGCTTCTTGTCCACAGGGACAATCCACTGTTTGACCGTGCTTGCCGCAACGTTACGCGGACTGACTTCGATGCTCAGCGGTTCATTGAGCATCTGCCCGCCCAGCAGGCGAATCTCGTCGGAGAAGGTGGCCGAGAACAGTAGGGTCTGGCGACGGTTAGGCAACACGGCATAAATCGCCCGCAGCTCCTCGGAGAAGCCCAGATCAAGCATGCGATCGGCCTCATCCAGCACCAGCGCCTGAAGCTGATTGAACTTCAGTGCATTCTGCCGGAACAGGTCCAACAGGCGCCCGGGCGTTGCAACCAGCAGGTCGACGCCTTTGCGCAGCTTCATCATCTGCGGGTTGATGCTCACCCCGCCGTACACCGCATAGGTGCTGAGCGGCAGGTGCTCGGCATAGTCCTGGATATTGCGGTGAACCTGCTCGGCCAGTTCACGCGTCGGCACCAGCACCAGCGCACGCACCGAGTTGCTGGCAACCTTGGCACCTTCCATCGTCAGGCGCTGCAGCAGCGGCAAGGCAAACCCGGCCGTTTTGCCGGTACCGGTCTGGGCGGCCGCCATCAGGTCGCGCCCGGCCAGCACTGCCGGAATGGCTTGCGCCTGAATCGGCGTCGGCGAGTGGTAGTCGAGGCGCTCAAGCGCGCGCAGCAAAGGTTCAATCAGGCCAAGTTTGGCGAATGTCATGGCAATACCGTCAGGGGAATTCAGCAATGGCGGCAGTTTACCTTGTTCGACGCCCCGGCATGCAGCACGCCGTTCTCAAAACTGCCACAACGCCCCCTTTACTTGGAAAACGCTTCCTTGCCCACCTCGACAGCCGGAACGCTGGCGGCACTCGGCTTACGCCACTGTGGAACACCAATCAGCACGACGGCACCAATGATCACCGCCATGGCCAGACACTCCTCGAAGCCAATCTGCTCGCCCGCGAAGACAATGCCCAGCAGCACCGCCACTGCCGGGTTGACGTAGGCGTAGCTGGTGGCCGCTGCCGGGCGCACATGCTTGAGCAAGTACATGTACGCGCTAAAGGCCAGGATCGAGCCGAAAAACACCAGGTAGGCCAATGCTCCCCAACCCGCAGCGGTCGGCATCTGCGTCATGCGCTCACCGCTGAGTGCGCTACCCAGCAGCAACACCAGGCCGCCCACCAGCATTTCCGCCGCACTGGCCATCGGCCCCTGAGGCAGTGGCAGGCTTTTGCTCCACACTGAACCAAATGCCCAGGAGGCTGCCGCAAACAGAATCAGGGCCGCACCCAGCGGGCTCGCTTGAAGGTTAGAACCCAGGTTAAGCAAACCGATACCCAGCAACCCGAGAAGAATCCCTGCCCACTCCAGACGCGTGTTGCGCTGCCCCCACAACAGGCCAAACAACAGTGTGAACAATGGCACGGTCGCAACCGCCAAGGCCGCAACCCCGGAGGCGACCCCGGCATGCTCGGCGACCGTTACGCCGCCGTTACCGCAACTGAGCAGCAATACGCCGATCGCTCCGGCCGCGCGCCATTGCGGCCAGGTCGGTGCGGGCACCCCACGCCAGCGCAGGAACGCATAAAGCAAGGTACCGGCAATCATGAAACGCACCCCCGCCATCAACAACGGCGGCCAGGACTCCACACCGATGCGAATCACCAGGTACGTCGAGCCCCAGACCAGATACAACGCGAGGAAGGCACCGATCAATAACAGTGGAAAGCGACGAGAGGCAGGCATGGCAGGCTCGAAATCGAGTAAGTAAGGGGATTAGTTTAGAAAGCAGCCCCACTAAACTTAAGCTACAAAACCTGTTTATAGTGCCGTAACAGTTTCTAAACAAAGGTTGTTCAGGCCCATAACCTTCTTTTCAAAAGATCTCTCGCACCATGGATAAATACGATCGGATGCTCCTCGCCGCGCTGCTGGAAAATGGCCGCGCGTCCTTCGCTCAGTTGGCCCGCAAGGTTAACCTGTCGGCACCGGCGGTCGCCGAGCGGGTGGCCAAACTGGAAGCCAGCGGGGTAATAACCGGCTATCAAGCCAAGGTCGACATGAGCAAGATAGGCCTGCCTATCCAGTGCGTGATCGAACTGCGCTTGGCCAGCCACGGCAATCAACAGGCCTACGAGGCGCTGACGCAGATCCCTCAGCTCACCGAGTGCCACCGGGTCACGGGCGATCCCTGCGTGATCATGCAGGCGGCTGTCGGCTCGATGCCGGAACTGGAAGACCTGATCAACCGGGTTGCCCAGTTCGGCTTCAGCAAGACCTCGATCATTCTCTCGAGTGCGGTCGAACGGCGCGTGCCCTTGGGGCAGCTGGATAACCCGGCGAAAAAAGCCTAGCGATAGCGCTTGAGCGTTTCGGCGATTTTCGCCGCGGGTACTTTCTGCAAACTGCAGAACAACGGGTGCGAGACTGCACTCACGCCGTGGCGCAAACGCAACTCATCGGCCAGGTGCTGAGCCAGGTTGGCAGCCATCTCGGCGTCGGCCATGGCCCGGTGAGCGGTACCGGTGTCCGGCAAGCCAGCCCAGCGGGTCAGGGTGCCCAGTTTGTGGTTCGGCGCGGCTGGCAGCAGGCGTCGGGACAGCAACATCGAGCAGGCAAAGTGCTGGGTACGCTGACGGTTGATCTGTGCCAGCTCGTAATCCCAGAACTTCTGGTCGAAGGCCGCGTTGTGCGCCAGCAATGGCGTGTCGCCCACAAACTCAGCGACCTCGTTCATGACCTTGGCGACCGGCGGCGCACTGCGCAGCATGGCAGTGGTGATACCGGTCAGCCCGGCGACAAAGGCAGGCACCGCAAGCCCGGCATTCATCAGGCTCTGGTAACGCTCGACAATACGCCCGTCTTCAAGCATGACCACGGCCACCTCGGTGGCGCGGCAACCGGGGCCCGGAGAAATACCGGTGGTTTCAAAGTCGATGACAGCGATACGTTCCACAAGAACCTCTGGTTTGAACTCAATGCTTGAGCAGCAACTCGCCTTCGATGGGCACGTAGCGACTGGCGGCGCGGATCAGTGAATTGGCGGTGAGCCCCGGCACGCCATAAGCGACCGCTTCGACCCCATGACGGCTGATAATGCGTTCAAGCAGCAGGTCGAAGTCACCATCGCCCGAGGCGAGTACCACTTCATCAACCCGTGCGGCAGCATCCATCACATCCAGGGTGATGCCCACATCCCAATCGCCCTTGGCCGAGCCATCGCTGCGCTGGATATAAGGCTTGAGTTTGACCGTAAAACCGAGGTTGCGCAGGATCTGCTGAAACTGCTGTTGCTTGCTGTCACCACGGTCGATGGCATAGGCAACGGCCTCGACGATCTGCCCGTGTTGGCTGACATCAGCCCAGAACGCGGCATAGTTGAAGTGACAGCCATAGGCCTGGCGCACGGTGTAGTAGAGGTTCTGCACATCGGCGAACACTGCGATTTTCTTCACCGTACTTCCTCATTACGCCCAGGGACCGGCCACCTGTGTCAGCCGTTTCGGCGCACAGTATGCCAGCCCCAGGGCGAATGCGGGTACTCGCGGCTCAGACGTAGGAGTCGTCGTCGCTGAAGAAGCCGCCATCGTCGCTGTAGTCGGTGCCCATGAAGCCGCCCTGATCATTGCCATAACCGCTATTGTCGGCGGTCAAGCGCTGCTCATCATTGCTTCCCCAGCCGCTGTCGCTGGCCGGTGCCGGTTCTTCCTTGATCACCTCGGTAACGGTTTCAGGCTGCGAGTGATGATTGAACAGGCTGCTGATGCCTTGTGCGAGCATCACCCCACCGGCAACGCCAGCGGCGGTTTGCAAGGCACCACCCAGGAAACTGCTGGCACCGCCACGGGCTGGCGCAGCAGCAGGCTGTGCATACGCTTGCGGTTGCGGCGCGACGCCCGGTGCGTTGAACGAACTGGCCGGAGCCGGCTCGCGCCAACCGCCAGTGCTGGTGGGCGGAGGCGAGACTGGCTGACTGGCAACCGGTTGAGGTTGAGGCTGTCGAGTGCCGCTGCCGAAGATGCCGGACAGAAACCCACCGCTGCTTTGGGTCGTCGCCGCGACTTGAGCCTTCGCCTGGGTGAGTTCGGCTTGCAGTTGCTTGTTCTGTTCGTCGAGGCGCTTGATGGCAGCCTCCTGAACCAGAATTGCCTGAGTCATGTAGTACGGGGCCGCACTCTGCTGCTGCAGGTGCTCGGCGATACGCGCTTGAGCCTGGGCGTCTCGTGGCGCAGACGTGGCCTCAGCCTGCTTGAGCTTGGCAAACAGGCCATCGATCAGGGCTTGCTCTTCGCTGTTCATGAACAACCTCGTTGGATAACTGGAGAAACAGACTCACTGAAAATAGGGGCCGCGGCCAGTGATTCAATGCACCTGAAGGATGAAACTTTTTTCAGGTCAATGGCCCTCGGGGATGCGATATGGACTAAAGAATCTACCCCACGTTCGCTTCACCGCACGGTATTTCTTTCTGACCAACGGTAGAGACCCCGTAGCTAGGGTATGCTCAGGCATCACCCGGAACCCGCCAAGCCGCGCCGATGATCCGATTACTGCGCAATACCCTGCTGACGCTGTTACTGACCATTGCCCTGCTCTGGACGCTGGCCTCACACCTGAGCTGGCAACCTGCCCCCCGCGAAGACCTGCCCGTCAGTTGTACGGCCAGCAGCACGCCGCTGGTGCCTGGTCAGGCACTCAAGGTCATGACCTGGAACGTGCAGTATCTGGCCGGCAAGCGCTACGTCTTCTGGTACGACGAAGGACGCGGCAGCGATACACGGCCCACCGCTGAAGACCTCGCGCATAACCTCGACGAGGTAGCCCGCGTGATTCGTGCCGAACAACCCGATATCGTTCTGCTCCAGGAACTGGACAACAATGCCAAGGCCACGGGCTATTACGATCAACTGGCGTTGTTGCGTGAACGCCTGGTAGACCTCTATCCGTGTGCGGTACAGGCCTACGACTGGAAAGCGGAGTTTGTCCCGGACTGGCATGTTTTCGGCAGTGTTGGCCGCAGCCTGGCAACCCTGAGCCGTTACCCGATCAGCAAGGCTCAACGCCTGCAACTGCCGACAACCGCGAGCAATGCACTGAGTCGCCTGCTCCAGCCCCAGCACGCGGTGCTGGCCAGTTACCTGCCACTGCGTGACGGCGGCCAATTGGCGGTGCTCAACACCCGCCTGGCGCACTATGAAACGCAGAGTGATGTTCAGCGCCAACAGGTTCAGGCGCTGGTTAAACAACTTGGCAGCCTGGAACGCCAAGGCGCGGCATGGTTGATTGGAGGGGATTTCAACATGCTGCCACTCGGACAGTACCGGCGCCTCACGCCCCAGCAACGCGGCTTGTACGCGGCTGACAGCGACCTGCACCTGCTCTGGGACACGTACCCCATGATCCCCAGCAATGCCGAGGCCAGCGGTGCGGATCGCGCCCGCTGGCTTACCCATTATCCCAACGACCCCAATGTGAGCGCTCCGGACCGAACCCTCGACTACCTGTTCCACAGCCCCAAGCTCACGCGTGTAAGCGCACAGGTGCTGCAGCAGGACACCCTGGAAATCTCCGACCACCTCCCTGTGAGCGCTCGCCTGCTGCTGCCGGTAGCGCCTTGACTATTTGCGCGGTTTGGCTCGCGCCGTGGCTTCAGCTACCAATGGGTCATCGGGCCGAAAACCCGATGCAAAATAGTCAGTCATCCTAGCGATAACGATGAACTACAGCGGCGCTGGATCCAGTTATAAAAATATTGACACCCCCATCCTCCCGATAAGGAATAACAGTAAGAGTAGAAAGAAGATTCGAATGAAACCACTTCCATAACGCAACGCCAAAAAAGCACCCGTGAGAGAGCCTGCAATATTACATACGCTCACCACCCCACCAATCGTCCATAGCACATGACCTGACGGTATAAAAAAAAGTAGCGCTGCGCTGAATGTCCCCAAATTAACAAGCTTCGCCGAAGCAGATGCATTCAAAAAATCAAAACCAAAGTATTTGACAAAAGTAAAAAGCAAGAGGCTGCCACTACCAGGGCCAAACACCCCATCATAGAAGCCAATTAATCCACCAAAAAAAATACCCAAAAAAATCTCTTTAACTCCACAGGGAGTATTTGAGTGGAAGCGCCCTAAATCTTTTTTTGCAAAAGTATAAATAGCCATCATCACCAGAACAAAAAAAACAACATACTCCATAAGTGCCTTCGGGACTAGCGACACAGAAAAAGCACCTAAAAATGCAAACACGAATGCTGAAATCACGGTTGGAAGCATAAGCTTCCATACGATTTTTATTCTTTTTACATAGCTAAAAATGGAAAAAATATTGCCAGCAAAAACAGCAAGCTTATTGGTACCGAAAACGGTAGCCAAACTATAATTAGGCAATACATGCAAGAGTGCGGGTACTTGTACAAGCCCGCCCCCACCCACTGCGGCATCAATTAAACCCCCACAAAAAGCAAAAAAACCCAATGTAATCATGGCGTACTCAAAACTCATAACGCGCCTCCTACCAGGGCTTGAGGTTGACCAAGCATCATGATCGTTCCTTAATTTCGTAATACCAAGGCGAACAACAGGGTGCCCTAGACACGCCGACCAACGCGCCGTGCGTGCATTGAAGTCATTCTGAGTTTTACCAGATATCGTTACGCCAGCACCCATGCGATGCAGCTTACTTAGCGCTGAGCAGCTGGAGCATATAAAATGCTCAAAACAACCGCTTCAGCGCCCATGACTTATTACGTCAACGCCTCATGCAGAGAGCGGAAAGCTCTTCCAACACGTTTATTATAATCAAGCATTACGCACTTGAGCCGATCAGCATCAAACATTAAGTCTACCGTACGACCAAAAACTTGCGTTGCGGCCAAAGCATGCAGACCATGTTTGTTTTCTACTTCACCAGAATGCCCCATGACATAGCCTTTCGCATTACGCAGCGCTTTAGCATCGCTACTTAATGATGGGCTAACGGAAAGCAGCTTACCTTCAATAAACTGAGCAATAAAGTTATACTCACGCCCATTCCAGAGCTCCGAAGCGATGGAGACCATCATGGCATCCATAATGGAATTTCTATGCCCAGCAGAATTCATGGCAGACTTATGCTCCGCCACGCCAATATTGTAGAGAAATTCGGAAAACGCATTGCACTCATCAACAGCATATTGACTTTCCACCCAGCCTGACGCACCAAAGGCGTTCGTCATATAGGCGTACATACCATCATGCCCTTCATGCCCAAGGCCAAAATCATCTTTTGCGACCTCATACATGTGTGCCATGACGTTGTTATAATGCATTTGTTTTTCGACAGGAACGGATAGAACATCTGCTGATAAACGCATGATAATTTTAGCCGATACCAAACTCGTAGTTTTGTGCGTTTAATTCCATCCATTGAAAAATTTCAAGACACCCGTATCCGCCTTATCCTTTTTGAGGAAAGCTCTGAATGCACGCTCAGCACAGGACTGAGCCTCTTGCGTGATCGAATGGCAAAGCACCTCGTGCATTGCACTCTGAATTTCAGGTACCTGCTCAATCTGCGCAAATAGAGGCGCCCTCCGAAAGCCATCCGTTATTAATCGACCGGGTATTCTCAAACCGACTACATGTTTGGGTAAAGCCTCGATAAACATCTCACCAAATGCTTGCATAGAGGTAGATTCTTCAAACATCTCGGAGCGACACTGCAATGATACTGAGTTCATGATTTCGCCTTTATCCTTAAGGGCTTACCGGATTCCTAGTACTGAAGCCTCACGCCTAGCACTAGCATTCCACACACTAAATTACTTGTTCCACGAACAACAAGTAACTTATAATTACGCATTCATTCACTATAAGTGAGCAATGCGCCAATGGAACTCTCACAATTAACTATGTTTAAATTAGTTGCTGAGCAAGGCAGCATCATTCGAGCATCTGAATTGCTACACTGCGTCCCATCAAACATCACAAACAGAATAAAACTCTTAGAAAAAGAACTAGGCGTATCACTTTTTATACGAAAAGGCAGGGGGCTTGTCATTAGCCCTTCGGGTGCATTATTCCTAGGCTACACAAATAAAATTCTGGCCTTGTGTCAGGAGTCTCGCAGGGCGCTTGCCCCTGAGTCTGCGCCCTCTGGAACATTAAGAATTGGTGCAATCGAATCGGCTGCGATGGGTCGGTTGCCCACGCTGCTCTCAAGATTCCACCATCACTATCCCGCGGTAAAAATGCAGTTCAGCACAGGGACTTGGTCACAATTAGTAACCGATGTCGCCGACCATAAGCTGGACGGTGCAATCATCGCAGTCAATAGCGAGCACCCTGACATTGAACACATCGAAATATATAAAGAATCGCTTGTATTAATTGCCTCACCAACGATTGGAACAATAACAAAACCACAAGACCTAAATGGAAAAAATATATTTATGTGGCCGGAAGGATGCCCCTACAGGCAATCACTGGAGCGCTGGCTAAATGAACACCGGGTACCCATTACCATCACGAATATAGCCAGTTACGGCACTATTCTCGGCTGCGTAAGTTCCGGCGCAGGCGTTTCGCTGGTTCCTACAGGGGTATTTGAACAATTCAAGAGAATTGGCAATATAAGCGGGTACACATTCAGCCAATTGACCCCCATACAAAATTATTTCATCTGGAACAAGAACACAGGTTTTCATCGTGCAAAAGATGCATTTTCGGAACTGCTACAAGATGAGTTCAAAGGCATTTGATTTTATAAATTTCAACATTCAAAAGGCCCTGGAAAATCTTCTAGGGCTTTTTTGTTTGTGCGGCCTGCATCAACGACGCGAATGAGATCTCCATGCTTCCGTACAGTGGACTTCCCAGCATGCTCAGCGTCTACGACCGTGCAAGACATGATGCATGACGTGCAATTATCGTCATGCCCAGTGTGGCCGTCCGCTTCGCTTAGCAGCGCCCCCCCCCTGATTTCGCGACACAATGGCTCGCCTGCTGCTGCCGGTAGCGCCTTGACTATTTGCGCGGTTTGGCTCGCGCCGTGGCTTCCGCTACCAATGGGTCATCGGGCCAATAGTGCTTGGGGTAACGGCCCTTCAGGTCTTTTTTGACCTCGCTGTACGTGCTGCGCCAGAAGTTGGCCAGATCTTGAGTGACCTGCACAGGTCGACGCGCAGGCGACAGCAGGTGCAGCTTGACCTGTAGGCGGCCCTGAGCAATACGCGGCGTTTCCGCCAGGCCGAACAACTCCTGCAGGCGCACAGCAAGGATCGGTGGATGCTCGCTGTAATCCAGACGAATACTGGAACCCGACGGCACACTCAGGTGCATCGGAGCCCACTCGTCCAGGCGTTGCGGCAACGGCCAGGGCAACAGGTTGCGGACAATTGAAGAGAGGTCGAGCTGGGCGAAATGGCTCAAGCGCGTGACCTTGCCCAGATAAGGCTGCAACCACTGCTCAAGGCCCGCCAACAACGCCGCATCACTCAGGTCCGGCCATTCACTGTCGCACCCTGTGGCCAGGTCCAGCTGACGCAGCAACGCCACCCGGGCCTGCCATTGGCGCAACTCCGGCGTCCACGGCAGCAACTCCAGCCCCTTGCGCCGAACCAAGTCAAGCAATGCGCGGGCACGGGCGTCATCATCCAGGCCGGTCAGCGGCTCGCGCGCCAAAATCAGTTCCCCGACCTTACGCTGGCGCTCGGCACGCAGCACGCCTTCACGCTCATCCCAGTCGAGCACATCGAGGCGCTCGACCTGCTCGGCCAGCACCCCATCGAACAGCGCCGGGTCGAACTCAGCCGCCAGGTAGATACGCTCCTCACGCTGGCCCTGACGACTGCCCAGATCAGCAACCACCAACCACGGGGCCTTCATCAGCGCATCGACCTCACCAAACAGGGCCGCTCGCCCATTGGCCAGCCGGTACTCCGCGCCCCCGGCACGGCGCTGCTGTGCAACACGGTCTGGATAAGCCAAGGCCAGCAACGCGCCAAGCCAGCGAGGATGCTCAGGGTCTGGCACTGCGCTCGATGCTTTACCTCGCAAGTAGCCACGGTACTGCCGGGCCAATTGCCGCGCGCGCTGAACACCACCCTGCCCACCACGGGAAGCACGGGTTTCACCACTGAGCAGGGTCAAACGGCTATGCAGGTCGGCGCCCGCACCGCGCAGAATGTCGCGCTCACCCAGCAGGGCCGCAACATCGCAGGCCATCTCGGCCAACCCAAGCGCCTGGCCACGCAATAGCAAATGCGCAATACGTGGATGCGCCGGCAATTCAGCCATTGCCTGGCCATGGGCAGTCAGGCTGAGCAGTTGCCCGGGCTTGAGCGCGCCGAGCCGCAGTAACAGGTCCTGGGCCTGTGCATAGGCCGCCGCTGGGGGTTGATCGAGCCAGCTCAATTGCCCCGGCGTCACACCCCAGCGGGTCAGCTGCAGCGCTAGCCCGGCCAGATCGGCCTGGAGTATTTCCGCACTGGCGTATGCCGCCAACTGATCATGTTGCGCTTCGGACCAAAGCCGGTAGCACACGCCTGGTTCAAGACGCCCGGCCCGGCCCGCCCGCTGGGTAGCACTGGCGCGGGAAATTCGCTGGGTGTCCAGACGCGTCATGCCACTGCCAGGGTCGAACCGAGGCACCCGTGCCAACCCCGCATCAATGACCACCCGAACACCGTCGATGGTCAGGCTGGTCTCGGCGATGTTGGTGGCCAACACCACCTTGCGCACGCCCGGCGCGGGCGCATCGATGGCTGCACGCTGGGCACTCAGTTCGAGCTCACCGTGTAGCGGGCAGAGCAGGATGTCCTGCCGCCCACCCAACGACGCCTGCAACGATTCATGCACACGGCGAATTTCCGCCTGCCCCGGCAGGAACACCAGCAGACTGCCCGGCTCGTCGGCCAGTGCCTGATGGACCGTATCGACCACGCGCGGCTCGATGAACTCGCCGGGCTGGAACGGCCTGCCCCAACGCACGCCGACCGGGTACATGCGCCCTTCGCTGCTGACCACCGGCGCGTCACCGAGCAACGCCGACAGCCGCTCGCCTTCCAGCGTCGCCGACATCAGCATGATCTTCAGCGGCGGCTCGTCGCGTAGCAGGTCACGCCCATTGAGACTGAGGGCCAAGGCCAGATCCGCATCCAGACTCCGCTCGTGAAACTCGTCGAAGATCAACAAGCCCACGCCATCGAGTGCAGGGTCTTCCTGAAGGCGCCGCGTCAGGATGCCCTCTGTCACGACTTCAATACGCGTACGCGGGCCGACTTTACTGTCCAGGCGAATGCGATAGCCCACCGTTTCGCCGACCGATTCCCCCAACTCACTGGCCAGTCGCTCCGCTGCGGCACGTGCGGCCAGGCGGCGCGGCTCAAGCATCAGGATCCGCTGCCCGGCCAGCCAAGGCTCGTTCAGCAACGCCAGTGGCACGCGGGTTGTCTTGCCTGCGCCCGGTGGCGCCTCCAGCACCACTTCATGGCGTTGGCCCAGCGCTTGGCGCAGAGCGGGAAGTACGTTGTCGATCGGTAATGAAATCATGGTGGCCCTCAAACAATGGGCCGAGTATAACGGCGAACCTAGGATGCCTTATCATGGTCTGATCAGCAGTTGCAGGTGCACTGCCTGCTCCTTTGTAACCTCAATTGCGGAGATTTCTATGCGTATGCCTTCCCGCCTCATTGGCGGTGCTCTGATCACCTGCTTACTGACCCAACTGACGGCCTGCGGCACCCTGTTCTACCCGGATCGACGCGGCCAGATTTCCGGCAAGATCGACCCGGTGATTGCCGCCATGGATGCCATCGGCATCCTGTTCTTTGTCATCCCCGGCCTGATCGCCTTCGGCATCGACTTTGCCACCGGCGCTATCTACATGCCGGGCGGCAGGCACGCCCAGATATCACCGGAAAAACTGCAACCGGCCCTGGGGCCTGACGGCAAAGTGGACCTGGTAAAGCTGCAAGCCATCCTCCAGCAGGAGCTGAACCAGCACCTGCCACTCAATGACCCGCGCCTGATCCAGCACAAAGGCAGTGTCGAGCAACTGGCAATGTACGGCCTCAAGCCTGCTGCCTGAAACAACCCTCCACGGACATAGATACCCCATGAGTGAAGCCGCTGAACATGAACGGTTGTTGCGCCTGGCCACCCGCGCGTCGCTTGCGGTGGCCTGTACTCTGGTACTGGCCAAGGCCATCGGCTGGTGGCTTAGCGGGTCAGTCAGCCTGCTGGCAGGCTTGACCGACTCGCTGCTCGATAGCGTGTCGTCCTTTCTCAACCTGCTGGCAGTGCATTACGCCCTGCGTCCTGCCGATGACAATCACCGCTACGGTCACGGCAAGGCGGAAACATTGGCCGGCATGGCTCAGGCGCTGTTCATCGGGGTCAGTGCCGTATTGATCGGCATCCAGGCCTACCATCGGCTGGAAACCCCAGAACCGCTCGGCAACACCAACGTCGGTATCGGCGTGATGGTGTTGTCGCTGGTGCTGACGGCGGCCTTGCTGATGCTCCAGGCACGCGTGATCCGTATCACCGGCTCCACGGCCATTCGTGTCGACTCGCTGCATTACCGCTCCGACATGCTGCTCAATGGCAGTATTTTGCTGGCGCTGGTGCTGGCCATGTTCGGCTGGCCGCAACTGGATGCCTACTTCGGCCTGGGAATCGCGCTGTACATCCTCTGGAGTGCACTGCAGATCGCTCGCGAAAGCACGGCGATCCTGATGGACACGTCATTACCAGAGGACGTCAGCGAGGAAATGCTGGCGCTGGCCTGTTCCGTCAAAGGTGTCGTGGGCGCTCATGACCTGCGTACGCGCATCTCTGGACAGCACTGGTTCGTTCAGTTGCATCTGGAGTTGCCGGGCGACTTGCCGCTGCGCGAAGCCCATTCACTCTGCGAAGAAGCGGCAGCGGCAATCAACGAACGCTTCCCCAGGGCCGAAGTGCTGGTACACGCCGACCCGGCGCCACACTAAGCACAGGAATCAGTTCACGCTGTAGCCACGCCCGCTCAGACACGCGCCCAGCGCACGCCGGTAGTTGTCAGCCACATAGGCAGCCGGCGCGTAGCTGGCCGCTGCCGGATCAAAACCACTCTGCTCCACAGCCCAGCGGTGACACTCGTAGCGGTCCTGCTGGATCTGCTGCGGCGTCTGCCCCTCGGCCGGGTAGGCAATCACGTCATAACCGTTACTCGGTTCAGCCTGAGGCGCCGTGTTGGCCTGCGGTGGATTGACCACCACATACTCCTGGCGGTCGTTGAGGTACTGGTAATAAGTACCCGCGACCATAAACAGCAACGCGTTGCCAACCCACACCTCGCGCGCGTAGGGCGGCAAATAGGTCACCCTTGCCCCGTAAGGCGGTGCCACGACCACATAGCGCGGCCCTTGCGGTCGATACCAGTAACCACCTGAGTAGAAGTAATCATGGCCTCGGTAGGGGACTTTCCAGGACTGCTCGGGAAAGCGATCGATCACATGCCCCGGTCGATACTGCGGGCCTTCACCCCAGCCATTGCCATGCCCATCAGGCCGCCCCGGCCAATCCTCATGCGGTCGCTGCCCGGCACCACCCGCCTGCCAGTGCTGGTTGTAGCCATTGCGTCGTGGAATGTCCTGGTAGTATCCCTGCCGCGGTTGCTGCGTCTGACGCACTTCATCCGGGCGTGACTGGATCGGTAGCGAGGCGGCGGGCTGCTCATCGCCATTGGGCGACTGCTGGCCATAACGCTCGCCCTGCGCCAGGGCGCTCATACTCACACAAAACAGACCAACACCGGCCAGGCGCCAGATGCACGACTTCATGCTGTTCCTCACGGGGTCAAGATGGGCCTATAGCGAAGACAGCAGACACCACAGGCGTGTTCTGCCATCACTGTATCAGGCCTGCCAGGGCGGGTAATCGACCGGTAGATGAAAAATTCAGGGCATAAAAAAGGGAGGCCCTTAGGCCTCCCCTTGATAATTTTGTCCGTGCTCGACGCTTTTGACGCCGGCTCACCTCACGCCGTCTTCTGGACAGTGTGTAGCCCGGGGGCCGAGCACAACCCTGTGGGATTGCTGGCCGCGGCTGTCCTGATTGGGTCAGCCGCCGTGGACTGATGTCCGGGCAGTGATTCTGGAAATAAGAATACGGCGACAGCTGCGGCAGCGGATTGCGAATATTGCTGATCAAAACACTAGTTGCGCAATTTTTAACTAAAGATAGATAATTCAGCGCAATCGAAACAGAAAAGGCCTGATCCATGAGCAAGCTGGACCGCTATGACCTGAGTATTCTTGCCGAATTGCAGCGCGATGCGCGCATCTCCAACCAGGAGCTGGCCGAGCGTATTGGCCTGTCGCCGTCGCCCTGCTCACGGCGGGTCAAACAACTCGAAGATGACGGTTACATCGCCCGCCAGGTTGCTCTGCTCGACCGCAAGATGCTCGGTTTAAGCCTGACCGCTTACGTCCTGATCGGTATGGACCGGCACACACCAGAGCGTTTTGAAACCTTCGAGGCAGCCATCCGCAACCTGCCGCAAGTGCTCGAATGCAGCCTGGTCACCGGGATGGACGCCGACTACCAGCTCAAAGTCGTGGTGCCCGACATGGACCACTACCAGAAGCTGCTGCTCGGCCACCTGACGCGTATCGAAGGGGTGACCAGCGTACGCTCAAGCTTCGTACTCAACCAGGTACTGGCTAGCACCGAACTACCGTTGACGCACCTGCGTTAGTCAGGCCATTCGTACAGGCGTATAATGCCGCGCCTCAGCCTGCCTGGAGAAGATCGATGGATCCTGCGGTATTTGAAGAGTGGATGATGACCGGCCTGGTTACCATCTTGATTGGCTTCATGGGTTTTATCGTCTGGGACCTGGCGAAAAAATCCAATGCTGGCAAATTCGGCACGTTCATTCTGTTCTTCGTGCTGGGCCTGGGCATCCTTGCCTTCATCATCAAGAGCGTGGTGATCGGCTACATCGAAGGGGTCTAGAGCTTGGCCGGGACTTCCCGCCAGCAGCCCTGATCAAGCCCATCGAGCGTCCAGTTGCCGATCCTGACCCTGACCAGCCGCAGGGTCGGCAAGCCTACCGCTGCGGTCATGCGCCGCACCTGACGGTTACGCCCCTCCTTGATCACCAGCTCCAGCCAATGGGTCGGCACGCTCTTGCGAAAGCGCACCGGCGGATTGCGCGGCCATAATTCCGGCTCATCCAAGGCGCGTGCCTGTGCTGGCAAGGTCATGCCATCGTTCAACTCAACACCATCACGCAACCGCTGCAATTGCTCATCGCTCGGTTCACCTTCGACCTGTACCCAGTAGGTCTTTGCCAGCTTGTGCTTGGGGTCGGCAATGCGGGCCTGCAACTGACCGTCATTGGTCAGCAACAACAGCCCTTCACTGTCACGGTCCAGGCGCCCTGCCGGATAGATTCCGGGGATGTCGATGTAGTCCTTGAGCGTTGCTCGCCCCTCGCCGTCACTGAACTGGGTCAAGACGTCGAAGGGCTTGTTGAACAGGATCAGCCGCGGTTCGGCCGGCGGCGCCTTGGCTTGGCGACGCGGGGCGAACGGCTTGGCCGCAGGGCGGCGCGGCTTGGTACGAGGGGGTAACGGCATGGGGCCTCAGCGGAACGGCGGCTCATCGAAACTGCGCAGTTTACGCGAGTGCAGCGCGTTCAGTTGGTTACGCAGCAGGTCCAGTGCCGCGATGCCAATCTTCAAATGCTGGCTGACCGCTCGATTGTAGAACGCGTTGGCCGAACCAGGCAGCTTGATTTCACTGTGCAACGGTTTGTCCGAGACACACAGCAACGTGCCATAGGGCACCCGCAAGCGATAACCCTGCGCCGCAATCGTACCGCTTTCCATGTCGACTGCCACGGCTCGCGAGAGGTTGATCAGCGGTCGCTCCTGGGCCCAGCGCAGCTCCCAGTTGCGGTCGTCATAGGTCAATACCGTGCCGGTACGCAGGCGTTTTTTCAGCTCATCGCCACGCTCACCCGTCACCTGCGCTGCGGCTTCCTGCAGTGCCAGCTGGACTTCAGCCAACGCCGGTATCGGGATATTAGGCGGCACCACGCGATCAAGAATCCCATCGCGACGCATATAGGCGTGAGCCAGTACATAGTCACCAATGGTCTGCGACTGCCGCAGGCCGCCACAGTGGCCAATCATCAACCAGCAATGCGGACGCAGTACCGCCAGATGGTCGGTGATGTTCTTGGCGTTGGACGGGCCGACGCCAATGTTGACCAAGGTAATGCCATGCCCATCGGCCGCGATCAGGTGATACGCCGGCATCTGGTAACGGTGCCAGACCACTCCGGCAACCAGCGCCTGGGCTTCACCGTTGTCCATGGCCTTTTCGATGATGACATTGCCCGGCAGGATCATCCGCACAAAACGTGGATCGTCGCGCAAACGCTCCAAGCCATGGCTGATGAACTGGTCGACGTAACGGTGGTAGTTGGTCAGCAGAATCCACGGCTGCACATGACGCCAGTCGCTGCCGGTGTAATGCACCAGACGACGCAATGAGAAATCCACCCGCGCCGCATCGAACAGCGCCAGCGGCAGCGGATCGACGTTGGCCCAGTCATACAGGCCGTCGGCAATACCGTCGGTGGCTGCCGACAGGTCGGTACTGGGGAAGACCCGTGCCAGCACGGCGGCGGTAATGCCACTGCCCGCCAACTCATCGCCCTGCTCAACCACGTAAGGGTATGGAATGTTCTGCTCGCTGACACCCACTTCCACCGTCACGGTGAAATCTCGCATCAACGGGCGCAGTTGCTCCAGCAGATAGCTGCGAAACGCGGACGGGTGGGTCACGGTAATGCTGTAGGTACCGGGTAACTGGACCTTGGCATAGGCCCTCGTAATGGCCGGTACTTCACCTTGATACTGATAGGTCAGACGCAATTCAGGATATCGGAACTGTGCGCGTTCGGCGGCGCTCGGCTCGGTACGGTCCTTGAGGTAGCGCTTGAGCGCCTGGCTCAAGGCCCCGGTTGCCTGCTCGTGCAGGGCGGCCAGACGATCGACCGCCTCATCGGCGGTTTCTACGACAACAAAGGCTTCAGCAGTGCGGTTCACAATGTACTTCCTGTCTGACGTGCAGGATTCCATCTTGCCTATATCCGCGCCTAAAGGCACGTCTGTTTAGAGCGGCCAATGCGGCGTCGAACGCTGGACCAAAGCGGTGACGTCCAGACCACGTGGCAAGGTCCCATACACACGACCATCGCCACTCAGACGACTGGCAATAAATGCATCGCTGACCGCAGCATTACCGGCCTCCAGCAGCAGCTTGGCTTGCAGCCCCAAGGCAATCGCCTCAGTCAGTTGCCGGGCCCGGTACTGGATATCACTGACATCACTGAACGCTTTCTTCAGCGTGACGATGTGCGCCGCCAGACGCGCATCGCCATGGCCATCACCAAGCTCGGCAAACAGGGCATCGAGCACGCCCGGCTCTTTCGACAATGCCCGCAGTACATCCAGACACTGCACGTTACCGGAGCCTTCCCAGGTCGAATTGACCGGCGCCTCGCGGTACAGCCGCGGCAAGATACTATCCTCGACATAACCGGCACCGCCCATGCATTCGGCCGCTTCGTTGATCATTGCCGGGGCGCGCTTGCAGATCCAGTACTTGCCCACTGCTGTCACCAGGCGAGCAAATCGCACCTGCTGCGGATCATCCGGCTGATCCAGGGCGTGCGCCATGCGCAGGCTGAGGGCCAAGGCGGCCTCGCTTTCCAGGGCCAGGTCGGCAATGACGTTCTGCATCAGTGGCTGCTCAGCCAGCAGGCGCCCACCCACCTGGCGGTGAGCACAGTGATGCGCAGCCTGGGTCAACGCCTGGCGCATCAACGCACTGGAGCCAACCATGCAATCGAAGCGGGTCATGCCGACCATTTCGATGATGGTTGGCACCCCGCGCCCCTCTTCACCCACCATCCAGGCAAGGGCGCCGCGAAACTCCACCTCACTGGACGCATTCGAGCAGTTACCCAGTTTGTCCTTCAAGCGCTGGATATAGAATTGATTGCGGCTGTCGTCAGGGCGGTGACGCGGCAGCAGAAAACAGCTCAACCCCTTATGGGTCTGCGCCAAGGTCAGGAAGGCATCGCACATGGGCGCGGAACAGAACCACTTGTGCCCGACCAGTTCGTAGGCCTGGCCCGGGCCTGCCGCACCGACGGGGTAAGCCCGGGTGGTGTTGGCACGCACATCGGTGCCGCCCTGCTTCTCGGTCATGGCCATGCCCAGCGTAACGCCCGCCTTGTGCCGATCTCCGACGTTGCGCGGGTCGTACTCGGTGGCGAGCACCTTGGGCAACCAATACTGGGCCAGCTCTGGCTGCAACTTGAGGGTCGGCACCGCTGCAAAGGTCATGGTCAACGGGCAACCACTGCCGGCCTCGGCCTGGCTGTGCAGATAAGTCATCGAAGCCCGTGCGACATGAGCGCCCTCGCCCGGTGAGGTCCAGGGCAGTGAAGGCAAGCCATGTTCGATGGCCGTTCGCATCAGCTCGTGATAAGCCGGATGGAACTCCACCAGATCGATCCGGTTGCCGTAGCGATCATGACTCTTGAATTGGGGCTTGTGCTGGTTGGCAAGGAACCCGGCGGCCATAAGCGGCCCACCGGCAAGTGCACCGTAGGCGTCGATCCGTGCTTGCGCCCAGCCCGCACCGAAGCGTTGCGACCACTGCTGCAAAGGCAGATCAATGCGGTACAGGTTGGCGCCATCCAATGAAGGTGGCTGGTTGGTGACCTCGTGGGTTTCAGCGTACTGGTGCAGGTTCATCGGGGGCTCCTGACAGATTCACGCATGACTGAACCTCAGTGAATCACGCGCCGCCCCCGGTTCAAAGTGACAAAAGTGCCTAACTGACCGGGCTTTGGCCTCGGTTAAGGCTCAAGTCGGCGATCTGCACGGGGTTGGCCGCCACACACAGGGACAACTCGAAACAGCTGCCTTCGCCCGGCTGCGACTCATGTGTCAAACGGGCGCCGATCAATTCGGCCAATTGCCGACAGATCGCCAAACCGATGCCTAACCCGCCGTACTCACGGGTCATCGAACCATCAATCTGGAAAAAACGCTGATACACGGTCGATTGGTCCAGGCACGCAAAACCGATTCCAGTGTCACGAACACTGATGGTCAGGCACAACTGCCCAGAACCTTGTGCCACGCCGTTGATGTGCACGGTCACACCACCACGATGAGTGAACTTGATGCCGTTATCGAGCAAGTAACCCAAACATGAGGCCAGCTTCTGTCGATCACCGATCACGGTATCCGGCAAGCCGGCAGCGATCTCGAGGCGAACGTACAAGCCCTTGTGCAACGCCTGAGCGGTGAACTGCCCACGCAACTCATGCAAGACGCCACGCAGGCTGAAGGGTTCGTTGTGCTGCTGCAGTCGCCCGGCCTGGAGTTCCGTCAGCACCAGGATGTCATCGACCATCCGCATCATGTCCCGCGCCGAGCCGCTGGCCGTTTGCTGGTACTGCGCAAGCTCTGGCTCCATTGGCAGGGTCTGCATCAGTTCCAGGCAACCAATGACACCGTTCATCGGTGTGCGCAGCTCATGCGTCACGGTGGCGAGGAACTCATCCTTGAGCCGATTGCTCTTGGCCAATTGCTGATTGAGCCGCTCAAGGCTCTCCCCGGTTTCGCGCAAGGTTCGCGCCTGCAGGTCGCGCATGCTGTTGATTCGGTCAGCAAGCGCCAACGACAGCAGACCGACCTCCAGCGCAGAACCGATCTGGCTGGCATACATCGTCAGGAAGACGTTCGGCAGATAGCCCAACACCATCAGGGTGTTCACCAAACCACCGAGCAAAAACGCCGACCAGGCAATGATGAAGTAACGCGCAACCCTCAACCCGCGCCACCAGGCGAACACACCGGCGGTAAAAATACTGAGGGTGAACATCAACGCCAGCAAAGTAGCCAGGCGCAGGGCTATGCCGTAGCTGAGGGTCAACGACATCAGCACGACCGCGACCGCACAGGCCATCAAGGCAAGCAACAAACGATCAAGCACTCGGCTGTGTTGCGCCATCTGGAGAAAACTTCGGGCGAACTGACAACCGAACAAACCCGCCGCACCAATGAAGAACGGCGTGGCCGCATTGGCCCACCAGGGGTTTTCCGGCCAGAAGTAAGCCACCCCGGCGCCGTTTACCGAAACCTGATACAAACCAAACGAGGCGATGTAGAGGATGTAATAGAGGTAACTGGTGTCGCGCACACTGATGTAGATGAACAGGTTGTACACCAGCATTCCCAGCAGCACACCATAGATCAGGCCCAGCACATACAAGCGTGTCGGCTGTGCCTCCAGATAGGCATCGGTAGCCCACAAGGTCAACGGCGCCTGAACCGACCCCTCGCTGTGCAGGCGCAGGTAGACCGTCATCGATTGATCAGGCTTGAACGGCAATTCGAACAGGTAGTTGTTCTGCTTGATCTGACGGCTGTCATAAGGCAACGCATCACCGGTGCGCTGAGCCAGCCGGTAGGTGCCACTATCGTCGGGGAGATACAGTTCCAGATGATCAAGCGGCGGGTAGGCCAGCTCCAGCAACCAGCTACGTGCACTTGCCTGGGGCATTGCCAGGTAGTGCAGGTCCACCTTGAGCCAGAACACCGATCTTGAATAGCCTGCGTTGAGCACGTCAGCGTCATGGGAGCTGAATCGATCGCTGAAGGCCGCTGCACTCACCTGAGCAATATCGGCATGGCCCTCACGGTCTTCATAGACCTGCATCAAGCGCCCTAGCGGCAGGCTGCGAGTGGCGTCGTCAAAGTCGACCGCGCCAGCAAAGGTTGGCAGGCAGCCCAGCAACAAAATCAGCAAATAGCGCATACAGCCCCAGCATGGTCTGCCCCGGTTGCGTCGCGTTCGCCTCCTTTCCTTTTGAGACGACGAAATCCGGCGGTGCCTGTTATCAGTATTGAGAGCACTCTAGCATAGCTGTCGAGGCTTACTAGCCGCCACTCTAAAATACAAAGAAAAGGCTCTATTTCGGGCATTACAGGCAACCAACACAAAAATACCTGACCCCTTTGCCAAAAAATCAACCTGGCAGGGGAAGACCCGCAAAATGCGTTTAATGTTAAGCTCGCGCACCATGAATACCTACAGCTCCCGCCCCGTTGTCCTCTGTCTCTCCGGCCACGACCCCAGTGGCGGCGCCGGCTTGCAGGCAGATATCGAAGCCCTGATCGCTCAAGGCTGTCACGCTGCACCCGCCGTGACTGCCCTGACCGTGCAGGATACCGTCAATGTCAGCGACTTCCGCGTCCTTGATCGTGAGTGGGTGTTGGCCCAAGCCAATGCCGTGCTCAACGACTCGCCGGTAGCAGCCGTCAAGCTGGGCATGCTCGGCTCACTGGAAATGGTTGATACCGTGGTCGAGCTACTGGCCACCCACCCGCACCTGCCGATGGTCTGTGACCCCGTGCTGCGTGCAGGCGGCGGCGGACGGCTGGGCAAGGATGAAGTGGGTTACGCCATGCGCGAACGCCTGCTGCCGATTGCCACCATCGCCACACCGAACCTGCCGGAAGCACGCATTCTGGCTGAACTCCCGGAAGGGACTGCCGATGAATGTGCGGAAAAGCTCCTGCCCTTCTGCAAGTACCTGCTGATTACCGGCGGTCACGGTGACGAGCACGAGATCCATAACCGCCTATACAGCCGCGATGGCCAGCGCCACACCTGGACCTGCCAGCGCCTGCCTGGCAGCTACCATGGCTCCGGCTGCACCCTGGCCAGTGCCCTCGCCGGCCGCCTGGCGCTGGGCGAACAACTGGAGAGCGCCGTGCGATCCGCGCTGGACTACACCTGGCGAACGCTGCGCGATGCCGAGCAATTGGGCAAAGGCCAGTACGTACCGCGCCGTCTGCCCCTGGATTTCTGTTCCTGACGACTGGTTTCCGGTCACGGCCACGAGGCTCAAGCAATGAAGTTACGCGGTTTGTACGCCATTACAGATAGCCAGTTACTGGCCGGTCGGTTCTTGTCTCATGTCGAAGCCGCGCTGGATGGCGGCGTGACCCTGTTGCAGTACCGCGACAAGAGTGACGACGCGGCGCAACGTCTGCGCGAAGCCGAAGCCCTGGCCAAACTCTGCGAACGCTACACCACCCAGTTGATCATCAATGACGATGTCGAGTTGGCCGCACGCCTGGGTGTCGGCGTGCATCTGGGCCAGACCGACGGCCCGCTGACGCCGGCCCGCACGCTGTTGGGGCATCAGGCGATCATTGGCTCCACCTGCCACGCCCAGCTTGAACTGGCGGAGCAGGCCGCACGCGAAGGCGCCAGCTATGTGGCCTTTGGTCGTTTCTTCAACTCCGTAACCAAGCCCGGTGCGCCGGCCGCCAGCATCGAACTGCTGGAACAGGCACGCCGCCGGGTCAACCTGCCGATTGCCGTGATCGGCGGCATTACCCTGGACAATGCCGCACCGTTGGTCGCCCATGGCGCCGACCTGCTGGCCGTCATCCACGGGCTGTTTGGTGCCGACAGCGCGCAGGAAGTCACCCGCCGCGCCCGCGCCTTCAACGCCCTGTTCGAATCTGTTTGATTGAGAGAGCCCCCATGTCCCGTTCCGAAGCCCTGTTTGCCAATGCCCAGAAGCACATCCCAGGTGGCGTGAACTCGCCCGTCCGCGCATTCCGCAGCGTTGGCGGCACCCCGCTGTTCTTCAAGCACGCCGAAGGCGCCTACGTTACCGATGAAGACGACAAGCGTTATGTCGACTACGTCGGTTCCTGGGGGCCAATGATTCTGGGCCACAGCCACCCAGACGTCCTTGACTCGGTGCGCAAGCAACTGGAGCACGGCCTGTCCTATGGCGCCCCGACCGCGATGGAAACCGAGATGGCCGATCTGGTCTGCTCGATCGTACCGTCGATGGAAATGGTTCGCATGGTCAGCTCCGGCACCGAAGCCACCATGAGCGCCATCCGTCTGGCCCGTGGCTACACCGGCCGCGACAGCATCATCAAGTTCGAGGGCTGCTACCACGGCCACTCCGACAGCCTGCTGGTAAAAGCCGGCTCTGGCCTTCTGAGCCAGGGCGTACCGAGCTCTGCAGGCGTGCCCGCCGCGTTCGCCAAACATACATTGACCCTGCCGTTCAACGACCTTGCTGCCGTCGAGAAGATGCTCAATGAAGTGGGCAACGAGGTCGCCTGTATCATCGTCGAGCCGGTCGCCGGCAACATGAACTGCGTGCCGCCCGCCCCCGGCTTCCTTGAAGGCCTGCGCACACAATGCGACAAGCACGGCGTGGTCCTGATTTTCGACGAAGTCATGACCGGTTTCCGTGTTGCCCTGGGCGGTGCGCAAGCCTATTACGGCGTTACCCCTGACCTGTCGACCTTCGGCAAGATCGTCGGCGGCGGCATGCCTGTCGGCTGCTTCGGTGGCAAGCGCGAAATCATGTCGCAGATCGCGCCGCTGGGCCCGGTGTATCAAGCGGGCACCTTGTCGGGCAACCCACTGGCCATGGCCGCTGGCTTGACCACACTGAAGCTGATCAGCCGGCCTGGGTTCCACGACGAACTGAGCGACTTCACCCGCCGCCTGCTCCAGGGGCTGCAGGAGCGTGCCGATGCTGCAGGCGTACCGTTCGTCACCACCCAGGCGGGTGGCATGTTTGGCCTGTACTTCAGCGCTGCCGACGACATCGTGACCTTCGACGACGTCATGTCCAGCGATGCCGAGCGCTTCAAGCGCTTCTTCCACCTGATGCTGGAAGGTGGCGTGTACCTGGCACCAAGCGCCTTTGAGGCGGGCTTTACCTCTATTGCCCATGGCGAAGCCGAGTTGAAGATCACTCTGGACGCCGCTGAGCGGGCATTCGCCAAGCTCTAAGCGCCCGCCTGCAACAGACCGTCTTGTCGCCGCTGCGGGGCCGACGCGATGCCAATGAGCACGCGTTGCCCGCAGCGCCAACAAGGCCGGTACATGCAAATAGCGAGCACCAAACACCCCCTCAAGCAGAAAATCGAGTAAAGACTTTGTAAGGTTGGCGCAGGTTATCCCATAATGTGCCACCAGACACATTGGCCGCAGCTTTGCAGAGGTAAGTCGATCCCCATGAACCGCACCGGCCGCGCCCTTGCCCTGGGCTGCCTGTTGCTTCTTCAGCCCCTGCTGGCTACAGCAGGCGGTAACTCGTTGCTGATCCCGGCAACCGGCCGCTGCACCCTCGACTCCCAGCCCGAAGACCTGGCGCAAGCACTCGCTGACTGCCAACAAGCGGCACAGGGCGGGGATGCCCAGGCGCAGTACGAGTTGGGTGAGTTCTACTACGTGGGTAAAAATGCACCGCGCGACCTGAGCAAGGCACTGAGCTACTTCGAACAGGCCTCATTGCAAGGGCATGCTGAAGCGCAGTACCGCCTGGGCACCATGTTTTTCCGCGGAGAAGGCGTGGCGGCCAACAATGTGCAAGCCTACATCGTGCTGAAAATGGCCGCAGTCAATGGCGCCGAAGACGCCCTGGACATGGCCGACGAGGTGTCGGCACAAATGCCACGTGACGAGCTGGAGGTCGCAACCCAGGTACTGGGGCAGATCTTCCGCAAGTACCTGCTGGAACTGCAGAGCGCCGAAGGGCGCACCCCCTTCTCGCCACTCCCCTGACGCCGGGGCAGCATCCTGCTTACTTCTCGGGCATCGGCATTGGGAACGGCATCACGTTACCGCCCCCGCGCGCTTCACTGATCTTGGGTGTCCCCAGCCGCTCGACTTCATCGATACGCACGATCGAATGCATCGGTACGAAGCTGCGAACCACACCCTCGAATTGCGCCTTGAGCTTCTCTTCACTGGGATCGACCACCACTTGGGTGCGCTCTCCGAAGATAAACTCCTCCACTTCGAGAAAGCCCCACAGATCACTTTGGTAGATCTGCTTGGCGTACATCTCGAATACCTGGCCCTGGTTGAGAAAAATCACTTTGTAGATCGGATCGGCACGTTTGGTCATTTTCGGCGGGAACGAAGACAGGTGGTAAAGAGAGCGCAAACTATAGCATAGCCACCTGATCGACAACGCTAGGAACCATCGCTGACGCCCCTTATAATGCGCGGTTCTTTGAATTACCTGATGATCTCCCATGGCCAAGAAGCTTTATATCGAAACCCACGGTTGCCAGATGAACGAGTATGACAGCTCGCGCATGGTCGATCTGTTGGGCGAACATCAAGCCCTGGAGGTCACCGCCCGGGCAGAAGACGCCGATGTCATCCTGCTCAACACCTGTTCGATCCGCGAACGTGCACAAGACCGGGTCTACTCCCAGCTGGGCCGCTGGCGTGAGCTGAAGGAACAGAACCCGGAAATGGTCATTGCCGTCGGCGGCTGCGTCGCCAGCCAGGAAGGCGAGTCCATCCGTAAGCGTGCGCCTTATGTCGACGTGGTGTTCGGCCCGCAAACCCTGCACCGCTTGCCGGAGATGATCGACGCCGCCCGCACTACCCGGCAACCACAGGTAGACGTCTCGTTCCCGGAAATCGAAAAGTTCGACCACCTGCCGGAACCCCGTATCGACGGCCCTACTGCCTACGTTTCAGTCATGGAAGGCTGCAGCAAGTACTGCACCTTCTGCGTGGTGCCTTACACCCGCGGCGAGGAAGTCAGCCGCCCATTCGACGACGTACTGGCCGAGGTCATTCACCTGGCCGAGAACGGTGTACGCGAGATCACCCTGCTGGGGCAGAACGTCAACGGTTACCGTGGCCTGACCCACGATGGGCGCCTGGCCGACCTGGCCGAGCTGATCCGCGTGGTTGCCGCAGTAGACGGCATCGGTCGCATCCGCTACACCACCTCGCACCCTCTGGAGTTCTCCGACAGCCTGATCCAGGCGCACGCTGACGTGCCGCAACTGGTCAAGCACCTGCACCTGCCAGTGCAGTCGGGCTCGGACCGTGTACTGGCCGCGATGAAGCGCAACCACACCGTTCTTGAGTACAAGTCCAAGCTGCGCAAGCTCAAGGCGGCGGTGCCGGATATCTGCATCAGCTCCGACTTCATTGTCGGCTTCCCCGGCGAAACTGAAAAAGACTTCGAACAAACCCTGAAACTGGTCAGCGATGTCGGCTTCGACTTCTCCTACTCGTTCGTCTACAGCCAGCGCCCGGGTACACCGGCCGCCGACCTGCCGGACGACACGCCGGAAGAACTCAAGAAGGAACGCCTGCAGGTACTGCAGCAGCGCCTTGACCATCAAGGTTTTGAAATCAGCCGGCGCATGGTCGGGACCGTTCAGCGCATTCTGGTAACCGATTACTCACGCCGTGACCCTGGGCAGTTGCAAGGGCGCACCGAAAATAACCGTATCGTCAACTTCCGCTGCGACAATCCCAAACTGATTGGGCAGTTTGTCGACGTGCAGATCGACGATGCACGGCCTCACTCGTTGTTCGGCTCGCTGCTACCGTAAAGGCATGGCCGGGCCCTGCACACCGGGCCCGGTAACCCTTGAACGTTTCAGCGCTTTCGCACGTGAGCCTCTGGGGTTATCCTTGAATTCACTCTCATTGCCGTTGGGCGGCTAAAAAACGACCTTGAACGCACCCATAGAACCTCATCGTTTCATCCTCGAGCCCTTTGAGGCTCGCCGCTTCGCCAACCTGTGCGGGCAGTTCGACGAGCATTTGCGCCTCATCGAGCAGCGCATGGCCATTGAAATCCGCAACCGCGGCAATCAATTTGAATTGATCGGCGAACCCCAACTCACCTCTTCCGCCGAGCAACTGCTTCGACGCCTGTACCGCGAAACCAAGGCTACCGAGCTTTCGCCGGACATGGTTCACCTGTTCCTGCAGGAGTCGTCGCTGGAAGCCATGGAAAACCCGGCTGCCGCCGAACCGAGCGTGACCCTGCGCACACGCAAGGGCAATATCCGCCCGCGCGGGCTCAACCAGCAGCGCTACGTCAAGGAAATCCTGGCGAACGACATCAACTTCGGCATCGGCCCGGCGGGTACCGGCAAGACCTACCTGGCTGTGGCCTGTGCGGTTGATGCGCTGGAGCGTGAACAGGTGCGGCGCATTCTGCTGGTGCGTCCGGCGGTCGAAGCAGGCGAAAAGCTTGGCTTCCTGCCCGGCGACCTGGCACAGAAAATCGACCCGTACCTGCGACCGCTGTACGACGCCCTCTACGAAATGCTGGGTTTCGAACATGTGGCCAAGCTGATTGAGCGCCAGGTCATCGAGATCGCGCCATTGGCCTACATGCGCGGCCGTACCTTGAATAACAGCTTCATCATCCTCGACGAAAGCCAGAACACGACCGTCGAGCAAATGAAAATGTTCCTCACTCGGATCGGCTTCGGCTCGACAGCCGTGATCACCGGGGACATCACCCAGGTCGACCTGCCGCGCGGCACCAAATCAGGGCTGGCGCATGTGATCGAGGTTCTTGACGGGGTGCCGGGCATCAGCTTTACCCACTTCAAGCCGAAAGACGTTGTACGCCATCCGCTGGTGCAACGCATCGTCGAGGCCTACGAGCGCTTCGACAGCAAGCAGCAGGACAAGCACGAAGGCAACCGTCACGATGGTTGAACTCGACCTGCAACTGGCTACTGATGCCGCCGCCCCTGATGAAGCCACGTTCCGTCGCTGGTGTGAGCTTGCCCTGCGTCAGCGCAGCGCCGACTCCGAGCTGACCATACGCCTGGTTGATGAAGCCGAAGGCCGCGAGCTCAACAACACCTATCGGCACAAGGACTACGCCACCAACGTGCTGTCCTTCCCGGCCGATGTGCCCGATGACATGCTCGACATTCCACTGCTCGGCGACCTGGTCATTTGCGTCGCCGTGGTCGAACGCGAAGCAGCCGAACAAGGCAAGTCGCTGGAGGCACACTGGGCGCACCTGGTCATCCACGGCTGCCTGCACCTGCTGGGCTACGACCACATCGAAGACGATGAGGCCGAAGAGATGGAAGCACTGGAACGAACGTTGCTTGCCGAACTGGGTCACCCTGACCCGTATGCCGACGACGAACACGATTTCCCCGACACCGATACCTGTAAGGATCACGAGTAACCGCCATGAGCGAAGATCGATCGAGCAATGGGCAAAAGTCCTGGCTGGGTAAGCTGACCCAGGCTTTTGCCCATGAGCCGAAAAACCGCCAGGAACTCCTGGAACTGCTGCGCGAAGCCCATCAGAACAAGCTGCTCGACAGCGAAGCCCTGACCATCGTGGAAGGCGCAATCCAGGTCGCAGACCTGCAAGTGCGTGACATCATGGTCCCGCGCTCGCAGATGATCAGCATCAAGGCGACCCAAACACCCCGCGAGTTCCTGCCAGCGGTGATCGACGCTGCGCACTCACGCTACCCGGTCGTGGGCGAGAGCCACGATGACGTCCTCGGCGTACTGCTCGCCAAGGACCTGTTGCCACTGATCCTCAAGGAAAATGGCGACCGCTTCAACATCAAGGACCTGCTGCGCCCGGCCACCTTTGTGCCCGAATCCAAGCGTCTGAACGTGCTGTTGCGTGAATTCCGTGCCAACCACAACCACATGGCCATCGTGATCGATGAGTATGGCGGCGTGGCCGGCCTGGTAACCATCGAAGACGTGCTCGAACAAATCGTCGGCGACATCGAGGATGAGCATGACGTCGAGGAAGACAGCTACATCAAGCCCTTGCCTAGCGGCGACTTCCTGATCAAGGCCTTGACGCCCATCGAGAACTTCAACGAGTTCTTCGACAGCGAGTTCTCCAATGACGAGTTCGACACCGTCGGCGGTTTGGTGATGAGCGCATTCGGGCACTTGCCCAAGCGTAACGAGACAACCGAAATCGGCCCCTACCGTTTCCGGGTTCTCAACGCCGACAGCCGCCGGATACACTTGCTGCGACTGACACCTATCACCCGCTAAGGACAACCATGCGCTGGATCACCCGCCCCGGCTGGCCCGGTAACCTGCTGGCCGTGGCGGCCGGCGCCATCACCACCCTGGCCCTCGCGCCGTTCAACATCTGGCCACTGGCGCTGGTGACCCTGGCGATGTTCTACCTGGGCCTGCGCGACCTTGGCCCACGCCAGGCTCTGGCACGCGGCTGGTGTTATGGCTTCGGTGTGTTCGGCGCGGGAACCAGCTGGATCTACGTGAGCATCCATACCTACGGCGGCGCCTCGGCACTGCTGGCAGGCCTGCTGATGCTTGCCTTCATCGCAGCGATAGCGTTTTTCTTCGCCCTGCCTGCCTGGGTCTGGGCGCGCTGGATTCGACGCAACGAAGCACCGCTGGCCGACGCCCTGGCCTTTGCCGCCCTCTGGCTGGCCCAGGAAGCATTCCGTGGCTGGTTCCTGACCGGCTTCCCATGGCTCTACGCAGGCTACAGCCAGCTTGACGGCCCCTTGGCCGGCTTGGCCCCACTGGGTGGAATGTGGCTGATCTCCTTCAGCCTGGCACTGAGCGCCGCACTGCTATGCAACCTGAACCGCCTGCGTGAGCGCAAAGCCTTCCTGATCGCCGCACTGGCCGTGTTGCTGGCCCCGTGGGCGATCGGCATGGCACTCAAAGGCCACGCCTGGACCCGCCCGGCGGGCGAGCCACTGAAGGTGGCCGCAATCCAGGGCAACATCGAGCAGTCGCTAAAGTGGGATCCGACCCAGCTGAACGCCCAGTTGGCGCTGTACCGCGACATGACCTTCACGTCCAAGCAGGTCGACCTGATCGTTTGGCCGGAGACGGCTGTGCCAGTGCTCAAGGAGTCCGCTCAGGGCTACCTGGACATGATGGGCAGCTTTGCCAGCGACCGACGCTCGGCGCTGATCACTGGCGTACCAATCCGCCAGGTTGTGCATGACCAACGGCGCTACTACAACGGCATTACCGTCACCGGTGAAGGCGACGGCACCTACCTGAAACAGAAACTGGTGCCTTTCGGTGAGTACGTGCCACTGCAAGACCTGCTACGCGGGCTGATCACCTTCTTCGACCTGCCGATGTCGGACTTCGCTCGCGGCCCCTCAGACCAGACACTGTTGCAAGCAAAGGGCTACCAGATCGCGCCCTACATTTGCTACGAAGTGGTGTACCCAGAGTTCGCCGCCAGCCTCGCGGCACGCAGCGACCTGTTGCTCACCATCAGTAACGACACCTGGTTCGGCACCTCGATCGGACCGTTGCAACACCTGCAGATGGCACAAATGCGCGCCCTTGAAGCAGGACGCTGGATGATCCGTGCAACCAACAACGGCGTCACCGGCCTGATCGACCCCTTCGGCCGGATCACCGCGCAAATCCCACAATTTGAGCGCGGCATCCTCTACGGCGAAGTGGTTCCGATGCAAAAACTCACGCCATACCTGAAATGGCGCTCCTGGCCGCTGATCATTCTCAGCACCCTGCTGCTGGGCTGGGCATTGATAGCCGGCCGCATCGCCAGAACAGTCTAGTAAAACAAGCGATAAGCGAGCAGACCAACGGCTTCGTTAAGCAGTTGGCTGCTCTGCCAGAGTGATTTGTTTTCAGGCATCCAGCCGCCAAACGGGCGAGCATGATTGCGCCCCATGTAGCCTACTGGCGCTGGCACCACAGTGAACCCGACGCGCTCAAAGCTCCAGCGCGAACGCTGCATGTGCCATGCCTGGGTCACCAACACCACGCGCTTGTAGCCCTCTGGCAGCAGCAGCTCTGCGCTCATCTGCGCATTCTCCCAGGTCGTACGGCTACGCTCCTCTTTCCAACGCACCGAGACACCAAAATCGCGCGCGAGCGCGTCGGCCATCAACTGGGCCTCACTGGGCGGCGTACCGTAGTGCAATCCGCCACTGATGAGTACAGGCAAACCGGAAGCCTTGGCCAGTTGCGCGGCATAGCGCATACGTTCAAGCGCGACAGCACTCGGCTGATCCTTGGCGCCCCAGGCGGGGTCATCGCGCTCTCGGCCCGCGCCCAGCACGACGATGGCATCGGCACGCTCAGCAAGGCCCTCCCACTGGCCATAAGCCAGCGCAGGGTCGCGCTCCAGCAGGCGTGCGGCCTGCTCCACAATGACAGGCAAGCTCATCAGCCACAGCCCGCCCAAGCCCAGCGTGAAACATGCACAGGCCGTACGAGGCCAGGTGTTACGCAACCACCATGCCGCGATCAACAGCAGAAACAACACGCCAGGCGGCATGATCAATTGTTTGATGAAATAACGAAACGGCATCGGCACCTCCATGGATGCGCGAAGCCTAAGAAAATCGGCACCTGACAACAATAGCCAGGTGCCGATCATGGAAAATTTAACGGCCCGGTCGTACAGCCTGAAGGGCTCGTACGATTACTTGAAATGCAATGCGCTGAACTTTTTCGTGGCTGAAGAACGCGCGCTGTCTTTAAGCCAGACCACTCTGCCGGCAGGTACCTCAGGCTGCTGCAGCGCATCTATATGTGCTCTGTAGCGCTCTGGGTTCGATGCCAGGTAAGCCTTGATCACTTCAAATTCGGCGTAGCTCAATCCACGTAGTTCCAATTCGGCGGGCATCTCATCGCGCAGTCGAACAGAGGCTCTGGCGACATCCAGTGCCAGCCCCAACCGGTCGATCAAACGCTCGCAAAGCTCGGGCTCTAGTGCTTGTAGCGGCGACTCACCCATCCGTTCACCTCATTTGAGATAAAAATACCGCCCCCAAGAATCAGCTTAGCGGTACTCACAAAAGCAGTGAGACGCCACGACCAACGGCCCGCAGCCAGTCTGAGGATGCAATCAGGGTTTCCCTCGATAGAGACGGGTCATGTATGCTACTGCGTTCATTATATTGACACCGAATTGCCGGGCGCAGCGGTTCTGCCTGGATAAGGTCTCCCATTTCTCAGCGCAAAGTAGCCATGCACGAACTCTATCAGCCCCGCGAAATTGAAGCCGCCGCCCAGTCGTTCTGGGACGAGCAAAAGTCTTTTGAAGTCAGTGAACAACCAGGCAAAGACACCTTCTACTGCCTGTCGATGTTCCCGTACCCAAGCGGCAAGCTACACATGGGTCACGTGCGCAACTACACCATCGGCGACGTCATCGCCCGCTATCAGCGCATGCAGGGCAAGAACGTCCTGCAGCCGATGGGTTGGGACGCCTTTGGCATGCCGGCCGAAAACGCGGCGATGAAAAACAACGTCGCCCCGGCCAAGTGGACCTACGAAAACATCGAGTACATGAAGACCCAGCTCAAGAGCCTGGGCCTGGCCTTCGACTGGTCGCGTGAAGTCACCACCTGCAAGCCGGACTACTACCGCTGGGAGCAGTGGCTGTTCACCCGCCTGTTCGAAAAAGGCGTCATCTATCGCAAGAACGGCACCGTCAACTGGGACCCGGCTGACCAGACCGTACTGGCCAACGAGCAGGTCATCGACGGCCGTGGCTGGCGTTCGGGCGCGCTGATCGAGAAGCGCGAAATCCCGATGTACTACTTCAAGATCACCGATTACGCCGACGAGTTGCTGGAAAGCCTCGACGAACTGCCGGGCTGGCCTGAACAGGTCAAGACCATGCAACGTAACTGGATTGGCAAGTCACGCGGCATGGAAGTCCAGTTCCCGTTCGACAAGGCCTCGATCGGCCACGACGGTACACTGAAAGTCTTCACCACCCGCCCGGACACCCTGATGGGCGCGACCTACGTCGCCGTTGCCGCCGAGCACCCGCTGGCCACGCAGGCTGCCCAGGGTAACCCGGCGCTGCAAGCCTTTATCGACGAGTGCAAGAGCGGCAGCGTTGCCGAGGCCGACGTTGCCACCCAGGAAAAGAAAGGCATGCCGACGTCGCTGTTCGTCGAGCATCCGCTGACTGGCGAAAAACTGCCCGTGTGGGTCGCCAACTACGTCTTGATGCACTACGGCGACGGCGCGGTCATGGCTGTCCCGGCCCATGACGAGCGCGACTTCGAGTTCGCACACAAGTACAACCTGCCGGTCAAGACCGTGGTTCGCACCCGTGCCGGTGATGTGGTTGGCACCGAGTGGGACGCCGCCTACGGCGAGCACGGCCAACTGATCAATTCTGCTGAATTCGACGGCCTGGACTTCGCTGGCGCGTTCGATGCCATCGAAGCCGCCCTGATCAAGAAAGAACTCGGCAAGTCGCGCACCCAGTTCCGTCTGCGCGACTGGGGTATCAGCCGCCAGCGCTACTGGGGTTGCCCAATCCCGATCATCCACTGCCCATCCTGCGGCGACGTACCGGTACCGGAAGACCAGTTGCCGGTCGTCCTGCCAGAAGACGTGGTGCCGGATGGTGCGGGATCGCCGCTGGCGCGCATGCCTGAGTTCTACAACTGCAGCTGCCCGAAATGCGGCGCCGCAGCCAAGCGCGAAACCGACACCATGGACACCTTCGTCGAGTCGTCCTGGTACTTCGCGCGTTACGCCTCGCCAAACTACGAAGGCGGCATGGTCGACAAACAGGCTGCCAACCACTGGCTGCCGGTTGACCAGTACATCGGCGGTATCGAACACGCCATTCTTCACCTGCTCTATGCACGCTTCTTCCACAAGCTGATGCGTGACGAAGGCCTGGTTAGCTCCAACGAACCGTTCAAGAACCTGCTGACTCAGGGCATGGTCGTCGCAGAGACGTACTACCGCACTGCCAGCAACGGTGGCAAAGACTGGTTCAACCCGGCCGACGTTGAAGTCGAACGCGATGCCAAGGCCAAGATCATTGGCGCCCGCCTGAAAACCGACGGCCTGCCCGTAGAGATCGGCGGCACCGAGAAGATGTCCAAGTCGAAGAACAACGGCGTTGACCCTCAGGCCATGATCGAAGCCTACGGTGCTGACACCTGCCGCCTGTTCATGATGTTCGCCTCGCCGCCCGATATGAGCCTGGAATGGTCCGACTCCGGCGTAGAAGGCTCGAACCGCTTCCTGCGCCGCGTCTGGCGCCTGGCGCAAAGCCACGTCGCGCAAGGGCTGCCTGGCGCCCTGGATGTCGCTGCGCTGGACGATGCCCAGAAAGCCGTACGCCGTTCGATCCACTCGGCCATCAAGCAAGCCAGCCAGGATGTGGGCCAGCACCACAAGTTCAACACCGCCATTGCGCAAGTAATGACCCTGATGAACGTGCTGGAGAAGGCACCGCAAGCCACGGCACAAGACCGCGCACTGATTCAGGAAGGCCTGGAAACCGTGACCCTGTTGCTGGCACCGATCACGCCGCACATCAGCCACGAACTGTGGAAGCAGTTGGGCCATGAAGGCGCAGTCATCGACGCTGGCTGGCCAGCCGTGGATGAAAGCGCGCTGGTACAGGACAGCCTGCAACTGGTAATCCAGGTCAACGGAAAACTGCGCGGCCAGATCGAGATGCCGGTTGGCGCCAGCCGTGAAGACATTGAAGCCGCGGCCCGCAGCAATGAAAACGTGCTGCGTTTCACTGAAGGCCTGACCATCCGCAAGGTCATCGTCGTACCGGGCAAGCTGGTCAATATTGTCGCCAGCTGATGGAATGTGGCGCCCTGCTCACCTCAGGGCGCCCGCACAGAATCGGCTTACAAGGTTTCAAGGGAGCAACAACATGATCAAACGCAACCTGCTGGTGATGGGCCTGGCCGTAATGCTCAGCGCCTGCGGCTTCCAACTGCGCGGCACCGGCACCACAGACCTGGCGCTCAAGGAGCTCGATGTCAGTGCTCGCGACGCCTATGGCGATACTGTGACGCAACTGCGCCAGGTTCTGAAAAGCAGCGGCGTGAACGTGCACGCCGGCGCCCCATACAAGCTGTTCCTGGCCCGTGAAGACAATACCCAGCGCGCCGCCAGCTATGCAGGCTCTGCTCGCTCGGTCGAGTATGAACTCACCGACACCCTGAGCTTCGAGATCCGCGGCCAGAACAACACCAGCCTCCTTGCCGACAAGCTGGAAGTACAAAAGATCTATGTGCATGACAGCAACAACCTTACGGGCTCCGACCAGGAAGCCAGCCAGGTTCGCGATGAAATGCGCCGCGAGATGGTCCAGAAGATGGTCCTGCGCTTGCAGTTGATCACCCCGGCCCAACTTGAAACCCTGCAAATGGAAGCCGAGGCGCGCGCCAAGGCCGAGGCTGATGCCCTCGAAGCCGCCCGTCGCGCCCAGGACGAAACGCCGCAGCAATCCCCGCTGGAAATCCCAGCCAACTGAGCCTGAACGGGGCACTTCGGTGCCCCGCACTCCGCGATGAAACTCACACCTGCCCAACTCAACAAGCACCTGCAAGGTTCGCTCGCCCCGGTCTACGTGGTTAGCGGCGATGACCCGCTGCTGTGCCAGGAAGCCGCCGACGCGATTCGCGCGGCAGCTCGCCAGCAAGGCTTCGACGAACGCCAGGTGTTCAGCGCAGATGCCAACTTCGACTGGGGCACGCTGCTTCAAGCGGGCGCCAGCTTGTCGCTGTTCGCTCAACGACGCCTGCTGGAACTGCGCCTGCCTTCAGGCAAGCCCGGTGACAAAGGCGCCGCGGCGCTGATTGAGTACTGCTCCAACCCTGCCGAAGACACCCTGCTGCTGATCAGCCTGCCAAAACTCGACGGCAGCGCGCAAAAAACCAAGTGGGGCAAGGCGCTGGTTGACGGTCAGCACGTCCAGTTCATTCAGATCTGGCCGGTGGACAACAATCAACTGCCGCAATGGATCAGCCAACGCCTGTCTCAAGCCGGCCTGGCAGCCCAACGCGATGCAGTAGAGCTGATTGCAGCGCGCGTGGAGGGCAACCTGCTCGCCGCCGCTCAGGAAATCGAAAAGCTCAAGTTACTGGCCGATGGCAATCAGATCACCGTCGAAACGGTACAGGCCGCCGTGGCCGACAGTGCCCGCTTCGATGTCTTTGGCCTGGTCGACGCCATTCTTAGTGGCGAAGCTGCCCATGCCCTGCGCATGCTCGAAGGCTTGCGCGGTGAAGGGGTTGAGCCACCGGTCATTCTCTGGGCATTGGCCCGGGAACTGCGCCTGCTGGCTGGCCTTTCCCAGCAGTACAGCCAGGGCGTACCGCTGGACAAGGCATTCAGCCAGGCCAAACCGCCGGTCTGGGATAAACGCCGGCCGCTGATGAGCAAAGCCTTGCAACGTCATTCGGCGCAACGCTGGAGCCAGCTGCTGCAGGATGCCCAACGCATTGATGCACAGATCAAGGGGCAGGCACAGGGCTCTCCCTGGACCAGCCTGGCACGTCTGTCGCTGCTGATGGCCGGCCAACGTCTGACATTACCTGCCGAATAGCATCACGCCAAACCTGGCGATACCACCCCCGCCAGCGATGTATGCATCGCGCAACAACCCATGCCACAACGAGCAGATAGCCGGTAAGCCCGTAAGATTGCCCACACGAATGCAAGGGCCTATAGTGCGCGCCAACACCCCCATCGCAGGAGCTCCTGTAATGAGCAAGAAACCGGCCAAACCCGGCCCCAACAAAGCCAAGTCCATCATCGCCCAGCCCCTGTTCCGTAGCCGCCAGGAACGCTCAGGCAAGGGCAAAGGCAGCTACCGCCGCGAAGCCTTCCAATCGAGAGATTGGGAGGCTTCTTACTTTTTGGCCGCATGAAGGCAGGAATCCGGCAAGCATGGTATGGTCAACACCTGACTTGAATTACTGGACCTGTGCATGCCCTTTTGCCTTTCCCGCCGTTGGCAACCCCGCCAACTGATCGCTGCCTCCAGCCTCATCCTGCTTGTCGCCTGCGCGGAGAAGCCGACCGCCGCCGATGCGCTGCCGCTAGCGCCGACACAATCCGCTTCTGCTGCACCCCAGCCAACTGCCAGCGCCGATCCGATCGACGATGTGCAACCCCTGCAGAGCTTCGCTCAATGGCAAGCCGGCTTCCGCCAGCAGGCCCTGCAAGCCGGTATCAATCCGGCGACCTTTGACCGCGCGTTTTTTAATATCACCCCTGACATGAGCGTGATCAAGGCCGACCGCAGTCAACCCGAATTCACACGCCCCGTCTGGGAATACCTCGACGGCGCTGTCTCGCCTGTACGTGTTCGCAAAGGCCAGGCCCTGCTCAACCAGAACGCCGAGCTGCTGGCACGCATCGAACAACGGTATGGCGTCGACCGCACCACACTGGTGTCCGTCTGGGGCATGGAAAGTAACTTTGGCCAGTTCCAGGGCAGCAAATCGGTGATCCGCTCGCTCGCCACCCTGGCCTACGAAGGCCGCCGCCCGGCCTTCGCACAGGCGCAGCTCCTCGCTGCCCTGCAGATCCTGCAGAACGGCGACATCCAGCCCGAGGCCATGCTGGGCTCATGGGCCGGCGCCATGGGCCAGACCCAGTTTATCCCGACGACCTACAACACCCACGCGGTAGACTTCGACGGTGACGGTCGCCGTGACATCTGGAACAGCACCGCCGACGCCCTCGCATCGACCGCCCACTACCTGCAAAGCTCAGGCTGGAAACGCGGCGAGCCTTGGGGTTTTGAAGTTGGCCTGAAACCCGGCTTCGACTACTGGCTGGCGGACGGCTCTCAACGCAAGACGGTCGCAGAATGGCTGCAACTGGGCCTGCAACTTCCCCCTGGAACGCAAGTACCCGCGGGTAGCGAACAACTGTCTGCAGCCCTGCTGCTGCCTGCCGGCGCTCGCGGCCCGGCCTTCCTGGTACTGGACAACTTCCGCGCCATCCTCAAGTACAACAACTCATCGTCGTACGCCCTGGCCGTCAGCCTGCTGGCACAGCGTTTCGATGGGTCTGGCTACATCCGCGGTGACTGGCCAAAAGATGATCTGCCGCTGAGCCGTAGTGAGCGCATGGAACTGCAGAACCTGCTCAGTGCCAGCAACTACGACGCCGGCAGCGCCGACGGCATCATCGGGGCCAATACCCGCAAGGCAATTCGTAGCGCACAGCAAGCCCTGGGCTGGCCGGCAGACGGTTACCCGACCCATAAGCTGCTGGAGAGCCTGCGCAACCAGCAGGCACGCTAGCACGCCCAACGGGGCGGCTCAGGCTGCCAGCGGCAGACTTTCCCGTAGCGCACACAAAAATGCCGACACCCTCATGAAGACGGGCGTCGGCATTTTTCGTTCATGTCGAATCAGAGCTTGATCTTGGCCTCATGAGCCTGCTGATCGGCATGGTAGGACGAACGCACCAGCGGGCCGGACGCAACGTTCTTGAAGCCCATCCGATAACCTTCCTCGGCGAACCAGGCGAAGGTATCCGGGTGAACAAAGCGCTGTACCGGCAAGTGGCTGCGCGACGGCTGCAGGTACTGGCCGAGGGTCAGCATGTCGATATCGTGCTCGCGCATGCGCTGCATGACCTCAATGACTTCCTCGTCCGTCTCACCCAGGCCGAGCATCAGGCCGGACTTGGTCGGAACGTGCGGTACCAGTTGCTTGAACTTTTGCAGCAGGTCCAGCGACCACTCGAAATCAGACCCCGGACGCGCAGCCTTGTATAGGCGCGGTACGGTTTCCAGGTTGTGGTTGAACACGTCTGGCGGCTCTTGCGCGGTGATGGCAAGGGCCACGTCCATACGACCACGGTAGTCCGGAACCAGGGTCTCCAACTGCACGCCTGGAGACAGCGCACGGATCTCGCGCAGGCAGTCGGCGAAGTGCTGAGCACCACCGTCACGCAGGTCGTCACGGTCCACCGAGGTGATGACCACGTACTTCAGGCGCAGGTCGGCGATGGCAACCGCGAGGTTCTTCGGCTCATCGACATCCAATGGTTTGGGGCGGCCATGACCCACGTCGCAGAACGGGCAACGGCGGGTGCAGATATCACCCATGATCATGAACGTGGCGGTGCCACCCGAGAAGCACTCACCCAGGTTCGGGCAGGAGGCCTCTTCACACACGCTGTGCAGCTTGTGCTTGCGCAGCAGTTGCTTGATACGGTCGACTTCCGGCGAAACCGGGATGCGCACGCGGATCCAGTCAGGTTTCTTCGGCAGCTCTTCGGTAGGGATGATCTTCACCGGAATACGCGCAACCTTTTCGGCGCCACGCAACTTTACACCGGCTTCAACTTTCGCCCGGGGGGCCGGCGCAGCCGACGCGTCCACCGCAACGGTCACGTTCGGCGCGCTGCTCTCCAGCGGTTCTTGCACAACAGTAGTCATAATCAGTCGATTCCGCCCGTAAGGGTCGTCTGCTCAGCATAGTCGAGGTGCTTGACCAGCTGCGCACGCAGCCTTGCCCTTACCTCGGAGAGTTCGATCGGGCCTGCCTGGTCGCGCAGCTGGGTCATTGCCAGCCCCGCATACCCACAGGGATTAATACGACGGAATGGCGCAAGGTCCATGTCCACGTTCAAGGCAAGGCCATGGAATGAACAGCCATTGCGAATTCGCAAGCCGAGGGAAGCGATCTTTGCTCCATCGACGTAGACACCCGGGGCGTCCGGCTTGGCGGCAGCTTCAACATCGTAGCCTGCCAACAGATCGATCAGGCAGCGCTCAATGCGGCTTACCAGATCTCGTACACCGAAACCCAACCGGCGCACATCCAGCAGCAGATACGCTACCAACTGGCCAGGACCATGGTAGGTCACCTGGCCTCCGCGATCGACCTGCACCACCGGAATATCACCCGGCAACAGCAGGTGCTCAGCCTTGCCAGCCTGCCCCTGGGTGAACACCGGAGGGTGTTCAACCAGCCAGACTTCATCGCCGGTCTGCGGCCCACGCGTATCGGTAAACCGACGCATGGCCTGCCAGACAGGTTCATAAGGCAACAGGCCGAGTTCGCGAAAGCCCAGGCTTGCGGGCATCAAAGCACCATATGCACGATGCCAGTAGCACGCAGGGCGCTATTGATATCTCGCAGTTGATCTTCACCGGTTGCTTCGATGTGCAGTTGCACCGTGGTGTACTTGCCATTGCTGCTCTGGCGCTCGGCCAGTGTCTGCAGGTCGATCTTGGCATATTTGCTCAGGATCTCGATCACCGTGTCCTTGAAATTGACCACGGTATCGCCGATTACCTTGATCGGGTAATCGAGGCAGGGGAACTCAATAGTGTGCGACTTGACGTCAGGTACGCTCATGGCAGTAACGGCCTCGTAAGCCGTGGCAACAACAACGCCCTCACCTGAATATGGCGAGGGCGTGCAGGTCACGATATCAGTTGAACAACCCGTAGAAGAATAGCCGAATGCTATCCCACACACGACGGAAGAAACCACCCTCTTCCACGCCGTCCAAGGCAATCAGGTCGGCGCTATGCACCACATTGTCATCCAGTTTGACTTCCACTTTACCGATTACGTCACCTTTGGCGATAGGCGCAGTCAGCTGCGGGTTCATGGTCATGCTGGCAGCCAGCTTCTTCAATTGGCCTTTAGGCAAAGTCATGCTCAGGTCTTCGGCCAAACCGGCCTTGACCTGGCTGGTGGCGCCCTTCCAGACCGGCGCCTGTGCCAACTCGGTACCCTTCTGGTAGAAGGTCTGGGTTTCGAAGAAACGGAAGCCGTAGGTCAGCAGTTTTTGCGTTTCGGCTGCACGAGCCTGCTCGCTGTTAGTGCCGAAGACCACCGCGATCAGGCGCATGCCGTCGCGTACAGCCGAGGATACCATGCAGTAGCCGGCTTCGTCGGTATGGCCGGTTTTCAGGCCGTCGACGGTCTTGTCACGCCACAGCAGCAGGTTGCGGTTCGGCTGCTTGATGTTGTTCCAGAAGAACTCTTTCTGCGAGTAGATCGCATAGTGAGCCGGGTCTTCGTGGATGATCGCACGGGCCAGCAGGGCCATGTCGTGCGCCGACGAGTAATGCTCTGGGTGCGGCAGGCCGGTCGGGTTCATGAAGTGGCTGTTGCTCATGCCCAGATCGCCAGCCGTCTTGTTCATCATGTCGGCGAACGCATCTTCGCTGCCCGCGATGTGCTCGGCCAGCGCCACGCTGGCGTCGTTGCCCGACTGGATGATGATGCCGTGCAGCAGGTCGCTGACGCTGACCTGGGTACCCACCTTGATGAACATGCGCGAACCACCGGTACGCCAGGCGTTCTCGCTGACGGTCACAGGATCGTTCTCGCCAATCTGCCCGCGACGGATATCCAGGGTCGCGATGTAGGCGGTCATCAGCTTGGTCAGGCTGGCCGGCGGCAGACGCTCGTCGCCATTGTTCTCAACCAGAATGTTGCCGCTGGAGGCTTCCATGAGCACGTAGGACTTGGCTGCCAGTTGTGGCGGCGACGGCATCATCTGCTCCGCCGCGAATGCGGCAGGGGTGATCATCAGCGGGACAAGCAGGCAAAGGCGTTTGGCAAAGGTGGTGATGTTCATCCGTCTCTCGAAATGGCTAATGGGCTCATGCCCGCAAGGGCAAAACGTTTCCAGGCGCGTGGCCTGATGAGCAAAACAGGCATTGTACAGACTGTTTTGCCGCGCCGGTCGTTCGCACTTGAGCACACCGACCGGCGTATTTCACAACAGACTGATCAGGCCCCCTGAGTCAGTCTGCCGTGACAACTTTCGGCTGGCCCAGATTGGCCAGACGCACACTGTCCTGCATTTGTTGGGCTTCGCCCGGGTTGCTGATCGGGCCCATGCGAACCCGGTGCAGGGTCTGCTGATTGCGCACGATCGAACTGATGAACACCGGAGCGCTCACCATGGTGCTGAGCTTGGAACGCAGCAGTTCGGCGGCATCCGGGTTGGCAAATGCGCCGACCTGCAAGTACATGCCAGCGCCGGCCGGGGCCGTGTTGCTGGCGACCTGAACCGGCACCACCGCCGCCGCATGCTGCTGCGGTGGTGGCGTCCACTGCTCGACCGTCCCGGTATTGCTCGACAGCGGCTGGGCCTGCGCTACCTGTGGCTGCTCCAGCACCAGCGGTGCAGGCCGGCCGCGCTGGGCCCACCACTGTTGCGGATCAATACCTTCAACACGCACACGCGCCGTGCCGGTCTCAGCGTAGCCAAGCTTTTTCGCTGCGGCATACGACAGGTCAATGATCCGGTCGGAGTAGAACGGGCCACGGTCATTGACCCGCAAAATCACACTGCGGTTGTTGTCCAGGTTAGTCACCCGCACGTAGCTCGGCAGCGGCAAGGTCTTGTGCGCCGCGCTCATGCCATACAGGTCGTAGACCTCTCCGTTGGCGGTGTTCTGCCCGTGAAACTTGGTGCCGTACCAAGAGGCGGTACCTTGGGCCACGTAGTTGCGCGACTCGCCCATCGGGTAGTAGGTCTTGCCCAACACCGTATAGGGGTTGGCCTTGTACGGGCCATTGTGCACCGTAGGCGTCGCATCGGGGATCTTCGAGACATCGACATCCCACCAGGGCGCGCCGTCCTTGTGAGCACGGTTGATATCCAGGCCGGGCTGCGAGCGGATACCGCCCTGTTGTTGCGGTGAACGACCGGTGGAGCAACTGACCAGCACCAGCCCCAGCGCGGCCACGCCGAGCAGTTGTAACGAAGTAGTGAGCGATACGCGCATTTATTTGGCGCCTCGTGCTTGAACCAGCAGGTCCGAAAGTTGATGTACCGCCATGGCGTACATCACGCTGCGGTTGTAGCGCGTGATCGCATAGAAGTTCTTGAGGCCCAGCCAATACTCAGGGCCGTTGTCGCCTTCAAGCCGAAAAGCGGTGACCGGCAGATCATCGCGCAGCACATCATGGCTTGACCAGCCCAGTGCCCGCAACTCCCCAACCGTACGAACCGGCTCGATTCCAGTCGTCAGCCCTTCATCCACCCGTTCACCGCGGACCATGGCACGGCTGACCACACCCTCGCCGGCCACCCAACCGTGGCGCTTGAAATAACTGGCGACACTGCCAATGGCATCGTCCGGGTCGTTCCAGATATTGATATGGCCATCGCCATCGAAGTCCACGGCGTAGGCCCGAAAACTGCTCGGCATGAACTGCGGCAGCCCCATGGCGCCGGCGTAAGAACCCTTGAGGGTCAGCGGGTCGACCTGTTCTTCACGGGCCAGCAACAGGAACTCACGCAACTCCTTGCGGAAAAACTCGGCACGCGGTGGATAGTCGAAGCCAAGCGTCGACAAGGCATCAATGACCCGATAGTTGCCTGTATTGCGCCCAAAGAAGGTTTCAACGCCAATGATCGCCACAATGACCTGGGCGGGGACACCGTACTCCTGCTCGGCGCGGGCCAGAGCAGCCTCGTGCTGGCGCCAGAAATCCACGCCGCGGGCGATACGTGCATCGGTCAGGAACATCGGGCGATATTCCTTCCAGGGTTTTACCCGCTCAGCAGGTCGGGAAATGGCATCGAGAATCGACTGTTTGCGCTCGACCTCACGAAATACCCCGATCAACTGCTCACCAGCAAAACCGTAGTCACGGGTCATTTCGCCGACGAACTCGGCCACCTGAGGCGAGCCGTCATAGTCGCCAGCCACAGCCTGTTGCGCCGAGCCGAGCAGGCCGAAAAGGCCAACCCAAGGCGCGCAACGAGCCGCCCAGCCACGCATTGCTTGCATGAAATTCTTCACCTTATTCAAGCTTGTGCGATCCATTTACGGTGCGTATGAATCGACATTAAAACCCCAAACGCTGACAGCAGCGTCACCAACGAAGTTCCACCATAACTAATGAAGGGCAGCGGCACCCCCACCACGGGGAGCAAGCCGCTGACCATACCGATATTGACAAAAACATAGACGAAGAACGTCATGGTCAGGCTGCCCGCCAGCAGTTTGCCGAACAGCGTTTGCGCCTGGGCAGTAATCACCAGGCCGCGTCCGATCAACAACATGTAAATCAGCAACAGCGCGCAGATCCCTACCAACCCGAACTCCTCACCCATGACGGCGATAATGAAGTCCGTATGGCTTTCCGGAAGGAAGTCCAGGTGCGACTGCGTGCCCAGCAGCCAGCCCTTGCCGAACACACCGCCCGATCCAATGGCTGCCTTGGACTGGATAATGTTCCAGCCCGTGCCTAATGGGTCGCTTTCCGGGTCGAGAAAGGTCAGCACGCGCTGCTTCTGGTAGTCGTGCATGACGAAGAACCACATCGCCACCGCCACAGGCACAGCAGCGGCGACCACACTGATAATCCAGCGCCACTTCAGCCCGCCCATGAACAGCACGAATGCACCCGAGGCCAGAATCAGCAGTGCAGTGCCCAGGTCCGGTTGACGGACGATCAAAATGAACGGCACGCCAATCATCACCAGACTGATCGCCACATGCTTCAAGTGCGGCGGTAGCGTGCGCTTGGCCAGGTACCAGGCAATGGTGGCGGGCATGATGATCTTCATGAATTCCGAAGGCTGGAAGCGGATCACCCCCGGGATGTTGATCCAGCGCGTGGCCCCCATGGCGTTGTGCCCCATGACATCCACCACGACCAGCAAGAACACGCCGAAAACGTAGGCCAGTGGTACCCAACGCGCCATGAACCGCGGCTCGAACTGCGCGATGATGAACATTGAGACCAGGCCAATACCGAATGAACTGGCCTGCTTGAGCAACAGGTCCCAGTTCTTCCCGCTGGCCGAATACAGCACGAACAGGCTGCCCGCAGCCAAGGTCAACAAGAGAACGAGCAACGGGCCATCAACGTGGATGCGCTGGAGGAACGTCGCCCGACGGCGCATGACGTCATCACTGGAAAGCATGCGATCGAAATTGCTTTTCACTGGGCAGGTTCCTGAGCGACAGAAGGTGTGACGTACTCCGGTTTGAGCCGCCCATGTTCATCGAGCAGCCAGGCATCCATGACCTGCCGCACGACTGGCGCGGCAACGCCCGAGCCAGACTCGCCGTTCTCAACCATCACCGATACGACAATCTTCGGATCGTCAGCCGGTGCAAAGCCGACAAACAGTGCGTGGTCACGGTGGCGCTCCTGCAACTTGTTACGGTCGTACTTCTCGCCCTGCTTGATCGCCACCACCTGAGCCGTACCACTCTTGCCTGCAATCCGGTACTGGGCACCAATCGAGGCCTTGCGCGCAGTACCCCGCGCACCTTGCATCACCTGCTCCATGCCGTGGGTGACCTTGTTCCAATCGGACTTGTCACGCAAAACGATGTCTTCCATCGGGTTCTCATCTACCGGTGGCTTACCTTCGATGGTCTTGGCCAGGTGCGGACGGTTCCACTTGCCCTTGTTGGCAATCAACGCGGTGGCCTGAGCCAACTGCAACGGGGTCGCCTGCATGTAACCCTGGCCAATACCGAGAATCAGCGTTTCACCCGGGAACCAGGCCTGACGACGGGTCGCCCGCTTCCACTCACGGGACGGCATCAACCCAGGCGACTCTTCAAACATGTCCAACGCCACTTTTTGGCCAATACCAAAGCGGTTCATGTAGTTGGCCAACCGGTCGATGCCCATCTTGTGCGCCAGGTCGTAAAAGTAGGTGTCGTTGGAGCGCATGATTGCCGTGTCCAGGTCGACCCAGCCATCGCCGGTACGGTTCCAGTTACGGTACTTGTGGTCGTAGTTGGGCAACTGGTAGTAGCCAGGGTCAAACACCCGCGTACCGGCAGTCACCACACCCGTGTCGAGACCGGCAATCGCCACAGCCGGCTTGATCGTCGAGCCCGGCGGGTAAAGACCACGCAGCACACGGTTGAACAGTGGCCGATCAATGGAATCACGCAACTCGGCATAGGCCTTGAAACTGATGCCGGTCACGAACAGGTTCGGGTCGAAGCTCGGCTGGCTAACCATCGCCAACACCTCGCCGGTACGAGGATCAAGGGCCACAATGGCACCTCGGCGCCCGCCCAGCGCAGCTTCTGCGGCCTCCTGCAGCTTGATGTCGAGGCTTAGAACGATATCTTTGCCCGGCACCGGGTCAGTGCGCTTGAGTACACGCAGTACACGGCCACGGGCATTGGTCTCGACTTCCTCGTAACCCACCTGACCATGCAATTCCGGTTCATAGAATCGTTCGATACCGGTTTTGCCAATGTGGTGGGTACCGCTGTAGTTGACCGGGTCGAGGGTCTTGAGTTCTTTCTCGTTGATCCGCCCGACGTAACCCACCGAATGAGCAAAATGCGGCCCTTGCGGATAGTGCCGGACCAACTGCGCAACCACTTCGACACCCGGCAGGCGGAACTGATTCACCGCAATGCGGGCAATCTGCTCCTCCGTCAGCTCGAACAGGATGGGCACCGGTTCGAAAGGACGACGCCCTTGCTTCATGCGCTTTTCAAACAACGCACGGTCATCGGGGGTCAGTTGCAGCACTTCGACGATTACATCGAGCACCTGACGCCAGTCGCCAGCCCGCTCACGGGTCATGCTCAAGCTGAAGCTTGGTCGGTTATCGGCGATGATTACCCCATTACGGTCGAAGATCAGCCCACGGGTCGGTGGAATCGGCTGTACATGCACCCGATTGTTTTCCGACAGCGTGGAGTGATAGTCGTACTGAATGACCTGCAGGTAGTAGAGGCGAACAATCAGCACGCACACCAGCAAGACGACCGCCACTGCACCGACCACGACGCGGCTACGCACCAGACGGGCGTCTTTTTCGTGATCCTTGAGGCGAATCGGCTGCGACATTACGGAGGCTTACGGCTTATTTGTGGTAAGGGTGCCCGGACAGAACCGTCCAGGCGCGATACAGCTGTTCGCCAATGAGTATCCGTACAAGCGGGTGCGGCAGGGTCAAGGGTGACAGCGACCAGCGCTGTTCACTGCGTGCACAGACTTCCGGCGCCAGCCCCTCGGGGCCACCGACCATGAAGTTGACCGTACGCGAATCCAGCCGCCAGCGGTCCAGCTCGACCGCCAGCTGTTCGGTGCTCCAGGGCTTGCCATGGACCTCCAGCGTGACGATACGTTCCCCCGGCTGGACTTTGGCCAGCATGGCTTCGCCCTCCTGACGGATCAGGCGGGCGACATCGGCATTCTTGCCTCGGGTATTGAGTGGAATTTCCACCAGCTCCAGCGACAGCTCAGAAGGTAGACGCTTGGCATACTCATGCCAGCCGTCTTCAACCCACTTGGGCATGCGCGAGCCAACCGCGATCAGACGCAGACGCACGACGCTTCCTTATTCCTTGTCGCGGAGCTTGTCGAAGTGCTCGTGCGAATGCTCCGGCGAGTGGTGCTTGCCGTCGGCAGCACGGCTCTGCTCAGCGCCCTGCCACAGACGTTCCAGGTCATAGAACTGACGTGCGGCGGCGGTCATCATGTGAACAATGACATCACCCAGGTCCAGCAGAACCCAATCGCTTTCGCCCTTGCCTTCTTCGCCCAGCGGCTGAGCGCCGTGCTTCTTGACGTTCTCGCGAACCTTTTCCAGCATCGCGTTGATCTGACGGTTGGAGGTACCGGTAGCGATGATCATGTAGTCGGTGAGGCTGTGCTTGTCACGCACGTCGATCACCAGGATGTCCTGGGCCTTGACGTCAGCCAGTGCCGCTTGGGTCAGTTCGACCAGTGTTTCGGCGTTGATTGCTTGGTTCTTCATATAAAACTCATTCAGCTCGTAAGTAGGGGCCGCCTCGCGGCGTGCCCTTCAGTTCGGCGTACGGTACAAGCCGTGCGCCTCGATATAGGCCAGTACTGCGTCTGGAACCAGAAAACGCACCGACTTGCCATTGGCCAGCAGCTGTCGGATTTGCGTGGCGGAAACCGCCAGCGGCGTTTGCCAGACGAATGCAATTTGCCCGGCAGGCCCAACCAGGGCCTGTGGATCGCTGACCGAGCGTGCGGCCAGCAGGTTGCGCAACGCATCCGGCGGCTCAACGTCGGCATCCGGGCGTTGCAGCACCAGGATGTGGCAGTGTTTCAGCAACTCATCCCAACGGTGCCAACTGGGCAAGCCACAAAAGGCATCCCAACCCAACAACAGGAACAACTGGTCTTCAGCAGCCAGCTCGGCCCGCATCAGCTCCAGCGTTTCAATGGTGTACGACGGTCTATCACGGGACAACTCCCGGGCATCGACTGTCAGCAACGGCACGCCACGCACCGCCTGTTCGACCATTGCCAAACGGTCGAGCGCCGACACCTGCGGGGTATCGCGGTGCGGCGGTCGAGCATTGGGCATCAGCCGCAACTCATCGAGCCCCAGCACTTCGGCAACCTCCAGCGCACTGCGCAGGTGACCGATATGCACGGGGTCGAAGGTTCCGCCGAGAACGCCAATGCGCCGCTGGGGCGGCACGCTGACAGCAGCGGCGAGTGGGGCATGCTCAACCAAGTCAGAGCGACTCCTGGCCGCGTAACTGGCCGTCGCCGATCACAACATATTTCTCGCAGGTCAACCCTTCCAGGCCAACCGGACCACGGGCATGCAGCTTGTCGGTGGAAATACCGATCTCGGCGCCCAGGCCATACTCGAACCCGTCGGCAAAGCAGGTCGGGGTATTGAGCATGACCGACGCCGAGTCGACCTCGGCAATAAAACGCCGGGCCAGGCCCTGATGCTCGGTCACGATGGAATCGGTATGGTGCGAGCCGTAGTGGTTGATATGTTCAATAGCCTGATCCAGGCCATCGACCACTCGGATCGACAGAATCGCATCCAGGTACTCAGTGTGCCAGTCTTCTTCCGTGGCAGGCAGCGCCTCGATGTACTGACGGGTACGTTCGCAACCACGCAACTCAACGCCTTTTTCCCTGAACAGGGTCGCCATTGCCGGCAGGAACTCCGCCGCAACACGCTGATCGACCAGCAGGGTTTCCATCGCGCCGCAGATGCCATAGCGGTAGGTCTTGGCATTGAAGGCAATACGCCGGGCCTTTTCCAGATCAGCATGCTCGGCCACATACACGTGGCAGATGCCGTCCAGGTGCTTGATCACCGGTACGCGGGCTTCGCGACTGACCCGCTCGATCAGGCCCTTGCCGCCACGGGGCACGATCACGTCGACATACTCCGGCATGCTGATCAGCGCGCCGACCGCCGCACGGTCAGTGACCTCGACCACTTGCACCACCGCCGCAGGCAGGCCGGCTTCAGCCAGGCCACGCTGGATGCAGGCGGCAATCGCGCGATTGGAATGAATGGCCTCCGAGCCGCCACGCAAGATGGTGGCGTTGCCGGACTTCAGGCACAGGCTCGCAGCATCGATGGTCACGTTAGGCCGCGACTCATAGATGATCCCGACGACGCCCAGCGGCACACGCATCTTGCCCACCTGAATGCCCGAAGGGCGGTAGCTCATGTCGCGAATCGCCCCGACCGGGTCTGGCAGGCTGGCGACCTGACGCAAGCCGACGATCATGCTGTCGATACGTGCTGGCGTCAGCGCCAGGCGCTCGAGCATGGCCGGCTCAAGGCCGTTGGCACGGCCAGCAGCCAGGTCCTGCTCATTGGCAGCGGACAGTTCGGCGCGGGCAGCGTCCAGCGCATTGGCAGCAGCCTGCAGCGCGCGGTTCTTCTGCGCAGTGCTGGCACGGCCAATGACGCGGGCCGCCTCACGGGCAGCGCGACCCAGGCGGGTCATGTAGTCAAGAACGGACTCAGTCATGGGGCTCAGTGTCTTGGCGAAGGGGAAATCGGCTGATTATAACTGTCATGCAGGTGAACGCCCAGCGGTGGCTGGCGGATGGTCGAAATCAACCACCCAAAACGGCCCTGACGATAGGCGCGCCCCTTGCACACGCCGGCTCTGCTGACGATAAGTTGCTATGATCGGCGCCAGCTTCCAACGATGATCGATAATGCCTACGCCGAACGCTTGCCGGCCACTGCCCGATACATTTTTTGACCGTGATGCGCAAACCCTGGCCAAAGCCTTGCTCGGCAAGGTCATCCGTCACCGACAGGGCCCCTACTGGCTCTCGGCGCGCATCATCGAAACCGAAGCCTACTACTGCGCCGAAAAAGGCAGCCACGCCTCGCTGGGCTACACAGAAAAGCGCAAAGCCCTGTTTCTCGAGGGTGGACACATCTATATGTACTACGCCCGCGGTGGCGACTCGCTGAACTTCAGCGCCCAAGGCCCCGGTAATGCCGTGCTGATCAAATCCGGCTACCCATGGCTAGACGCCTGTTCCGATGCCGACAGCCTGGCGCAAATGCAAGCGAACAACCCTGATACCCGCGGCCAGCCACGCCAACCTGAACGCCTGTGCGCCGGGCAAACCCTGCTGTGCAAGGCACTGGGGCTAAAGGTGCCCGAGTGGGACGCCCAACGCTTTGACCCCGAGCGACTGTTTGTCGACGACTGCAGCATTATTGTGAAACACATTATTCAGACCACTCGCCTGGGCATCCCCCGCGGCCGCGATGAGCATCTGCTGTATCGTTTCGTTGATGCCGAATTCGCCCGTTACTGCACCCGCAACCCGTTGCGCCGAGGGCAGGTCGAGGGGCAAGACTACCTTTTACTGACACAAGGAATTTGAACCTATGGGCGCATGGCTCGACAGCCTGACCGGCTGGCTGACCACCCACCCGCAGTGGCTTGGCCTGGCGATTTTTGTGGTGGCCTGCATCGAGTGCCTGGCGATTGCCGGGATCATCGTACCCGGCACCGTGCTGCTGTTCGCTATCGCCGTACTGGCAGGCAGCGGCGCCCTGTCGCTGGGCGAAACGCTGTTACTGGGCTATCTGGGCGGCCTTCTCGGCGATGCAATCTCCTATACCCTGGGCCGGCACTTCCACCAGAACATCCGACGCCTGCCATTACTGCGCACACACCCGCAATGGATCGGCAGCGCTGAAACCTACTTCCAGCGCTATGGTATCGCCAGCCTGCTGGTCGGGCGTTTTATCGGCCCGCTACGCCCAATGCTGCCGATGGTGGCGGGCATGTTCGACATGCCGATTCCGCGCTTTATCATGGTCAGCCTGGTTGCTGGTGCCGGCTGGGCTATCGCCTACCTGCTGCCAGGCTGGGCGACCGGTGCAGCCATGCGCCTGCCATTGCCGGACGGTTTCTGGCCGCAGGCCGGTATCGTGGCGGGTAGCATGGCCGTGCTGATTGCACTGAGCATCAGTGGCAGCCTGCGCAGCCAACGACGTGGTACCCGGCTGATGGCAGGGCTGAGCCTGTTGGCGCTGATTGCGCTGTTTTTCGGCTGGCCGTACCTGACACAGTTGGATCAAGGCTTGATGGCCGTCATTCAGGAAAACCGCAGCCAAGCGATCGATGATATAGCCGTCATGGTCACACGGCTGGGAGACTTCCGAACGCAGCTAATAGCAGGAGGCCTGCTGACCGCGCTTCTGCTACTGGCCCGGCAATGGCGACACGCCCTTTTTGCCGCCACCACCCTGATTGGCACCGCACTGCTCAACGGTACCCTGAAGTGGTTCTTCGCCCGCGCCCGCCCGGACGTACTGACCGACCCTTTGGGCACTTACAGCATGCCCAGCGGGCATAGCTCTGCGTCGTTTGCGTTCTTTCTGGTGCTTGCGGTGCTGGCCGGGCGCGAACAACCACCACGCATGCGTCTGACCTGGGTCATGCTGGGCTGCCTGCCGGCCCTGGCCATCGCCTGCTCACGCGTTTACCTGGGCGCACATTGGCCCACCGACATCCTCGCTGGGGCACTGCTGGCCTGTTTTGTATGCGCTACCAGCCTGACACTGATTCAGGACCGCGCACCACTAAACGCCCTGCCACGACGTGCCTGGTGGCTGATCCTGCCAGCCTGTACGGCACTGCTCGCCTTTTTTACCTTGCATGCGTTGCCACAAGCCCTGGCCCGCTATCAGTACTGAGTGGTCAGGCGAACAGCTCACCCTGTAAACGATCAAGCAGTGCCTGGATAGCATCCAGGCGCTGTTGGGGCGCATCAATGGCCAGCAGGTCGAGCTTGTCTTCCTCGACAAACGGCAGCAGGTAGGCCAATTGATTCGCCAACGCCTGCTGCCCGAGAATGGCTCTCGGCATGTTCAGCGCCTCGACCATCGGATGTTCGGCCAACGCAACGAGCAACGCTCGCAGGTCTTCGTCCTGATCACGCAACGGGCGATCCGGCTGTTCGGCCAGCCACTGCACCTGCGCCAGCAGCAACTGATCCTTCTGCACCTCGGCCTGGGTCACGCGAAAACGTCGTGTGCCTTCGACACGAATACCGAGCAGGCCGTTGTCCTGCTGCTGAAAATCGCGAATCAGCGCCTCGCAGCCGATCGAGGCATAGCCCTGCGCAGCCCTACCGACTTCGGCACCGTCCAGAATACAGACCACACCGAAACCACCGCCCTGCTTCATGCAACGGCCAATCATGTCCAGGTAGCGCGCCTCAAAGATCTGCAGATCCAGATAGCAGCCGGGAAACAGCACCGTATTCAGCGGAAACAGCGGTAATGTCATGGCGACTCCTCACGCGACCAGGCTGACCGCCAACGGCAGAAAGACCGCCGTGGCAACGCCCATCAGGCTCATGGCCAGGGCCGCAAAGGCCCCGCACTCCTCACTTTCCTGCAACGCCACTGAAGTACCGACCGCGTGCGCCGTCAAGCCCAGCGCCATGCCACGAGCCTCTGGGCTATGAACACCACAACGGGACAAGAGCGCCGGGCCAAAAATGGCCCCAATCACCCCAGTGATCAATACAAACACGGCCGCCAGTGGCGCAACGCCGCCAATCTGCTCGGCCACCAACATGGCAATCGGCGAGGTCACCGACTTCGGCGCCAGGGTCATCAGAATCATGTGTTCGGCGCCAAACCACCACCCCAACAGCAGGCAGGCGCCAGTCGCTACCACGCCTCCGATTACCAGCGTAGTAAAGGTCGGCCAAAACAGCTGGCGAATACGCCGCAGATTCAGGTACAGCGGCACCGCCAGCGCGACGGTCGCAGGCCCCAGAAGAATATTGAGAATTTCGGTACTTTTACGGTATTCGCTGTAGGTCAAGCCACACAGCAGCAGTACGCTGATGACGACCAGCATCGACATCAACACGGGCTGCAGAAAGATCCAGCGCGTCTTCTCATAGGCGGCAAGCACCAGTTGATAGGCCCCCAGCGTGATACCGATACCGAACAAAGGGTGATGAATGACCGCCTCGACGGCGCCGTGCCAATCCAGGTTCATGGCCGCTCCTCATCCCGCGCCTGACGGGCGATGAGCTTCTGCATCAAAACACCTGCGAAGACGATGGAAATGAGTAGCGAAAGCACCAATGCACCGGCAATCGCCCAGAAATCCGCCGCGATATCGGCGGCATAAACCATCACCCCTACTGCCGGCGGCACCAGCAACAACGGTAAATAGCGCAGCAGGCTGCTGGCGGCTTCGCTCAGTGGCGCACCGACCTCACCTCGGACGATCAGGTACGTCAGCAGGAGCAAGAGCCCGATAATTGGCCCCGGCAGTATCGACAGGAACAAGTGATTAATCGCTGTCCCCAACAACTGAAACAACACCAGCCACGTCAAACCACGCAACAGCATAGAAATCTCCCTCAGGCCCGCCGGCCATTATAAGCACCCTACTGGTGTGCCTATACCGAGATATTCGTTCAAGTCATGCTGACTTGACCGGCCCCCTCCGACGTGCTGATCTTAAACGCTTGAACCTACCGTAGTCATAAGAAAACCAACGACAATCAGGAGAGTCTCGATGCCCTATGTACCCGTTACAGCGCTCAAAGACTATGTCGGCAAGGAACTGGGACGTTCCGCATGGCTGAAGATCGACCAAGAACGCATCAACCTGTTCGCCGAAGCCACCGGCGACTTTCAGTTCATCCACGTTGACCCCGAGAAGGCAGCAAAAACGCCATTCGGTACGACCATTGCTCACGGTTTTCTGACCCTGTCACTGATCCCTACGCTGATGCTGGACATTCTGGTGTTGCCTGAAGGCTTGAAAATGGTGGTCAACTACGGCCTGGACAGCGTCCGCTTTATCCAGCCGGTAAAGGTCAACAGCCAGGTAAGGCTCAAGGTTGATCTCACCGAAGCCACCGAAAAGAAACCAGGGCAGTGGTTGCTGAAGGCTACCGCCACCCTGGAAATCGAAGGTGAAGAAAAACCTGCGTACATCGCCGAACCGCTGTCACTCTGCTTCGTATGACGAAACATGGCCGGTAGAAACACGCCGGCGCGGCTGTTTCCACCGGCGCATTCTGCGGCATACTCGGCGGCTAACCCACCCGGACCCCGTTATGCGCCCACTTGCCCCACTCGCCCTGACCCTGCTGCTCACCGCCTGCGGTGACGGCGAACCACTTTCGCCGCCCGATGCCCTCCTGCCCGACGGTGGTCGCTATCGCGGAGAGGTGGTGAATGGCCTGTTGCAGGGCAGTGGACGCATCGACTACCCCAATGGCAGCTGGTACGCCGGAGGCTTCCTGAACGGCCAATGGCACGGCCAGGGTGAATGGCACGGCAGCAACGGCGAAGTCTATGTTGGCCAGTTTGAGCAAGGCCTGTTCCATGGCCAGGGCCGACTGAAGACGGCAGACAGTAGCTACCAAGGTGGCTTCAAGCTTGGACGTCGTGAAGGTGAAGGCACGCTCAAAGAGGCCGGCCAGGCCTATCGAGGCCAGTTCAAAGCCGACCAGTACAGCGGCGCCGGTCACCTGGAGCTGGAAGACGGCAGTCAGTACCAAGGACTGTTCGCCCATGGCAAACCCAACGGCGAAGGGGTGCGCAGCGATGCCAGCGGCAACCAGTTCAGCGGGCGTTTCGTCAACGGCCAACTGGAGGGCAGCGGCACCTTCAACAGCGTCGATGGTGATCAGTACATCGGTGAGTTCCGCGACAACCGCCTGGAAGGCCGGGGCCGCTACGAAAACGCCGACGGCGATGTCTGGATCGGCCAGTTTGAAGACGGCTCGCTCAGCGGTAAAGGTGAGCTGTTCGCCAGCGACGGCAGCCACTACAAAGGCGATTTCCGCGACTGGCACTTTTCCGGTTACGGTCGCCTGCAACTGGCAGACGGTAGCGTTTATGTGGGTGGCTTCGAGAACGACACGTATCAAGGCAAAGGCCTGCTGACCCTGCCAAACGGCCAGGTCGAGAGCGGACACTGGATCAACGGCCAACGGGTTCGTGACGATCAGGGGCGACCACTGTCCGACCCACTGGAACTGGCACTGCTCAACCAAGGCAAGCTGCTCGAACAAGCCCTGGACAACGTGCCGCGCTCCACCGCCGAGGTAGAACTCTACAGCCTGGTCCTGGCCGGCGACGGCAAACAGAGCGTGTTCCTGCGGGAGGCCGACTACGTCAGCAGCATGCTCAAGAGCCGATTTGGTGCCTTTGGCCAAATCATCCTGGCCAATCACCGCGATCATTTGACCGACCGCACGATGGCCACCCGGGAAAACCTGACCCGTGCCGCGCGCACCCTCGCCGAACGCACCGGCCCGGAAGACCTGGTATTCATCTACCTGACCAGCCACGGCAGCCAGACTCACGAACTGGTGCTCGATCAGCCGCGCCTGCAACTGGCAGACCTGCCTGCCGGCGAACTGGCCACAGCGCTTGCGCCCCTGAAAGGGCGAGACAAAATTGTTGTCATCTCTGCGTGTTACTCAGGTGGCTTTATCGACTCCCTCAAGGACGACAAGACCCTGATCATGACCGCCGCGCGCTCGGACAGAGTGTCTTTCGGCTGTTCCGAAGAGGCCGACTTCACCTACTTCGGCGATGCCCTGTTTGCCCAGGCACTGAACCAGACCGACGACCTGCAAAACGCCTTCGAACTGGCCCGCACCCAAGTAGCCTTGCGTGAGCACAACGAAGACTTCGACGCCTCGGAACCGCAGATCTGGGCCCCCAAAGGCGTCCTTGCGCACTGGCAGCGTTTGCGTCAGCAGCAGGCCCGCAAAGCCCTGCAGAGTGACGAAAAAACAACTGAACAAGCAAAGAGCGCCCGGAGCCACTAAGCTGACTGTATCAAGGGAGAGACATCATGTACTTGACGCCTCAGCACATCCTGCTTGCCGGAGCCACCGGACTGACCGGTGAACATTTACTGGATCGGCTGCTCAGCGAACCCACCGTCAGCCGCGTTCTTGCCCCTACCCGTCGGCCACTGGCCAAACACCCACATCTAGAGAACCCGGTGGGTGATCCTGCGGTTTTTCTGCCCCAACTCAGCGGACGTGTCGATATCGCCTTCTGCTGCCTGGGCACCACCATCAAACAGGCAGGCTCAGAAACGGCATTCCGCGCGGTCGACCTGGACATGGTTGTTGCTTTCAGCAAGCGCGCCCGCGAAATGGGCGCACGCCACTTGCTGGTGGTGAGTGCACTCGGCGCAGACCCAAAATCGTCGGTGTTCTACAACCGGGTAAAAGGGGAAATGGAAGAAGCGCTGAAAGCACAAGACTGGCCGCAACTCACCATCGCCCGGCCGTCCCTGCTGCTCGGCGAACGCATCGAACCACGCACCGCTGAGCGCTTGGCAGCACCGCTGGCACGACTGCTACCGGGCAAGTACCACGGGATTGAAGCCTGTGAACTGGCGCGGGCATTGTGGCGCCTGGCGCTGGAAGAGCAGGACGGCATTCGCGTGGTGGAGTCCGATGAACTGCGCAGGCTGGGCAAGAAGTAAGCCCTGCCCGGCCATCGCCGGCACGGCGGCGATGGCCGGTTACAAACCGCCGGTGGCCTGAAAGCTGACACCCAGCACGGTCAACAACGACAGCGGCAACAGCAGCGTGTCGAGCAACGCGCTCGCGGGCAGATCAAGCCCGGGATACGCCGGCGCCTCAGCACCAAAACGGTCCATGGGGCAACACCCGCCCTGCATGGCATACAGATCAAGGCGCGTACCGGAGTATACAATCGGTGCCCCTGGCTTGGCCGCGTCCAGCGTGCGTACGCTGGCGCAACCACTGAGCAGCGCCAGCGCCAGCACCATCACCAGTAAAACTGAACGTTTCAATCCTCACCGCCGACATGGTGCTCACCCCAACGCGGCAACATGTCCTGAGGAATGTTCAGCACATTGAGAATGCGCGCGACGACAAAATCAATCAGGTCGTCAATGGTTTGCGGCTGATGATAGAAACCTGGAGCCGCTGGCAGAATCACCGCGCCCATGTTCGACAGCTTGAGCATGTTCTCTAGGTGAATGGTGGAGAACGGCGCCTCACGCGGTACCAGAATCAACTGCCGACGTTCTTTCAGAGTGACATCCGCCGCCCGCTCGATCAGGTTGTTACAGGCGCCGGTCGCAATGGCCGAAAGCGTGCCCGTGGAGCACGGCACGACCACCATCGCTGCCGGTGCACCGGAACCTGAGGCCACCGGCGACATCCAGTCTTCCTTGCCGTACACACGAATCTGCCCTGCGGCGGCGCCGGTGTACTCGGTCAGAAAGGCCTGCATTGCCTGTGGCTTGGCCGGCAGCAGCACATCGGTTTCCGTCGCCATGACCAACTGCGCAGCCTTGGAGATCAGGAAATGCACCTCTCGGTCTTCGCGCACCAGGCAATCAAGCAGGCGCAGGCCGTACTGCGCCCCCGAGGCCCCGGTCATGGCCAGCGTGATGCGTTCCGGCCCGCTCATCGCAGGGCCTCGGCCAACTTCCCATGCAGGCCACCAAAGCCGCCATTACTCATGATCACGACTTGAGTACCGGGCTTGGCCTGGCTTTTCACCCGGGCAATGATCGCTTCCAGGCTGTCAGCCACCACCGCAGGTACCGGGCACTGGGCTGCCGTGGCCGCCAGATCCCAACCCAGGTTAGGCGGTGCATACCAGATCACCTGATCGGCCTGGCGTACGCTTTCCGGCAGGCCATCGCGGTGCGCGCCCAGCTTCATTGAGTTCGAACGCGGTTCAATCACGGCGATCAGTGGTGCATCGCCAATACGCTTGCGCAGGCCATCCAGCGTGGTGGCGATCGCCGTCGGATGGTGTGCAAAGTCGTCATAAATCGTCACGCCTTGTACTTCAGCGACTTTCTCCATGCGCCGCTTCACGCTTTTGAAGGCGCTCAGCGCGGCGATACCCATCGACGGCACCACACCAACATGGCGAGCAGCAGCCAACGTGGCCAAGGCGTTGGCGACGTTGTGCTGACCGGTCAGTTCCCACTCGACCACCCCTTGCGACTCGCCTTCAAAGCTGACTTCAAAACGCGAACCGTCAGCACTGAGCAGCTTGACCTGCCACTGACCGCCAACACCCGTGGTCTGGACCGGGGTCCAGCAGCCCATCTCAATCACGCGCTGCAAGGCTGGCTCAGTGGTGGGGTGAATGATCAGGCCTTCACTCGGGATCGTGCGCACCAGATGGTGGAACTGCCGCTCGATAGCTGCCAGATCCGGGAAAATATCCGCATGATCGAATTCAAGGTTATTCAGGATGGCAGTACGCGGACGGTAGTGGACGAACTTCGAACGCTTGTCGAAGAAGGCGCTGTCATATTCATCAGCCTCAACCACGAAGAACGGCGTATCGCCCAAGCGCGCCGACACCGAGAAGTTCTGTGGCACGCCGCCGATCAGGAAGCCCGGGCTCATCCCGGCATGCTCCAACACCCAGGCCAGCATGCTGCTGGTGGTGGTTTTGCCATGGGTTCCGGCCACGGCCAGCACCCAACGCCCTTGCAGCACATGATCGGCCAGCCACTGCGGGCCGGATACATAAGGCAGGCCTTTATTCAGCACATACTCCACCGCGGGATTACCACGCGACAGGGCATTGCCGATGACCACCAGGTCCGGTGCCGGATCCAGCTGGCTGGCATCATAGCCTTGGGTCAGCTCAATGCCCTGGGCCTGAAGCTGAGTGCTCATCGGTGGATAGACGTTGGCGTCGGAGCCCGTGACGCGGTGGCCAAGCTCCTTGGCCAACACCGCCAGCGAACCCATGAAAGTGCCGCAAATACCGAGAATGTGAATGTGCATGGTCGACCTCGCAAAACATCGAGGCAGGGTAGCCCAGGGCGGGGAAAATCGCATCCTTTCGTTCAGGCGTCCCGGGCAATACCATGCTTGCGCAGTTTTCGGTACAAGGTATTGCGACTCACGCCCAAGTGCGCCGCCACATGGCTCATGTGCCAGCGTTGCTGCTCCAGCACAGCCAGCAAAGCGCTGCGTTCAGCATCCTCAAGTGGATGTTCAGGCGCCTCGCTGGAAACCGTGGGTATCGCAGCAACTGGCGGCCGACGAATCAATGGCGGCAGGTCGTTGAAGGTAATCTCTTCGCCCTCCGCGAGCGCAACCAATGTGCGCAGGACGTTGCGCAACTGGCGCACGTTGCCGGGCCAGGCGAAATCGAGCAAGGCATGTCGCGCCTTCGCCTCCAGACGGACAACCTGCCCCGCAGCTTCCTCCGCCAGCAGAAAATCTAGCAACTGGGCCTTGTCACTGCGTTCACGCAGAGCCGGCAAGGCCACTTCCAGGCCGTTCAGCCGGTAGTAGAGGTCTTCGCGGAAACTGCCGTCCTCGACCCGCTCCAGCAGGTTGCGGTGGGTGGCGCTGATGATGCGGACATCCACGGCCTGGGGTTCACCACCAATCGGCACGACCCTGCGCTCTTCAAGCACACGCAGCAGGCGGGTTTGCAGCGCCAGCGGCATATCACCGATTTCATCCAGCAACAGGGTGCCGCCATCGGCCTGTTGCAGCTTCCCACGCATCCCCTCCTTACGTGCACCGGTGAACGAGCCGCCGCGATAGCCAAACAGCTCACTCTCGATCAGGCTCTCAGGGATCGAGGCACAGTTCAGGGCGACGAACGGCTTTGCCGCACGCTGACTGGCCTGATGCACGGCCTTGGCAAAGGCCTCCTTGCCACACCCGGTCTCGCCATTGAGCAGCAATGGCACATCGCGCTCGAACACCCGCACGGCGCGACGAAAATCGTTCTGCAATGCAGGGTCGACCAGGCAAATCGAACCCGTAATCGGTGCTGGCGGCGGCAACGCCACCGCGGCCAATGACGACGGTTGTGGCGCCCGAACCTGACCGCGCACACTGGCAAACAACTGGCGACCATCACGCGTACGCAACGGCCAACTGGCATTGGCCTGAGCCGTAGCACGCCCCAGCAACTCATCCAGTGAACACTCGAAGAACATCTCCACAGGCTTTCCAAGCAGGCCGCCGCGAACATGCCCAAGCAAGTTCAGGGCGCTCTGGTTGGCCGCGCAGATACGCCCATCCCCCTCAAACGCCAGCAACCCCTCGCTGAACAGGCCCACCGACTCGGCCTGCAAATGAAAGCGCAGTAGCCACTGGTTTTCGAAATGGCGCAGGAAGTAACAGCTCTCGATCATCTTCGCCGAGAGGTTGACCAACGCCATGGTGTGAAACTGACTTTGCCGCGAGACCTCAGGGCGGGCCGACGATACGTCAAGCACCGCAAGCAGTTCGCCGTGGGGGTCGAACACCGGGCTGGCAGAGCAGGTCAGGCCGGTATGACGGCCACGAAAATGCTCTTCCTGATGAATAGTGACGGCTTGACGCTCGACCAGGCAGGTACCAATCCCGTTGGTGCCTTCACTGGCCTCGCTCCAGTCGGCGCCGAGCCAGAGCCCGGCACGCTCGAAGATTTTGCGCTCGGTTGGCGCCGTCACACAGTTGAGGATTACCCCACGCGCATCGGTCAGCAGCACCGCATGGCCTGCGCCGGAAAGCTGTTGATGCAGCGTGTTCATCTCGTTGCCGGCAATCTGCAGCACCTGCTGCAGGCGCTCTCGGCTTTCCAGCAGACGCCCATGCTCAAGCACGGTCGGCGCCATCGCCATGGCCGGATCGAGATGATAGTCCTCCAGACAACGCAGCCAGGAACGGGCGATGGATGGATCGCTGCCCGGCCCCTGCAAGTGGGCCTTGCCCTGAGTCACCGTAAGCACTTGCCGAGCGTGCCGGCTCAAATGATTGCTCTGCACTTTTTATTGTTCTCCCCGGAAGCGGTACAACCCAGCATCCTCCAGCCGCTGACGCTTTGCAATGTCAGTACGACCGCTGAGTCACAGGTTGTCCCGCATCTGGCACAAAGTGTCACCCCCACCGTCCCAGAAATGCGACAACCAAGCCCGCGCGCACCCGCAGAATCCCATCAAGCCCTTGATTTACATAGACCTGCCAGCAGTGGCCCGCGCTTTGCTCTACGCTCTATATCCTCCCCAACAAGCACAAAAGCCAGGAGACACACCATGCGTTACGCACACCCAGGTACCGAAGGCGCAATCGTTTCCTTCAAGAGCCGTTACGGGAACTACATCAATGGCGAGTTCGTCGCCCCGGTCAAAGGTGAGTACTTCACCAACACCTCGCCAGTGAACGGCCAACCGATCGCCGAATTCCCGCGCTCCACTGCCGAAGACATCGACAAGGCTCTGGATGCCGCCCATGCCGCCGCCGACGCCTGGGGCAGCACCTCGGTACAAGCCCGTTCGCTGATCCTGCTGAAGATCGCCGACCGTATCGAGCAGAACCTTGAACTGCTGGCCATCACTGAAACCTGGGACAACGGCAAAGCGGTCCGTGAAACCCTGAACGCCGATATTCCGCTGGCAGCTGACCACTTCCGTTACTTCGCCGGTTGCCTGCGCGCCCAGGAAGGCAGCGCCGCCGAGATCGACGGCAACACCGTGGCCTACCACATCCATGAACCGCTGGGCGTGGTCGGACAGATCATCCCGTGGAACTTCCCGATCCTGATGGCGGCCTGGAAACTGGCTCCGGCACTGGCTGCCGGTAACTGCATCGTGCTCAAACCCGCCGAGCAAACCCCGCTGGGCATTACCGTGCTGATGGAAGTCATTGGTGACCTGCTGCCACCTGGTGTACTCAACGTGGTGCAAGGTTTCGGCCGTGAAGCCGGTGAAGCACTCGCCACCAGCAAGCGCATCGCCAAGATCGCCTTCACCGGCTCCACGCCGGTTGGTTCGCACATCATGAAATGCGCGGCCGAGAACATCATTCCGTCCACTGTTGAGCTGGGCGGCAAGTCGCCGAACATCTTCTTCGAAGACATCATGCAAGCCGAACCGGCCTTCATCGAAAAAGCCGCCGAAGGTCTGGTGCTGGCATTCTTCAACCAGGGCGAGGTCTGCACCTGCCCATCGCGTGCGCTGGTACAAGAGTCGATCTACCCGGCGTTCATGCAAGAAGTGATGAAGAAGATCAAACAGATCAAACGTGGCGACCCACTGGACACCGACACCATGGTCGGCGCCCAGGCCTCTGAGCAGCAATTCGACAAGATCCTTTCCTACCTGGAGATCGCCGAGAAGGAAGGTGCTGAACTGCTGACCGGCGGCAAGGTGGAGAAGCTCGAAGGCAGCCTGGCCACCGGTTATTACATCCAGCCGACCCTGCTCAAAGGCAACAACACGATGCGGGTGTTCCAGGAAGAGATCTTCGGCCCCGTGGTAAGCGTCACCACCTTCAAGGACGAGGCGGAAGCCCTGGCCATCGCCAACGACACCGAGTTCGGGCTGGGCGCGGGCGTATGGACTCGCGACATCAACCGTGCTTACCGCATGGGCCGCGGGATCAAGGCCGGTCGCGTGTGGACCAACTGCTACCACCTGTACCCGGCACACGCCGCTTTCGGTGGCTACAAGAAGTCGGGCGTGGGTCGTGAAACCCACAAAATGATGCTTGATCACTACCAACAGACCAAAAACCTGCTCGTGAGCTACGACATCAACCCATTGGGCTTCTTCTAACCCAGTGTACGGTGCGGCCTTCAACAGATTGAAGGCCGCACTGGCTTGACCTCACCGCCCCCTCAACTGCAGCTGCCTTATCGCCCGCCTTGCCGCCCCACGCCGACGCACAGGCAGGATTCAGAAATAACCTCCGCCAGAAACTGAAATTTCCTAATCGACAAGACCCGGATTCGGGTCCATTTTTGCCAATTGCGCTTTTTTTCCGCTTTAGGCAGCATCGGGGCTACGGCTGCCCTGCGATTCGCCGCCACCCCCAAAGGAACCTGAGGACTGCTTATGCGAATCATCAAAGCAACCCTTGAGCATCTGGATCTGATTGCTCCGCTTTTCGTCAAATACCGCGAGTTCTACGGCCAACCGCCTTACCCCGAATCCTCACGCAAATTTCTCGAAAAACGCCTGAAGCGTGGTGAGTCGGTGATTTACCTGGCGCTGGCCAACGATGACGACAGCAAACTGCTTGGTTTCTGCCAGCTGTATCCGAGTTTCTCCTCGCTGTCGCTCAAGCGCGTCTGGATCCTCAACGATATCTATGTGGCCGAAGACTCGCGCCGCCAACTGGTGGCCGACCACCTGATGCGCGCCGCGAAAAAGATGGCCAAGGAGACCAATGCCGTGCGCATGCGGGTTTCCACCAGCACCAACAACGACGTGGCCATGAAAGTCTACGAGTCCATCGGCTTTCGTGAAGACACCGAGTTCAAGAGCTACATCCTCCCCATCCAGTCGGACTGACATGGCAGCCGGGCGGGCCTTGAGCCTGCCCGGTATGCACCAGCAAAACCCTCCGCTACAAACAGCACAGGAATAATCCGTTTGCGGCCGTATAATACGGCACCACACGTTGAGTGGAGGCCTTCGCACGCCGCTGTGTCGCGCGCGAAACACCCCACTGCCAGTCATCGCAGGCCCGCCAGCACGGGCTTTCACCACAGGTGCCGTACATGGATTTCAACCCGCTGGACATTATCCTGCATCTTGATACCTACCTCGATTTACTGGTCAACAACTACGGCCCCTGGATCTACGCCATTCTGTTCATGGTGATCTTCTGCGAGACAGGCCTTGTGGTGACGCCCTTCCTGCCAGGCGACTCACTGCTGTTCATCGCAGGCGCAGTAGCCGCTGGCGGCGGCATGGACCCATTGCTGCTTGGCGGCCTGCTGATGGCTGCGGCAATCCTGGGCGACAGCACCAACTATGTGATTGGCAGAACCGCTGGCGAACGACTGTTCCGCAACCCCAACTCGAAGATCTTCCGCCGCGATTACCTGCAACAAACCCACGATTTCTACGACCGCCACGGTGGCAAGACTGTCACCCTGGCGCGCTTTCTGCCGATCCTGCGGACCTTCGCACCGTTCGTCGCCGGTATCGCCAAAATGACCTATAGCCGTTTTCTGGCGTTCAGCGTCGCCGGTTCCGTCCTGTGGGTAGGTGGCCTGGTCACCCTCGGCTACTTCTTTGGTAATGTGCCGTTCATCAAGAAAAACCTGTCGCTGATGATCGTCGCGATCATTCTGGTGTCGATGCTGCCGATGATCATCAGCCTGGTGCGCAACCGCATCAACCGCAACGCCGCCAAGGCCAACTAAGCCCCGCTCATGTGGTCCCTGAGCGCCTGGCGACGCCGCCGTACATTGGCCCGGTACCCACTCGATGCGCAGCTGTGGCAGCGCATCCGTGAACGCCTGCCGCTGCTCGACGGTCTGAGCGAGGCAGAAGATCACTGGCTGCGCGACGCCTGCGTGCTGTTCTTGCGCGAAAAACACCTCACCGCACTGCCCGGCGTCGAACTGGATGCCGAACAGCGCCTGTACCTGGCGGCTCAAGCGCAGTTGCCCCTACTGCACCTGGGTGAACTGAACTGGTACCAGGGCTTCCATGAAATCATCCTCTACCCCGACGACTTCATCAGCCCACAGCGTCACCGCGACGCCAGTGGCGTGGAACATGAGTGGGATGGTGAGCACAGTGGCGAAGCGTGGTTGCAGGGCCCGGTAATCCTGGCCTGGCCGGGCGTTCTGGCCAGTGGTGGCTGGGAAGGCTATAACCTGGTCATCCATGAGTTGGCGCACAAACTCGACATGCTCAACGGTGATGCCAACGGCCTGCCACCGCTGCACAGCGACATGCGCGTCAGCGATTGGGCGTCAGCCATGCAACACGCCTATGACGACCTCAATCGTCAACTTGACCGCCACCCGGATGCCGAAACCGCCATCGACCCCTATGCCGCAGAAAGCCCGGCGGAATTCTTCGCGGTCACCAGCGAATATTTCTTCAGCGCCCCCGACCTGCTGGCCCGAACCTACCCCAAGGTCTACCAGCAACTGCGCGCGTTCTACCGCCAGGACCCGCTGCTGCGTCTACAGCAACTACACAGCCATCATCCCCACTATCGCCACGCCAAGGACTGAGCATGCCAAGCATCCGGGTGGGCGTGGCAAGCGCGTGGGAATGTGCCTATAATCGCGACCAATTTTTGGCCAAACATGGGGGCAATGCCCAATGAGCTACAGCAAGATTCCGGCTGGCAAAGACCTGCCGAACGACATCTACGTCGCCATCGAGATTCCAGCCAATCACGCGCCGATCAAATATGAAATCGACAAGGACAGCGATTGCCTGTTCGTCGACCGTTTCATGGCCACCCCAATGTTCTACCCGGCCAACTACGGTTTCATCCCGAACACCCTGGCTGATGACGGTGATCCGCTGGACGTGCTGGTTGTAACCCCGTACCCAGTGGCTCCAGGTTCGGTCATCCGCGCCCGTCCGGTCGGCATCCTGAACATGACTGACGACGGCGGCGGCGACGCCAAAGTCATCGCCGTACCGCACGACAAACTGTCGCAACTGTACGTCGACGTCAAAGAGTACACCGACCTGCCAGCCCTGCTGCTGGAGCAGATCAAGCACTTCTTCGAGAACTACAAGGATCTCGAAAAAGGCAAATGGGTGAAGATCGACGGTTGGGGCAACGCAGACGCCGCCCGCGCCGAAATCACCAAGGCCGTTGCCGCCTACAAAGGCTAAGCACCGCGCTGAACAAAAAGCCCCGCTCGCGGGGCTTTTTGTTGCCTGCAAAGATAGCCCCCTGTAGGAGTAGGCTTGCCTACGATGGCATCAGCAGGGTGCCAGCCAACACCTAGGGCCGCGAGAAACATCCGGCAAATCCCTCGGAAACACCCTTAACTCCGAGAAATTCTTCAACCCAATGTTTATATCCTGATCGCACAGAGCCCCGTAAAATCGGGCCTCATGAATACTTCTGGCAGCCGTTTGAAAGCCCTCCTGCGCGAGTGCAACCTGACACCCTCCGACTTTGCCGCCCACCGCAAAGTGACACCGCAGCACATCAACAACTGGTTCAACCGCGGTGTTCCCCTGGCGCGTATCGATGAGATCGCAGAACTCCTGTGCGTCTGCAGCAAATGGCTACGCAGCGGCGAAGGGCCCAAGCATCCGCCACCCGCACCGCGCATCACCCCGACCGAAATCGAAGTCGAACCACCCGACACCAGCCTGATGGCCGCGCACAAAGAGGATGACGCGCAACTGCCCTTCTACCGCGTGAAGGACAAACAACTGAGCGTGATCGCCGACCGCCACCTGCGCCTGCCCGCCTGCAGCCTCGAGCGGCTTGGTGTCGATCCCGCGCGAGCATTCTGCTTGAGCATGCCCGACACCAACATGGCCCCGCTGCTGTCACAGGGTGCGACCCTGGCCATCGACCGCAGCCTGACCCGCATCGTCGAAGGCGAACTCTATGCCCTGCTGCACAATGGCCGACTGCGCATCCACACCCTCAGCCGCCTGCGGGGTGGTGCCATTGCCCTGCACAGCTACGACAATCGGCAATTCCCCAGCGAAAGCTACAGCCCGGCCCAGGCCAAAATGCAGCACCTGGAAATTCTCGGTTGGGTCTTCTGGTGGGGACAACGGCGTACCGAACGGCCAGCCTAAAGCGCTCAAGGTGAATTTCCACTAGGCATACCGCGCCATTGTCAGTATGCTACGCCGCACATTTAGCCCCTGGCAGCCGAGCGCCTGCCAACGGGTTTGGCGACGCAATACATTCGCGTCCAGCCACCTTCGGCCCTCGCGCCGACGCAACGATTTGAAGGCGGTTGCGGCTTACCAAAAATAAGCCAAGACCGTCCCCGAGAAGCCGGCCACAAGCCGGCTTTTTAATGCCCGAAATCCACCTACCGCATCACACCTATCAATGCGACGCCTTCTCCAGCGCCTCACGCAGTGCAGCCGCCGTGGCGTATTCCTGTTGCGCGACCAACCGGCCGTTGTCCAGTTGCAGCCACAGCACCTTGTCTTCGGCACCGGCATAACGGGTTGCCACGCGTGCGTCGCGGTCGAGCAGTACCCGGTAGCTGTAATCACGCATGGCGGGGATGGCGAACATTTTTGCGATCAGTGCAGGCATGCGCTGGATGTCGGCAACGAACACGGTATGTCGTGCTTCCAGGTAGCCCTTGGGACGGTCTTGCAGGGCCTCTTTCACCAGTTTGGCGCCTTCCATGCCACGGGCTACCAGCAGGGTTCGGGTTTGATCGTCCAGGCTATAGGGCTGATCGAACTGATCGAGCAGGGTCCAGGGCGCAAGGCGCTCTCCGACTTCGACCGCCTGGGCCAACAATGGCAATACGCTCAACAGCAGAATCGACAGATATCTCACAGCACACCTCGTTGTAGTGGTTGCACAGCCAGGCCAGCAGTCTACACCGCCGCGCATGCACCTAGCCTTTCACGCACACCACTTGACGCAGGGTATGCACCACTTCCACCAGATCACGCTGGGCCTGCATGACCGCGTCGATGTCCTTGTAGGCCATGGGGATCTCGTCGATCACGTCTTTATCTTTGCGGCACTCGACGTGCGCGGTGGCACGCGCCTGGTCTTGGATGGTGAAGCGCTTCTTCGCCTGGGTGCGGCTCATCACACGCCCCGCACCATGGCTGCAGGAGCAGAACGCTTCTTCGTTACCCAGGCCGCGAACGATGAAGCTGCGTGCGCCCATCGACCCCGGAATGATCCCCAACTGGCCTTTTTGCGCAGAAACCGCGCCCTTGCGGGTAACCAGCACCTCATGGCCGAAATGCTGTTCTTTCTGCACATAGTTGTGGTGGCAGTTCACCGCTTCGAGGTTGGCCTCGAAGGGTTTGTTGATCACCTTATGCGCGGCTTCAATCACCGCGTGCATCATCAGCGCACGGTTCTGCCGGGCAAAGTCCTGGGCCCATTCCACGGCTTCGACGTAGTCGTGGAAATGCCGGCTGCCTTCCTCGAAGTAGGCCAGGTCCTTATCCGGCAGATTGGCAATGTGCTGGCGCATATCGGCCTGGGCCAGTTCGATGAACAGGTTGCCGATGGCGTTACCCACGCCACGCGACCCACTGTGCAGCATGAACCAGACACGATTGGCCTCGTCCAGGCATACCTCGATGAAGTGGTTACCCGTGCCCAAGGTTCCCAGGTGCTGACGGTTGTTGGTGCGTTCCAGCGTCGGGTACTTGTCGGTGATGGCCTTGAATCGGCCAGCCAGTGCGCGCCAGGCATGATCGGCCACGCCGGGTACGGTGTCCCAGGCGCCTTGATCGCGACGGCCGAAGGTCTTGCCGTGCGGTACCGCCTTTTCGATGGCCGTACGCAGGCCATGGAGGTTGTCCGGAAGGTCTGCGGCGTGCAATGAAGTGCGTGCGGCGATCATCCCGCAGCCAATGTCCACGCCCACCGCTGCCGGGATGATCGCGCCACGCGTGGGAATCACACTACCGATGGTCGAGCCCTTGCCCAAGTGGACATCGGGCATCACCGCCAGGTGCTTGAAGATGAACGGCAGTTTGGCGGTGTTGATCAATTGCTGTCGCGCTTCCTCCTCCACCGGCACGCCCTGGGTCCAGAGCTTGATCGGTTTGCCGTTGGCGACTTCGAGGATGTTCATGGTTTTCATCTGGCTGCTCTGTTGCCTGGCGGGTTACTCAGACTGCACCACACCATTCAACACCTTATCCCACCCGCCGCACACCGAAATTCGATCGTCAGCGAGGGCGTCACTGCAACCCGAGCTGCCCACGCAGGAAGTCATACAGGCCTGAGGCACTTTTGCGGTAACCATCGGCGGATAAATGCACCAGGTCGTTCCGGGCCAGACCTTCAGCCTGCCAGTTGACGATAGAACAAGGGCCGCCCATGTACGCCTGCCAATCCCAGAACAGGCCGTTGAACTGCTTGGCGGCCTGGCGCTGAATACGAATGATCTGCGCCAATGGTTGCGGCTGACGGGCGGCGCACGTACGCGCTTTGCGCTGTTTGATCGAGTCCGGTGGGCCGACCAGCAGAATGGCTGCACGCGGCATGTTGCGGCGCAACTCGGCCAGGGTCTGGTTCAGGTGGTCACGGTACTGGTTCAAGTCGAGCTTGTCGTCGAAGGCTTCGTTGGTACCGTACGCCAGAATGATCAGATCCGGGCGCAGAGCCTTGAAGCTCTCCTGCCAGCCGGGCTGCCACTTATCCACAACATCCAGCCGCGCGCCGTTGATCCCCAGAGCTGAATAGGTCACACCGGCATTCTTCTGGCCCTGGATGAACCAGCCACCTAGCGCTACGTCCTTGCGGTTGCTCAAGGTGAGGTCCAGCGGCAAGCTGACACTGTTGAACACCGGGCTGAAGCGCCACTGCCCATTGGTTGCTGCCAGCAGGCGCCGGTTCTGGGTAGTGCCGTCGCGGGCGAGCAATGTCGTGTTGGCCGTTGAGGTGTAGAGGGCCGACACGCGGTAACGCTGGGCCGTGGGCTCACGCGCCTCGATGCGTACGGCTGCGTTGGCCGTCAGCGGTAATGACAGGTAACCGCCCAGGGGAAACTGAGTGCTTTGCTGGTTCCGTGCCGAAACCAGTTCCCACTGGCGCTTGGCGGCCTTGAGGATCACCGTTTCATAGCGCGTCCCCGGTACCGGTGAGCCTGCAACCAGGCCGATACCGCCATCGCCATACTGGGCCTGCAACAGGCGCCGCATTTCCCCGCTGAACAGGTCGGCGGCGGTGTGTGAGTCACCCAGTTGCACGATATTGATCGGGGTGCGGTTTGCAGTGCGGAACTTGCCCGCCAGCAGCGCCAGATTACCGTTGGCAGGGGCTTGAACCGCCTTTTGAGGCACCTGAAGTGGACGTGCTGCCGGCCCATTGACCGCCGCTACCGGGCTACAGCCCGGCAATGCGCAGATCAGTGCCACCAGGGCCAGGATGTTGTGCAATCGACGCATTTCAGTGTTCCGTCACGGTCAAACCCGGGAAGGTAATCATCGACAGCACTTGCTGTGCAATGAGCTTCTGCCCGGTGGGGGTAAAGTGAATGCCGTCATCGACCCGGGTCTTGACCCGTTTGCCTTGGTCATCCTGCAAGGTGTAGGAGAACTCATCAGCCTTGTAACCCAACACGCCGTTAGCAGAGACATAATGCTGCTGGTAGAGCCTGGTCTGGGTTTCATAGAGCGTGCTCAGGTAGGCCATGGCGCTGGACAGCTTGGTTTTCTGCATGTTCGGCGGGCCAACCCAGATCACTTGCACATCATGCGCACGCGCCTGCTCAAGAATCGAATCAATACGCTGACGGTACTGCTCCTCCCACTCGGCAGTTTTAAAGCGCAGGAACGGCTTACCTTTGGCAACCGGCATGTCCCAAGGGTCATTCGGCCCCAGGAACACCACCATCAGGCGAATGTTCGGCTGGCTTTGCAAGGTCTTGGCCACCGTCTGTGGCCAGTTGAAAAAGCCCGGATAGGCAAGCCCGGTACTCTGCTTGCTGAGGTTGACGCTTTTGATCTGGTAACGCTTGTGCAAGGTATTGGCCAGGTGCGGCGCCACCCCTTGCATCAGCGAATCGCCGACCAGAAAGACTTCATCGCCCGCCGACAGGGTCACCGGCATCGGTTGTACTGGCTGCGGGATGGGCGCAGGCAATGGCGTCGCCGCCACCTTGACTGGCTTGGCGCTCTCATGTGCCGGAGCGGCATGCACCGGGGTCGCATGCTTGCCATCCAGCGTCACCGGCACGACAGGCACCGTAGCGGGCATCGTCACGGTTTCGCTGACGGGAGCCTGCGCAATCAATGCTGGCGGAGCAGGCTGGGTCAGGCTTTCAATAAAACTGTCACGGGCACTGCCCAAGGCCTGAGTCAGGTTGCTGCCCATCCGCCAGGCAGCACTCTGGCCCAGTAGCGGCAGTTCACAGCCCTGGTGGTACTTCTGCTCGCAGTAAAGGCGGATTGAGTCCTGGTTGAACCAGAACAACAGCAAGGTGGTCACCACAATGGCATACAGCACCTTGGCCGCGCCCACCTGCGTTTCGAACAGCTTGCTGGCACTAGAAACTGGCATAGATGAACCCCGGAACGCCCGACTGCGATGCAAAGATGACCAAGGAAATGAATACCCCCAGCGGAACGGGGTACAACTGCCAAGGCAGGCGCGTGGTGGCGGCGAAGAGCTGGCGCAGAAGCGCGATCAGTTGCCGGTAGACAGCGATGTACACCACACAGGCCAGCAACAGGGCGCCCGTAGGCGAGAACAGTGCCTCCAGACGCAAGCCAGCAATACCGGCGAGCATGTCCTTGGCATCATCGAGGCTGGCGCAACGGAAGAAAATCCAGGCAAACGCCACATAGTGGAAGGTCAGCAAGCGTGCGGCGATACCCGCCCCCGGCCAACGCATCGGCTGCGGCAACCAATAGGTCGAGGCTTTGTACAACGCCAAACCCAGGCCGTGCAGCGCCCCCCAGATAATGAAGTTGATGCTCGCGCCATGCCAAAGCCCGGAGATCAGCATGGCCAGCAGCATGTTCAGGTTGCCGCGCCAGACGCCCTGACGGTTGCCGCCCAACGGGATGTACACGTAGTCACGGATAAAGGTCGACAGGCTGATATGCCAACGGCCCCAGAACTCCTTGAGGTTGTTCGCGGCATAGGGCGCATTGAAGTTCTCCGGCAAACGGAACCCCAACAACAAGGCAATGCCGGTCACCAGGTTGGTATAGCCACTGAAGTTGAAGTAGATCAGAAAGCTGTAGCCGTAGACGCTGAGCAGGATCTGCTCGGCCGAATAGCTGCTGGGCGTCTCGAACACCGGATCAACCCACTCACTGGCCAGCCAGGCGCTGAAGAAGAACAGCTTCACCACCGCCAACGCAATCAGCCCCAATGCACGTTGTGGCTCCAGCACCTGACGCATCTGCCCGGCCTGAATCTGCGGCAGCATGTGCGAAGCACGGTTCACCGGCCCGGCAATCAGGCTCGGGAAGAACGCCAGGTAAAGGGCCAGATCAAACACCGGCGCAGGCGTCATCTCGCGCCGGTTGATCGACACCAGGTAGCTGACCGAATGGAAGGTGTAGAACGACAGGCCGATAGGCAGCAGCACTTCCAGAATAGGCAGCGAGACATCAAGCCCGGCACTGGCCAGCGCCGACTGAACGCCACCGACGAGGAACTCCTGGTACTTGAACAGGTAGAAACACCCCAGCACCAGTAGCGCAACCAGCCCGTAACTGAAGCGTCGCCCCGGATAACGCGCACCCAGAAGCCCCAGCAGATAGACCAGCGCTGTATACCCCAGCAGGATATAGAGAGAATTCAGACTGAAGCTGGCAACAAGGCCGTAACTGGCGGCCAGAAGCATGACGTTCTGCAAACGAACGCTCCAGCACAGGCTCCAGTAAATAGCAAAGAACAGGATGAAGCAGAGGCCGAACTCGATCGAAAGGAAGCTCACAACGTAGTCCATTACGCGACATCAGGAAGGGAGAGCCTTGCCGGGCAACGCCGTAGCGCAAAGCGGCAGCAATTATGGCAGAGAGCCACAACCCCTCACAATGACAGGCTCACAGAAAAAGCAAGATAGTGAACAAAGGCTTTATGCAACAGAATGCGACGAAAGATCATCGGCACTGATTTGCTCCCCCTGCCCCGCTCTGCTAGTGTCGCGCCGTTTAAACCGCCACAGAGACAGCCGCCATGGCCCGGAAAAAAGCCGCCGTTGATTTCGAGCAATCCCTCGCCGACCTGCAAGCCCTGGTCGAACGCCTGGAGAACGGCGAACTGTCGCTGGAAGACTCGCTGACCGCCTTCGAGCAAGGTATCCGTCTGACCCGTGACTGCCAGGGCGCCCTGGCACAGGCCGAGCAGAAAGTGCAGATCCTCCTCGAGCGCGATGGTGAGTTGGCCGCCGAACCCTTCAGCGCAGAGCAGCCGGAATGATCGCCCGCTACCAAGCCACCTGCCAGGCCCGTGTCGATGCGGCGCTGGAACAGTTGTTTGTCGCCCCTTCGGCCGAACTCACCCGCCTCTACGCCGCCATGCGCTATAGCGTCATGAACGGTGGCAAACGGGTCCGCCCGCTGCTCGCTTATGCAGCCTGCGAAGCCTTGGGGGCGCCAGCCGAACAGGCTAACGGCGCGGCCTGTGCGGTTGAACTGATCCATGCCTACTCACTGGTTCACGATGACCTGCCGGCCATGGACGACGACGACCTGCGCCGTGGCCAGCCAACCACCCATAAAGCCTTCGACGAGGCCTGCGCGATCCTTGCAGGCGATGGCCTGCAAAGCCTGGCCTTCAGCGCCTTGCTCGACCCGCGCCTGAGCCCGCAAAGCGACAGCAACCGCCTGACCATGGTCCAGACGCTGGCCTTGGCTGCCGGCCCGGCCGGGATGGTCGGTGGCCAGGCCATCGACCTGGGCTCAGTGGGCCTGAAGCTTGACCAGCAAGCGCTGGAATTCATGCACCGGCACAAGACCGGCGCACTGATCGAAGCCAGCGTGCGCCTGGGTGCTCTCGCCAGCGCCCGTGCCGGCAACACCGAACTGGAGGCCCTGCAACGCTACGCTCAGGCAATCGGCCTGGCATTTCAGGTACAGGATGACATCCTCGACGTCGAAAGCGACACGGCCACCCTCGGCAAACGCCAAGGCGCGGATATCGCTCGCGACAAGCCGACCTATCCGGCGCTGCTCGGCCTGGATGCCGCCAAAGCCTACGCGCTGGAACTGCGCGATCAAGCACTGCAGGCGCTGGAAGCCTTCGACGGCGCGGCGGAACCACTGCGCGATCTGGCCCGTTACATCGTAGAACGCAAGAACTGAGTGCACTTCACGTAGGCGCCTGCCTTGGTAGCGGTAAGACATATCGCTGGCAGGACCGGCTCCCGCGAAAGACGATGCACAGGTGTCGCAGAAGCACCATGCCATGGGCAGCCATCACCGCAATAAGGTAAACTGCCGCCTCTTCACACCTATAATGATTCGCCTGATGCCCACGACGTTTCAAGAGATTCCCCGCGAACGCCCGGTCACGCCGCTGCTCGACCGTGCTGATACGCCCGCTGGCCTGCGCCGGCTGGCTGAAGCCGATCTGGAGAGCCTGGCCGACGAACTGCGCCAGGAGCTGCTCTATACCGTTGGCCAGACCGGCGGGCATTTCGGTGCCGGCCTGGGCGTCATCGAACTGACGATCGCCCTGCACTACGTCTTCGACACCCCGGATGACCGGCTGGTGTGGGACGTGGGCCATCAGGCCTACCCGCACAAGATCCTCACGGGTCGACGCAAGCGCATGAATACCCTGCGCCAGAAGGACGGTATTGCGGCCTTCCCACGTCGTTCCGAGAGCGAGTACGACACCTTTGGCGTCGGCCACTCAAGCACCTCGATCAGTGCCGCACTGGGCATGGCCATCGCCGCTCGCCTGCAGAACGAGGCGCGCAAGTCCATTGCGGTGATCGGCGACGGTGCACTGACCGCCGGCATGGCTTTCGAAGCGCTCAACCATGCGCAGGAAGTCAACGCTGACATGCTGGTGATTCTCAACGACAACGACATGTCGATTTCACGCAATGTCGGTGGCCTGTCCAACTACCTGGCCAAGATTCTCTCCAGCCGCACCTACGCCAGCATGCGCGAAGGCAGTAAAAAAGTGCTTTCGCGCCTGCCCGGCGCCTGGGAAATCGCTCGCCGCACCGAAGAGTATGCCAAGGGCATGCTGGTACCCGGCACCCTGTTCGAGGAACTCGGCTGGAACTATATCGGCCCGATTGACGGCCACGACCTGCCGACCCTGATTGCCACCCTGCGCAACATGCGCGACCTCAAGGGGCCACAGTTCCTGCATGTGGTCACCAAGAAAGGCAAAGGCTTCAGGCCGGCCGAAGTCGACCCGATCGGTTATCACGCAATTACCAAGCTTGAGCCGGTCGATGCACCGGCTGCTGCGCCGAAGAAAGCCAGCGGGCCGAAGTATTCGGCGGTATTCGGCCAGTGGCTGTGCGACATGGCTGCGGCGGACCCACGCCTGGTTGGCATCACCCCAGCCATGAAGGAAGGCTCGGACCTGGTGGCCTTCAGCGAACGTTTCCCGGCGCGCTACTTCGATGTGGCCATCGCCGAGCAACACGCTGTCACCCTCGCCGCCGGCATGGCGTGCGAAGGCGCCAAGCCCGTGGTGGCGATCTACTCGACCTTCCTGCAGCGCGCCTATGATCAACTGATCCATGACGTTGCGGTACAGAACCTCGACGTCTTGTTTGCCATCGACCGCGCCGGCCTGGTCGGCGAAGACGGCCCGACGCATGCGGGCAGCTTTGACCTGTCGTTCCTGCGCTGCATCCCCGGCATGCTGGTGATGACCCCGAGCGACGAGAACGAACTGCGCAAAATGCTCAGCACCGGTCACCTGTACAACGGCCCGGCAGCGGTGCGCTACCCGCGCGGTACCGGCCCGAATACGCCGATTGAAAACGACCTTGAACCCCTGGAAATCGGCAAGGGCGTAGTACGCCGCCAAGGCCGCACCGTCGCCTTGCTGGTCTTTGGTGTTCAGTTGGCCGAAGCACTAAAGGTTGCCGAACAGCTCGATGCCACCGTGGTTGACATGCGTTTCGTCAAACCGCTGGATGAAGCGTTGGTACGCGAGATAGCTGGCCAGCACGAGCTGCTGGTGACCATCGAAGAGAACGCCATCATGGGCGGCGCCGGTGCGGCTGTCGGTGAATTCCTGGCCCGCGAGAACCTGATCAAGCCGATCCTGCACCTGGGCCTGCCTGACATTTATGTCGAGCACGCCAAACCGGCACAGATGCTTGCTGAATGTGGTCTGGATGCAGCGGGAATCGAAGCAGCAGTACGTCAGCGCCTGCAGTTGTTGGGCCTCTGACGCCCTATCGTCATGGTCGGCTCCGCAAGGAGCGGCCATGACGACAATAGGCCTGCCGACCTATCAGCCGAGCTGACGCGGAATACGGTAGAGGTAGAGCACGACCACGCTTGAGACCGCCAACAGAATCTGCGGCACGGCCTCCAAGCCAACGAATACCGACACAGCAGCAAGCCAGGCCGGCAAGCAGGCATAGAGCATGGCCACCCGACGTACGCGCGCCAGCTCAATCCAGGCCGCAGGCTCCGCCTCGCTGTTCAGCGCCTTCTCCATTGCAATCAGCCCGTGCTTGTAAGCGCCAAAGCGCGGCAGGCTGAGGAACATCGAAGAAACACTGGCGATGAACATCGGCATGGCGAGGATTGGCAGCAACGCTTCACGATCACCGAACGCCCAATTGAAGACAAACAACGGCGCCAATGCGATCAGCAGATGCTGCCACCAGGCAATGCTGAGACGGCGACGAACCTGAGCCCGGGTCACGCCCGACCAACCTCACCCTGATGCTCGTTGCCCATCATGTGGCCAAGCTTGCCGGCCTTGGTGGCCAGGTAGTGTTTATTGTGCGGGTTGTGGCCGGTATGCAACGGCACTCGCTCAGCCACCGCGATACCCATCGCAGTGAGGGCTTTCACCTTGCGCGGATTATTGGTCATCAGGCGCAGCGACTTCACGCCCAGGTGCTCAAGCATCGGCAGGCACATGGCGTAGTCACGCTGATCGGCAGCAAAACCCAGACGCTCATTGGCTTCAACCGTATCGGCACCGCCATCCTGCAGCTCGTAGGCGCGAATTTTGTTCAACAGACCAATGCCGCGACCTTCCTGACGCAAGTACAGCAATACACCGCGCCCTTCATGGGCGATCGCCTGCAGCGCCGCTTCCAGCTGCGAACCGCAATCGCAGCGCTGGCTGAACAGCGCATCGCCCGTCAGGCACTCGGAGTGCAGGCGTCCCAGTACCGGCGCGCCGTCGGCCACATCACCCAGACTGAGCACCACGTGCTCGCGACCGGTGGCCTCATCGAGAAAACCATGCATGGTGAAGGTGGCAAAGGGTGTAGGCAGCTTGGAGGCAGCAACGAAAACGACGGGCACCTTGTGCTCCTGAAATAACGTGAATATTTAACGTGGACTGGATTGTAACAGCAGCGTGGCACCGGTGCTTATGCTGAATTTTTGTGCAGACATATCGAAAAGTTCGATGCACCTTGCCGATCTGAGGACAACCTAGAACGGATACGGCTGCTTCCAGCGCGTGAATATCTCGCGCAACTGGCCACTTGGCACCAGCTCATCCATGCGCTGATCGAAAATTTCCTTGAGGGCACGGCCTTCCGGGGTTTTGGCAAATGCCAGGTACAACGGCAGTTCAGCCAGGTGGGTACGCCGAAATGCCGACGGATTCTGCGCCTGCGACAACACATAGTCGACCTCGGTCAGGGCATCGATGTAGAAATCGACGCGACCATACTCAAGCATCGGCAGAATGCCCTCACGCCGCTGAACCTCGCGGTAACGGTCAACATAGGGCAGGTAACTGTTGAAATCGTAACCACGCACCCAAGCCAATTGGAACTGACCCAGCGTTTCCTGGGTAGGTACCGGCCGACTGGCCAACCCCAGGGCATAGATATGGTCTTGGTCAAAGTGCCAGCGCGGGTAGATATTATCGGCGCTTTCCTCATGATAAGAGCCGACCCAGGCATCTGCTTCGCCACGCTTTACCAGGCCGATGGCGCGACTGTAAGGCACGCTCGCCGTCTTGACCTTGACACCTACGGGCTCAAAAACCTTGCGCAGCAGCTCCCAGGCCAGGCCTGTGCCGTCGGCATTGGTGTAGTCGAGCCACACCTCGCTGGCCAAACGAGCGTGCAAAGGCTTTTTCGGCAAGGGCTCTGCTGCCCACGTCACACCTCCTGCCAAAAGCAGGACCAGTAGCAACCATCGGCATCCTTGCATCGCCCTATCTCCTTAGGTAAAGCTCCATACTAGCCCTTGCATCGTCAGCCAGGCGAATACACCGGCAAGCACATCGTCGATCATGATGCCGACACCTCCATGCACATGCCGATCAAGCCAACTGATCGGCCAGGGCTTGAGTATGTCAAAGAAGCGGAATACCAAGAACCCGACCAACAACCATTGCCAGCCTTGCGGCACCAGCCACAGGGTAATCCACATCCCCACCATCTCGTCCCAGACGATACCCTCATGGTCGTGCACACGTAAATCGCTGGCAACCTTGCCGCACAGCCAGAAACCAAACAGCATGGTCAGGCCCAGCATCAGCCAGTAACCCCAGTCTGGCAGCATTTGCCACGAGGGCATGAACGGCAAGGCAACCAGAGACCCCCAGGTCCCCGGCGCCTTCGGCAAAGTACCCGAGCCGAAGCCGAATGCCATGAAATGCCAAGGGTTGCTCCAGACCGAAGGCGGAACAGGCTTCACCTGATTACGGTGATCGGTCACGGTGTCTCCCTAATCGCTAAAGTGTTGATAGCCCCGAACAGCCGGGGTGATGTTGCGCCCTTCCCGATCGTACAGGCTGACACCGGAGCCAACCTCGACCCTGCCAACCACGTGAATCGGCCAGCCGGCGGCCAGCAGCCCCGGGAGTTCGGCATCGGGAAGCGTGAAGGCCAGCACATAATCGTCGCCACCGGTCAATGCGGCGTGACGCGCACCCTCCAGCCCCAAAAAGCCGCGTAATGCCTGGCTCATCGGTAGCGAGTCCACCTGCAAATGCAGCGCCACGCCAGAGGCTTTGGCGATATGCCCACAGTCAGCCAGCAAGCCGTCGGAGATATCCAGCGCCGAGGACGCCTTGCCACGTAACGCCTGGCCGAGTGCCAACTGCGGTGATGGCGACCAGTAGTGCGCCAGCAGCGGTGCCGCCAGCGACGGCTCGGCTTGACGTTCCGCAAGCACCAGCGGCAACGCGCCAGCAGCGTTGCCCAGTTCACCGCCCACACACACCAGGTCGCCTGGTTGCGCGCCGGCGCGGGTCAGCGCCTGCCCGGCAGGCACACGGCCGAATACGGTCATGGTCAGGCTCAAGGGGCCACGGGTGGTATCGCCACCGACCAGGCTCAGGTTGCACTGCCTGGCCATCTGATTGAGGCCTTCTGCGTAAGCACGCAACCAGTCCGCCGACGTGTCCGGCAGGGTCAGGGCAAGGGTAAACGCGAGGGGGGTAGCGCCCATCGCCGCCAGGTCACTGGCGGCAACGGCCAGCGAACGCTGGCCGAGCAGGAACGGGTCACTGTTGTGCGGGAAATGCACACCGACAACCAGCGTGTCGGTAGACACCGCCAACTGTTCGCCCGCTGGCAAGGCCAGCAGGGCACAGTCGTCACCGATGCCCAAGGCAACTCCTTCGCCACCTTGCGCACACGGTGCGGCGGCGAAGTAGTGACGGATCAGCTCGAACTCACCCATTGGCCAGCAGCGCCGAGATCAGCGCTTGTATGCCCGTACTTCGGCTTCACGAAGCCGTGGAGCCAGCTTGTCGAGCACACCGTTGACGAACTTGTGGCCATCGGTGGCACCGAAGACCTTGGCCAGCTCAACACCTTCGTTGATCACAACGCGAAACGGCACGTCGACCCGCTTGATGAACTCCCAGGTCGACAGCCGCAGCACAGCCAGCTCTACCGGGTCGAGTTCTTCCAGTGGCAGGTCCAGGCACGGAGCCAGGGCTTTGTCGATCTCTTCCTTCATGACCGGAACCCCGTGCAGGATCTCCCGGAAGTAGGCGCCGTCGACATCGCTGAAATCGTTATCGACCCGGAACTGCGCTTCGATCTCGTTCAGCGACTGCTTGGCCATGTGCCACTGATACAGGGCCTGGGTCGCGAGCTGACGGGCTTCGCGACGCTTGGCGCTTTTCGATGGTTTGCCAGCATCCGCAGGTTTTGGATCGCGCGGGTTGAAACGATCGCTTTCGTCGCTAATCACTTGGCCTCCAACTGCGCCAGCAGGCTGACCATTTCCAGGGCGGACAGGGCTGCTTCAGCGCCCTTGTTGCCGGCCTTGGTGCCGGAGCGCTCGATGGCCTGTTCGATCGAATCGACAGTCAAGACACCGAAGGACACCGGTACGCCGAACTCCATGGACACCTGGGCCAGGCCCTTGGTGCACTCGCCTGCCACGTATTCGAAATGCGGAGTGCCGCCACGGATCACCGCGCCCAGGGCGATGATGGCCGCGTATTCACTTTGCTGGGCGACTTTCTGTGCAACCAGCGGGATCTCGAACGCACCCGGGGCACGGATGATGGTGATGTCGCTTTCGCTCACGCCATGGCGAACCAGGGCATCAACGGCACCGCTCACCAGGCTTTCGACGACGAAGCTGTTGAAGCGGCCAACCACCAAAGCATAGCGACCTTTGGGGGCGATGAAGGTACCTTCAATGGTCTTCAGAGTCATTCCGGGATTCTCATCTTAAAGAGCCAGGCCGCACCGACGCGGCCTGTGGGAGGTTTGGTCACGAACACGCAGTGCAATAAACGCCTGCTTTATTCGGAGGGCACGTATTCTACAACTTCCAGATCGAATCCGGATATCGCATTAAATTTCATCGGCGAACTCATCAGGCGCATTTTGCGTACGCCGAGGTCACGGAGAATCTGCGAACCCGCACCGACGGTGCTGTAGGTTGTCGGGGTTTTCACCTGAGCGCTGTCGGCGGTCTCACGGATATGCGCCAACAGCACGTCACCGTCCAACGGGTGGCCGAGCAACAACACAACACCACTGCCCGCCTCTGCCACCGCGCTCATTGCGGCACGCAGGCTCCAGCGGCCGGGCTGCTTGACCATCAGCAGGTCACGCAGCGGGTCCATGTTGTGAACCCGAACCAGGGTCGGTTCTTCTGCGCAGATATTGCCCAGGGTCAGTGCCAGGTGCACATCACCCTCGACCGAGTCACGGTAGGTAACCAGGTTGAATTGGCCCAATTCGCTGTCCAGCGGCTGCTCGGAAATCCGCTGAATGGTACGTTCGTGGATCATCCGGTAGTGAATCAGGTCGGCGATGGTGCCGATCTTGATGCCGTGCTCGGCGGCAAACGCTTCCAGCTCCGGGCGACGGGACATGGTGCCGTCGTCATTCATGACCTCGCAGATCACGCCACTTGGCTCAAAACCGGCCATGCGCGCCAGATCACACGCAGCCTCGGTATGGCCTGCGCGGGCCAGCGTACCGCCGGCTTGCGCCATCAGCGGGAAGATATGGCCTGGGCTGACGATGTCTTCGGCCTTGGCATCACGCGCGGCGGCAGCCTGAACGGTACGCGCACGGTCAGCAGCGGAGATACCGGTAGTGACACCTTCGGCAGCCTCGATCGAGACCGTGAACTTGGTGCCAAAGCCCGAACCGTTGCGCGGTGCCATCAACGGCAACTTGAGCAGTTCACAGCGCTCGCGCGACATCGGCATGCAGATCAGGCCCCTGGCATGCTTGGCCATGAAGTTGATGTGCTCAGCCTTGCAGGCCTCGGCGGCCATGATCAGGTCGCCTTCGTTCTCGCGATCTTCGTCATCCATCAGGATGACCATTTTGCCCTGGCGGATGTCTTCAACCAGTTCTTCGATGCTGTTGAGCGCCACGCGGCACCCCCTTCTCATTCAGGATTTCAGGTAGCCGTTGGCGGCCAGGAAACTTTCAGTGATACCGCTGCCCTTGGTCGACTCGGCGGCTTTGTCGCCGAGCAACAGACGCTCCAGGTAGCGGGCCAGCAGGTCGACCTCAAGGTTGACCCGACGACCAGCGCGGTAGTCGGCCATGATGGTTTCGGCCAGGGTGTGGGGCACGATTGTCAGCTCGAACTCGGCGCCATCGACGGCGTTCACCGTCAGGCTGGTGCCGTCGACGGTAATCGACCCCTTGTGCGCAACGTACTTGGCCAGTTCCTTTGGCGCACGAACACGGAACTGGATGGCGCGAGCGTTATCGCTACGCGATATGATTTCGCCGACACCGTCGACGTGGCCGCTGACCAGATGACCGCCCAATCGGGTAGTCGGCGTCAGGGCTTTTTCCAGGTTGACCCGGCTGCCGCTCTTGAGGTCGGAGAAGGCAGTGCAGTCCAGGGTTTCGCGGCTGACATCGGCCCAGAAGCCGTCGCCAGGCAGCTCGACTGCCGTCAGGCAGACACCATTCACCGCAATGCTGTCGCCAAGTTTCACATCGCCCAGGTCCAGCTTGCCGGTTTCGACATAAACCCGCACATCGCCACCTTTTGGGGTCAACGAGCGAATGCTGCCGATAGATTCGATAATGCCTGTGAACATGAGTCCTCCTCGAGAACAGGCCGCGCGTGGCGCAAGCCGAAAATTATACGCCGGACGTCGGCACAGGGATCGCGGTGACTCGCCAGTCATCGCCAACCGCTCGCATTTCAGTGATTTTCAGCGCCGGCGCCTCGCTCATGCGGGCAAGCGGCCACTCAAGCAGTGGCCTGGCGCTGGAGCCGAGGAACTTGCCGGCAATGAACAGTTGATACTCGTCCACCAGCCCAGACTGCGCAAATGCCCCAGCAAGCCCCGGGCCGGCCTCGACCAGCACCTCATTGACGCCTCGGGCAGCCAGCTCACGCAGCAATGCACGCAAGTCGACCCGCCCCTCCTGAGTGGGCAGTCGCAGCAGCTCCAGGCCCGCCTGAGCATAGCGCTCATCGTGTGCGGCGGCAGTCGCCACCAGCGCAGGACCGGCCTTATAAAACGCTGCCTCCAACGGCAGGCGCAAACGCCCATCGATCAACACCCGCAGCGGCGGGCGAGCCAGCGCCAATGCGGTATTTTCCGCATCCAGCCCCAGTTCTTCGCCACGCACAGTCATCCGGGCATTGTCCGCGATCACACTTTCAGCGCTGGTCAGCACCACACTGGAACGCGCACGCAAACGTTGAACGGCCGAGCGTGCGGCGGGGCCAGTAATCCACTGGCTCTCGCCACTGGCCATGGCGGTGCGGCCATCGAGACTCATCGCCAGTTTGACCCGCACATAAGGCAGGCCGTGCTCCATACGCTTGAGAAAGCCCGGGTTCAACGCGCGTGCCTCGGCCTCAAGCACCCCGCTGGACACCTCAATACCGGCATCGGCCAAGCGCTTCAGGCCTTGACCGGCAACCTGTGGATTGGGGTCCTGCATGGCCGCAACAACCCGCGCCACACCCGCGTTGACCAGCGCTTCGGCGCAAGGCGGTGTGCGGCCATGATGGCTGCACGGCTCAAGGGTGACATAGGCGCAGGCGCCACGGGCCAGTTCGCCCGCCTGGCGCAATGCATGAACCTCAGCATGCGGTTCACCGGCACGGACATGCCAGCCTTCACCCACCACCTGACCATCACGCACAATCACGCAGCCGACGCGAGGATTAGGGTGGGTTGAGTACAGCCCCTTGCGCGCCAGTTCCAGGGCGCGGGCCATGTAGTGAGCATCCAGCACAGCGCGTTCAGTGGGCATGATCACTCTTTAGCAGGCTCTCGGGCCAGACGGTCAATCTCTTCACGGAATTCATCGAGGTCCTGGAAGCGTCGGTAAACCGAGGCGAAACGGATGTAGGCGACTTCATCGAGCTTCTGCAGCTCGGCCATCACCAATTCGCCCACGACCAGCGACTTGACCTCACGCTCGCCGGTTGCCCGCAGCTTGTGCTTGATATGCGCCAGTGCCGCTTCCAGTCGCTCGACGCTGACCGGGCGCTTCTCCAGCGCACGTTGCATACCGGCGCGCAGCTTGTCTTCATCGAACGGCTGTCGGCTGCCATCCTGCTTGATCAAGCGAGGCAGGACCAATTCGGCGGTTTCAAAGGTGGTAAATCGTTCACCGCAGGCGACGCATTCGCGCCGACGGCGCACTTGCTCACCCTCGGCGACCAGTCGCGAGTCGATGACTTTGGTGTCGTTGGCACCGCAGAAGGGACAGTGCATGGTGGCAGGCAACAAAAAAAGGGAGGGCCATGGTAGCGCATCTCACTGGCAAGACAAGCCAAAGGGTTTACCATCCAGTGAGGAAACGTCCTCAAGGAACCTCTTCATGCGCTTTCGAGCACTCATTCTGCTCAGTTTTGTCGGCCTGCTCGTCGCCTGCAGTAGCGATGCGCCCAAACAGACGCAGACAGAAACCTCCCCGACCACCGGCACCTTGCCTGCGGCCCCCGGCCCTCTGCCGGCCTATCAGCGCGAACTCAGCGGCACCCTGCTGGGCATACCGGCCAACGCCGATGTTGAGCTGGCGTTGCTGGTCATTGACGAACGCGGTCGTCCGCAGCGCTTGCTGGCCAGCAGCTCACTCGCAGGTAACGGTCAGGCACTGCCCTTTCATTTACGCTTCAACCCGGAAGCCTTCCCCAGTGGAGCACGTGTTGAACTGCGCGGTCGGGCCAGTCAGTCAGGGCAACTGATCCTGCACTTGCCGGCACTGCGGGTTACCCAGGCAACCACCCAGGCCACCGGGCCGCTGCGCTTTGAGAAGGCGCCATGACGGCAGCACCGTCATCACTGCAAGGGGCATTGAGTGAACTGCTCGGCGATGCGCGTCTTGTCGCCAGCCACCTGCCGGGCAGCGACCTGAAGCTCTGGCTGATCGATGCGGACAACATGGACCGCGCCTTCAGCCCCGAAGAGACCCGACGCATCCTCCATGAGCCGCCATATTGGAGCTTTTGCTGGGCCAGCGGCCTGGCCATGGCGCGCTATTTGTGCGAGCGACCGGAGTGGGTTGAGGGCAAGCGCGTGCTCGACTTCGGCGCAGGCTCTGGCGTTGCAGGTATTGCCGCGGCCAAGGCCGGCGCCCTTGAAGTGGTGGCCTGCGACCTCGACCCTCTGGCGCTGGACGCCTGCCGGGCCAATGCCGAACTGAACGGGGTGAACCTGAACTACTCCACGGACTTCTTTGCCGAAGCCGACCGCTTCGACCTGATTCTGGTCGCCGACGTGCTCTACGATCGGGCCAACCTGCCGCTGCTCGACGAATTCCTCAGCCGCGGCCGTGAAGCCTTGGTGGCCGACTCCCGCGTGCGCGACTTCAGCCACCCGTTGTATCAATCACTGGGCGTCCTCGAAGCCCTGACCCTGCCGGACCTGGCCGAGCCTCACGAATTCCGCCGGGTCAGCCTGTACCACGCCAGCCGACAGCCTTTATAGTGCTGCCATTCAAGGATTTGCGAGAGTCGCGATGAGTCAAGAAACGCCGTACATTTTCGACGCCAGCGCTGCCAACTTCGATCAGCTGGTGATCGCCAACTCCCATCACAAACCGGTGCTGGTGGATTTCTGGGCCGAATGGTGTGCGCCGTGCAAAGCGCTGATGCCGCTGCTTGCACAAATCACGGAGAGCTACCAAGGCGAGCTGCTGCTGGCCAAGGTCAACTGTGACATCGAACAGGATATCGTTGCACGCTTCGGTATCCGCAGCCTGCCGACCGTAGTGCTGTTCAAGGATGGTCAACCGGTTGATGGCTTCGCGGGTGCCCAGCCCGAGTCGGCAATCCGAGCGCTGCTCGAGCCTCATGTTCAAATGCCGCCGCCACCAGCCGCCGACCCTATGGTGCTGGCTCAGGCACTGTTTGCTGAAGGGCGCTTTGGTGAAGCCGAGACCACCCTCAAGGCACTGCTCACTGAAGACAACAGCAATGCCAGCGCACTGATTCTCTACGCCCGCTGCCTGGCAGAACGCGGTGAGCTGGGCGAAGCCCAGACCGTCCTCGATGCCGTGAAAAGCGATGAGCACAAGGCCGCACTGGCAGGCGCCAAAGCCCAGTTGACCTTCCTGCGGCAAGTGGTGGACTTGCCTGACGCCGCCACCCTCAAGACGCGCCTGGCGCAGAATGCAGAGGATGATGAAGCGCTTTACCAGCTGGCGATTCACCAACTGTCACGCCAGCAATACGAAGCGGCGCTAGAGGCACTGCTGAAACTGTTCGTGCGCAACCGTGGCTATGACGGTGGCCTGCCGCACAAGACATTGCTGCAGGTGTTCGACCTGCTCGGCAACGATCACCCGCTGGTGGGTAACTATCGACGCAAGCTGTTTGCAGCGCTGTACTGAGCAGCCTATCGCCGGCGCCTGCAGACACGGCAGGCGCCGGACGCTCATCCAAGCCAGCGATACACCGGCGCATCCGCCCCGCTTTCAACCTTCACCTGTGCACTGTGGCGCAAGCGCACCAGCAGTCGCTTGCCGGCCGCCGTACTGCCAGCAAGCGCAGCCAAGCCTTCCAACAACGCCGGCCCATTGAGCTGCCCGGCCTGACGCAACAAGGTCAGCGCCGCTTGCCACTGCACATCATCCGAACGCACGCTCGACACACTGGCTTCGGTAGGCGGAGTCGCGGGCAGAGCACGTTCCAGATGCCCACCCAACCGCGCCCACTCGGCCGGATCAAGTTCGAGTGTCAGGTCCACCGGCCAGTCACCAATATGTCCACGAATACGCACAGGCCTCTCCTTCAGATCATCCGATAGCCCATGCTCCCATGGCGACAGGCTGCCGCCAAGCACACTGGCAACCACTCGACAACTTGTTATAACATTGCGATTCAAGCCCCGCCTCTACGGAGACCGTTCCATGCGCCGTCTGCTGCTCGCCTTGCCGTTTGCCCTGTTGCCACTCACGGCAGCACACGCCGAGAAAGACCATGATCATGCCCATGGCAGCCTTGACGCCCACGAGCATGGCGTGGCGCATCTCAATGTCGTGCTCGATGACAAGACACTTGAGCTGGAACTGGAAAGCCCGGCCATGAACCTGGTGGGCTTTGAGCATGCGGCCAACAGTGCGGCCGACAAGGCCAAGGTCGCGGCCGTCCGCAAACAACTGGAGCAGCCGTTGACACTGTTTGGCTTGGCCAATGCGGCGCAGTGCACGGAAACCGACGAAGCCCTGGAAAGCCCATTGTTCGGTGATACCCCATCTGACGATGACGCCACCGATGATCACCACGCCGCCCACGAAGACGAACACAGCGAGATCCACGCCCATTACCAACTGACCTGTGAACAGCCAGGCAAACTGGCCAACCTGGATTTGGGCCCACTGTTCAAAACCTTCCCCGCCACTCAGAAAATTACGGTGCAGTTGATCGGCCCCAATGGCCAGAAAGGCCTGGAAGCAACCCCGAACAAGGCCACGGTTGCGTTCTGAATGCGCCAGCCACTGATCGAGTTGACAGACCTGGCGTTCGCCTGGCCGGGCCATCCACCCTTGCTGGATATCCCGGCCTTCCATTTGGATGCGGGTGAATCGCTATTCCTCAAAGGCCCCAGTGGTAGCGGCAAAACCACCCTGCTCGGCCTGCTTGGCGGCGTGCAGCAACCTGACCGCGGCAGCATTCGCCTGCTCGGTCAGACGCTGAGCACGCTCAAGCAAGGCGCTCGCGATCGCTTTCGCGTTGACCATACCGGCTACATCTTCCAGCAGTTCAACCTGCTGCCGTTTCTCTCGGTCCGCGAAAACGTCGAACTGCCCTGCCGCTTCTCCAAGGTTCGCGCAGCCAAGGCCTGTGAGCGCTACGGCAGTGTCGATCAGGCTGCCGCCAGCCTGCTGGCTCATCTGGGCCTGAAAGACCCCGCCTTGTTGATGCGTCGTGCCGACAGCCTGTCGATTGGCCAGCAGCAACGCGTCGCCGCAGCCCGCGCATTGATTGGCCAACCTGAGCTGGTGATCGCCGACGAGCCAACCTCAGCCCTCGATGCTGACAGTCGTGAGGCGTTTATCCGCCTGCTGTTCGCAGAGTGCAGAGCGGCCGGCTCCAGTTTGCTGTTTGTCAGCCATGACCAGAGCCTGGCGCCCTTGTTCGACCGCCACCTGTCGTTGTCAGAACTCAACCGCGCGGCCCGTCCGGCCAATGACCTGGAGGCCTGATGTACCTGCTACGCCTTGCACTAGCCAGCCTGGCCAATCGACGCTTTACCGCCTTCCTGACCGCCTTCGCCATTGCTTTGTCCGTGTGCCTGCTGCTGGCAGTGGAACGCGTACGTACTGAAGCCCGTGCCAGCTTCGCCAGTACCATCAGCGGCACCGACCTGATCGTCGGCGCACGCTCCGGCTCGGTGAACCTGCTGCTGTATTCGGTGTTTCGCATTGGCAATGCCACCAACAACATTCGCTGGGACAGCTATGAGCATTACGCCAGCGACCCACGGGTGAAATGGGCGATTCCGATTTCCTTGGGTGACTCGCACCGTGGCTACCGCGTGATGGGCACGTCCGAGGCCTACTTTGAGCACTACCAGTACGGCCACAAGCAATCCTTGCAACTGGCTCAAGGCCGCGCCTTTGCCAATGACCCGTTTGAAGTGGTACTGGGCGCCGAAGTCGCGCAGGCCCTGCATTACGCCCTGGGCGACAAGCTGGTACTGGCTCACGGCGTGGCGGCAATCAGTCTGGTCAAACATGACGACAAGCCGTTCACGGTGGTCGGTATTCTGCAGCGAACCGGCACACCGGTAGACCGCACACTGCACATCAGCCTGGGCGGTATGGAAGCAATCCACGTTGACTGGCACAACGGTGTTCCCGCGCGCGGGGCAGGCCGTGTCAGCGCCGATCAGGCACGCAACATGGACCTGACGCCCAGCGCCATTACCGCGTTCATGCTCGGCCTGAACAACAAAATCGCCACCTTTGCTCTGCAACGCGAGATCAACGAGTACCGTAATGAACCACTGCAGGCCATTCTGCCAGGCGTCGCCCTGCAAGAACTGTGGAGCCTGATGAGCACTGCCGAGCAGGCGCTGTTCGTGGTATCCCTGTTCGTCGTGCTGACCGGCCTGATTGGCATGCTGACCGCCATTCTCACCAGCCTGAACGAACGACGCCGGGAAATGGCCATACTGCGCTCGGTGGGTGCCCGCCCTTGGCACATCGCCGGCCTGCTGGTACTGGAAGCCTTTGCGTTGTCGGTTGCAGGCATACTCGCAGGCCTGTCCCTGCTTTACCTGAGTATCGCCCTGGCCCAAGGGTATGTGCAAGCCAACTATGGCCTGTACCTGCCACTGGCCTGGCCCAGCAGCCACGAATGGACATTGCTGGCAGTCATCCTGGGCGCAGCGCTATTGATGGGCAGCGTGCCCGCTTGGCGTGCCTATCGGCAGTCACTGGCGGACGGTCTGTCGATTCACTTATGAGACCAATACCCATGGCCCGCGCCCTGTTCTTGTTGCTACTGGTTGCCACACCGCTGTGGGCGGGCGAACCCCGCACCCTGGAATGGCCACAGCTGATCCCTCCTGGCGCACCGGTGATCGAGCCGCAGATGGCTCCCTTGCATGACCTGTCACAACTGGGCAATGCGCTGGCGGCAGAGAGTGCCCCGGCAGCGCACCAGCAAGCACCGGATGCGCCGGTCGTCCAGGCGCTGGACGGTCAGCAGGTCAAGCTACCTGGCTACATCGTACCGCTGGAGGTCAACGAGGAGGGGCGTACGACTGAGTTCCTTCTAGTGCCTTACTACGGCGCGTGCATTCATGTCCCTCCGCCCCCGTCCAACCAGATCGTGCATGTGGTCAGTGAGCTCGGCATAAAGGTCGATGCGCTTTACCAGCCGTACTGGATCGAAGGCCCGATGCGTGTCCAGTCGTCGAGCAGTGAGCTGGCTGAAGCGGGTTATCAGATGGACGCCGAGAAAATCTACGCCTATGAACTACAATAAGAGCCGCTCTGGAGCGCTATCGCGGTTTCATTGAGCTGAGTCAAATTCTCCCCGCTGCTGGCTCTTTACCATTGGCACATTACATTCTAAATGTCCTTTGGGAGCTTCCATGAACAAGTCCTTGCTTGGCGCCTCGCTGATTGCCCTGGCGCTTACAGCCCCTGTTGCCCACGCCCACAAGGCGGGTGAATTTATTATGCGTGCTGGCGCTATCACCACCGCTCCTAACGAAGACAGCGGCAACCTCAAGCTGGACGGCAACAAGGTTCCCGGCACCAAAGCGACGCTGGACAGCGATACCCAACTGGGCTTGACCTTCGCCTACATGCTGACCGACCACGTTGGCCTGGAACTGCTGGCGGCGACGCCATTCCAGCACACCGTTAGCGTCAAGGGCGCAGGCCTGGACGGCAAACTGGGCGACATCAAGCAACTGCCACCGACCCTGTCGCTGCAGTACTACCCGCTTGACGCGAGCTCCAAGTTCCAGCCGTATGCCGGTATCGGCCTGAACTACACCATGTTCTTCGATGAAGACCTGAGCAGCAACCGCAAGGCCCAGGGCTTCAGCAACCTGAAACTGAAGGACTCGGTGGGCCTGGCTGGCCAACTGGGCATGGACTACATGCTGACCGACAACTTCCTGGTCAACGCCGCGGTCTGGTATGTCGACATCGACACCGAGGCCAGCATCGATGGCCCGAGCTTGCTGAACGTAGGCAAGACCAAGGTCGACGTGGATGTCGATCCATGGGTTTACATGGTCGGTGTCGGCTACAAGTTCTAAGGCCTGGCCTTAATAAAAAAACGGCGATTAAATCGCCGTTTTTTTGTTTCAGCGCCCCAGAAGCCGGGCAAGGCCTTCGGCCATTGGCGTAGGTTCGGGAAAGCGGAAGCGCTGCAGCAGACGGGTATTGTCTGCACGCGAATGGCGGATATCGCCAGAACGCACAGGCCCATGACTGATCGCAGGCAAGCTGCCGACCACCGTTTTCAGGGCAGCCAACAGTTGGTTCAACGAGGTGGCCTGATTCAAGCCGACGTTCACTGCACCCTCTTCCACCTGATCCAGCGTCAGCGCCTGCAGCATCACACTCACCAGATCACCGACATAGACGAAGTCGCGGGTCTGCTCGCCATCACCAAACACAGTAATGGGCTGCCCGCTGAGCGCCCGCTCGCTGAAGATGCTGATCACGCCCGAATACGGCGATGAAGGGTCCTGGCGCGGACCGAAAATATTGAAGAAGCGAAACACTACGGGCTCCAGGCCATGCTGACGGCGGTAGAAGTCCAGGTAGTGTTCACTGGCCAACTTATCCACAGCATAAGGCGTGAGCGGCGCCTTGGGCGTCTCCTCACTGATCGATTCGCCTTCACCGTTGTTGCCATACACGGCTGCACTGGAAGCGAAGAGCACCCGACGAATGCCAGCCAGGCGCATAGCCTCACACACATTCAGCGTGCCGATGAAATTGCTCTGGTGAGTTTTCACCGGGTCTTCGACCGACGCTTGGACCGAGGCCACCGCTGCCAGGTGAACCACCGCCTGGCACCCTGCCGCCGCCTGGGCGACCAGCGCCGCGTCAGCGACATCGCCTTCGATCAGTTGCAGCTTGGGGTGCTGCAACTGCAGGTTGCTGCGCTTGCCGGTGGACAGGTCATCCAGCACCCGCACCGCGTAGCCGTTTGCCAACAGCGCGTCGCTCAAGTGAGAGCCGATGAAGCCTGCGCCGCCGGTAATCAGAATAGGTGCATCAGCCATGTCGGTAGAATCGATCCAGTAGTGTCGGCAGGCCAGCACGCCAGGCGCGCGGCTTGATACCGAAGGTGTGCAGAATTTTCTTGCAGGCCAGCACCGCGTGCTGTGGCTCTTCAGCCGCATCCGGGCGTGCCGCGTGCGCCTGTGCAGTCGGCGCTTCGACAGCAAGCTTGTGAAGCTGCGAGGCTTCACTGAGGATCGCCTGGCCTAGCGCGAGCGGCGTAGTCGCCTCATTGCCCGCGTAATGGTAAGTGCCCCACAGTGGGGCCGCGCAATCCAGCTGCTTGAGCACGGAGAGAATGACCCGTGCGGCATCATCGACCGGCGTCGGGTTTCCACGCCGGTCGTCCGCCAGCAGTAACTCCTGAGCCTGTTCAGCGCGCGTCAGGAAGCGCCCAAGAACGCCGTCCAGGCTTTCGTCGAGCAACCAGCCAAAGCGCAGCAGTACATGCTGCGGGCAGGTGGCGCGGACGCTCTGCTCGATCCGCCAGAGCGCTTGCCCGCGCAGGCCCAACGGCACTGGCTCGTCCTTCTCACTGTAGGCCGTGGCCCGAGAGCCATCGAACACGCGGTAGCTGGAAGGCTGTACCAGGATAATGCCGTGGTGCTGGCACAGCTCAGCCAGACGCTCTACCGAGCGCTCCTGCTGTGCCAGTCGTTGCTCGCTGACCGACTCGGCCTGAAACCAGTCGAAATAATAGGCCAGATTCACCAACGCATCGGGGCGGGTGTCATCCAGTAACTGGGTCAGGCTGGCAGCGTCCCACCCCTTATCCGGCGGACGCGGCGCCAGAAAGCCGATGTCTTCCTCGGCTCCAAGGCGAATCAGCGCTTGCCCGAGGGCACTTCCACCACCCAACAGCATCAGGCGCATTCGCATAGAGTCAGCAGGTCCGGTCAGAAATAGAGGAAAGCGGATATTTTGCGGCTTCCCGCAGGGGATGTCCAACCTACAGGTTGGCGGAAGGCAGCGGGAGTCGAACCTGCCCGGGAACGGCTGCCGTCCCCAACCGGGTTTGAAGCCCGGCCGCGCCACCGGGCGCGATTGCCTTCCTTGTCATACGTCGCGGGGTACGTGGGCCAGCGCATTGTCCTTCCGGATGCGACGCTGGTCGCCGAGACGGCGGGTCAAGCCGACACGGTCGAAATACTCGAGAATCTGAATACTGCGTTTACGGCCGATCCCCAGCACATCGCGAAAACGCACCACCTGCACACTCAGGTCCTCGGCAGCCACCTGCATGAGCATAGCCGCCATTTGTCGCACTGTGGCGTCCGGGTAAAACAGGTCGCGCACCACCTGATGAACCTGCCCCAAGCGCGCCATCTTGCGTAACAGCAGCCGTACCGCAGCCTCCTCGCTGTGGGTTGCACGGGCCAGGTCACGCACCCAGGGCGGGTCGAAACCGGACGCCTGCACGTACGGCTGCAACTGCTCCCACAACGCCATGTCCGCGTCGCTCAGACGCGCCTGGTGTTCCGGCAGGTGCAACCAAGGCCCACTGCTGGCAAGTAACCCGGCGGCCAGCAGCTCCTCAATCAAGCTGATGAACACCGGGCGCTCCAACGGCAACGCCACGAAACGTCGCAAGCGGTCACGGTCTGGGCCCAGTTGATCCGGCTCCAGCGTATGAAACCGGGCCAATTGCACCAGCACCTCCTGCTTGAGCGCCTGCCAATGGGCTGTCGCGAACAACCGTGTGCCCTGGCGCGTGGCAACAACACTGACGTCCTCAGGTAAACGCCAACTGCTGCGCAGGCGATTGAACTGACGCTCCAGTTGTTGCGGGTCCAGCCCGGTCGCACCCTGCGCAAGCAGGGCCGGCAGCGCCTGCTCCAGGCTCTCGGCCTCGGCCAGCGCGTGCAACTGCGCCAGCCGCGCCGGGCTGCGACGCTGCCTGGCCGGGGCAAAGGGGTCCAGCACCTTACCGCCACCTAGGGTGCGCTGAGCGCGCTGGTCGCGCAGCACAAGGTGATCGCCATGCACGGCGTGCAATGGGGCGTTGAGCAGCAGTTGCGCGAACATGCGCCCACCAGGCGCCAGGTATTCCCCCTGCAACAGAGCGACCCTGGCAGTAACATCCTGGGTGCCAAGGTGCAAATGCACCGAACTGAAATGCTCAAACTGGCGTGTTTCGCTGCCCAGCAACTGCAACTCGATATCCACACGCTGAGTCGTGGCATACAACCACTCGGCCAGTAGCCAATCACCTCGGTGAATCTGCTCGACCCCCAGGCGCTCGGCACTGATGTTCAAGGCCACCCGCTGCCCGGCCCATGCTTCGACTGCGGCCTGGTTCTGGGCATGCAGGCCACGCACGCGCACCGGTTTGCCGGCCCTGCCCAACAGCAACGTGTCACCCACCTGCACATGTCCGGCCAATGCCGTGCCGGTCACCACAATACCTGCGCCAGTAACGCTGAATGCGCGGTCGATGGCCAGGCGAAAACCTCCTGCACTGCTGCGCCGTTGAACGTCACGCTGCGCGCTCAAGAGCGCCTGACGCAGTGCTTCGATACCGCTACCAGACACACTCGACACCACGAATTGAGCTGCGCCCGCATAAGGCCCTGGCGCCAGCAAGGTGCGCACCTCGCGCTGCACCTCCTGCACCCTGGCAGGCTCGACGCGGTCACACTTGCTGATGACCACCAGCGCCCTGGGGATACCCAGCAGCTCGACAATCGCCAGATGCTCACGGGTCTGCGGCATCACCCCGTCGTCGACCGCTACGACCAACAACACAAGGTCAATGCCGTGCGCCCCGGCGAGCATATTGTGGATAAACCGCTCATGCCCAGGTACATCAATAAAACCGGTCTGTTCGGCCCCCGCCTGCAACGACGCATAGCGATACCCCAGGTCGATGGTGATACCGCGTTCGCGCTCCTCCCGGCGACGATCACCTGCCTGCCCGGTCAATGCTTCCAGCAGCGCAGTCTTGCCATGATCGATATGCCCGGCCGTTCCGACAATCACCTTGCCATCGCTCCCGGCCGCAGTTGCGGCAACTGCTCAAGCCAGCCTGCTTCGTCATCCAACTGGCGCAGGTCCATCCACAGCGCATCGTCATCAATGCGCCCAAGCACGGGTATCGGCAAGGCGCGCAAGGCCGCCTCCAGCGCGAGCAAGTGACGCCCGCGCAAACGCTTGGACGCTTGTGCGCGCACACACAGGGCGGCGCTGGGCAAGCGGGCCACAGGCTGACTGCCGCTGCCAATCATGCCGAGTGCGGGCTCCACACTGACCGTCCACAACTCACCCAGCGCGTGCGCCAGCACCGGTGCCAGACGCTCGGCTTGCGCCAGAATGTCGGCCTGAGGGCGGGTCAGCAGGCGCAGGCTGGGCAAGCGCTCAGCCAGGCGCTCAGGGTTGCGGTACAAGCCCAGCACAGCTTCCAGTGCAGCGAGAGTCAACTTATCCACACGCAGGGCACGCTTGAGCGGGTTTTTCTTGATCCGTGCAATCAACGCCTTGCGGCCTACGATCAAGCCCGCCTGAGGCCCACCCAGCAGTTTGTCGCCGCTGAAGGTGACGATATCGGCCCCGTCAGCCAAGGCCTGGCGAACCGTCGGCTCGGCGGGCAGCCCCCAGCGCGTCAGGTCCAGAAGGCTTCCACTGCCCAGGTCCTCCAACAGCGGCAGACCATGCCGGTGGGCCAGTTCCGCCAGCGCTTGGGTCGGTACCTGATGGGTGAACCCCTGGATGCTGTAATTACTGCAATGCACGCGCATCAACAGGCCGCTGCGCGGGCCGATGGCGGCTTCATAGTCACGCGTATGCGTGCGGTTGGTTGTGCCCACTTCATGCAGTTTTACGCCAGCACGCGCCATGATGTCGGGTATCCGAAAGGCGCCACCGATCTCGATCAACTCACCGCGTGAGATGATCCCCTCCTTGCGCGCCCCCAGACTGTTGAGTGCCAGCAACACCGCTGCTGCATTGTTGTTCACCACCGTGACGGCTTCGGCACCAGTCAGCTCAAGGATCAGGTCCTCGATCAAGTCATCGCGGTCGCCGCGCTTGCCGCTCTCCAGGTCAAACTCCAGGTTCAGTGGATAGCGCCCAGCCTGCTGCACTGCATGAATGGCTTCTTCCGGCAGCAGTGCTCGCCCCAGGTTGGTGTGCAACACCGTACCGGTCAGGTTGAACACCCGACGTACCTGGCTTTGATGCTGCACCGCCAAACGCTCACCCACCCTGCCAGCCAGCACCTCGGGTATCAGCTCAATGGCCTCCAACTGCCCCAGCCGAGCGGGTTCTCGCAGGTCATCGAGTACGTGCCGTAGAACACTGAGTAACGCCTCGCGCCCATAGCGCTCCGCCAACGGCTGGCAGGCCGGGCTACGCAACAGGCTATCGACGGAAGGAAGGCGCGCGGGCAGCGGGGCTAAACTGGAAGGCATCAAAGACTCTCCGGTCATCGCGCTCTCGACGCACGGCAGCGGTCGACTCTGCCGACGAAGGGAGCCGGAAACCCTGAGTGTAGCCGCTGGGCTCAGTCCCCTCCTGGCGCCAGCAGCAGGTTCGGTGCCAGGCGCTGATACCCCTCCTGATCCAGACGCAAATCAAGGGCCAGGCTGGCCACGTCGGCACTCAAGGCTTCCGCTTCAGCGTCATGCTCCAGATAGACCAGTTTCAAATAACTGTTACACCCCGCGCAGCACTCGGCACGCAGTGGTGCCTGGCCGGCAGGGTGGCGGTCATCCTCGAAACTGTAGTAACGCAGCCCCTTGCTCTGTTCGCAGTAGATGCATTTCACCCGTACCACATGCCACTCGCAGGCACACAAGGAACAGACCAGATAACGCAACCCATTGAATTTGCCCCGGTGGCGAATCACCCCGGCCATGGCCGGCGAGCCACAGGCCGGGCATTGCCTGAGGTTATCACCGGGCCCGAGTAGATCTTCCGGCAAACTCAATAACCAGTGGCTCCAGGCCACTTGCAGCGCAGCACCGAGAAAGGGCACCAAGGCCGCCGGCAGCCCAGCGTACTGCCCGCCGAGCAAGGCCAATGCCCACACCTTGCGCTGCCCGGGGCTGGCAGCGCGCAACTGTGCCAGTGCCGCACGCACAGGTTCCGAAGAGGCCTGATACTGCTGCAGCAATGCCTCCAGGTACGGCTGCCAATCGGCTTCGCGCACCAGGCTGTCTGCGGCTAGAGGTGGTAGACCGTGCTCAAGACACAGGCGGATGCGCTCAGGGTCTGGCGCGCAGATGCCCGGAGGCTGATCCAGCAAGCCTTGCTGGAGCTGACAAAGGCTGGCAGCAAAGCGCAGATAATCAGCCAGAGGATGCCCTGCAGCCATGTGCTCAAGACGCACACGGCGCAGGTCAAACAGGTTCGCAGGAGGCAAATGGATGAACGGCGGGGCACTCGCTGCCGCCTCGATATGGCCCGGTTCAAGTATCCTGCTCAAGCCGTCACCCCTTCTTGCCGATGTGGCTGTCCGACCGATCTTCACCGGTCACGTCCCGAAACCATAGCCCATGGTGCTTTTTCGCCCAGGCACGGCTCACCCAACCATGCACCATGGCACCGTTCGAGCCCTTGATCCAGATACCGGCATAGATATGCACGATGATGCTCAATACCAGCACGAATGCAGCCAATGCATGCAGCAGTGTCGCCAGACGAATACTGCCAATGCCGAAATACTGGCTGAAGTAGGCGCGCCAAATCACCACACCGCTGAGCAGCAACACCAGCATGCAAAGCAGCAACGTCCAGAACAGTAGCTTCTGCCCGGCGTTGTACTTACCCACAGGCGGCACGCCCTGCTCTTCATTGCGCATCACCCGGTCGACCCGCCGGAGCCAGAGTCGATCATTCGCCGTGAGCATGTTCGCCCGCCAGAAACGTATTACCAGACCCAGGAACAACACAAACATCAGCACCCCCATAAAAGGGTGCAATATCCGCGTCCAGGGCCCGCCACCAAACAGATGGCTGAGCCAGAACAATGCAGGATGAAACAGCGCCAGCCCGGACAACGCCGCCATGAAGAACAGAATGGCCACCGCCCAGTGGTTGCTGCGCTCATTCGCGGTGTAACGCAGGATCGGTTTGTCTTTCATGGCCGATCCTCCCCTTGTGCCCCGGGCTTGTTCGGATCGAAGACATGCACTGCCGGGTCGACCTCATGCACGCTGGGGTCCTTGCCAGCCGGATGCTCATCGTCCTCGATCCGCTGCGGGCCAATACGCACATAGTGGAAGAACCCCGCCAACACCGCCGCGCCCATGGCCAGCAACGCCAACGGCTTGCTCATGCCCTTCCACAAACCGACCAAGGGGCTGATCACCGGTTGATTCGGCAGGCCAGCGTAGAGCTGAGGCTGATCGGCATGGTGCAGCACGTACATCACATGAGTACCACCAACACCGTCTGGATCGTACAAGCCGGCCTGTTCGAAACCGCGCGACTTGAGATCGACGATGCGTTCGGCGGCATGCTCCTTCATGTCCGGCTTGCTACCAAAGACAATCGCACCGGTTGGGCAGGTTTTGACGCAAGCCGGCTCCAGCCCGACGGCGACCCGATCCGAACACAGGGTGCACTTGTAGGCCTTGTGGTCCTTCTGTGAGATCCGCGGAATATTGAACGGGCAGCCCGTGATGCAGTAACCACAGCCGATACAGTGATCCTGGTTGAAGTCGACGATGCCATTGGCGTGCTGGATGATCGCCCCCGGGCTAGGACAAGCCTTCAGGCACCCCGGATCGGCGCAGTGCATGCAACCGTCCTTGCGAATCAACCACTCCAGGTTACCCACCGTATTTTCATGTTCCGTGAAACGCATCAGGGTCCAGGTTTCGGCGCTCAGGTCCTGAGGGTTGTCATAGGTGCCGAGGCTACGCCCAACATCGTCACGCAACTCGTTCCATTCCGAGCACGCCACCTGGCAAGCCTTGCAGCCGATGCACTTGGACGTGTCGATCAGCTTCGCCACCTCCTCTTGCTGGCGCACCGAAGGCGGTAAGGTGGTGGTGGCTGAACGGGCAATAATGTCTTGGCTGGCCATCAGATTTTCTCCAGGTTGACCAGGAACGACTTGGATTCCGGGGTCTGGGTATTACCGTCACCGAGGTACGGCACCAAGGTATTGGTCAGGTAGCCGTGACGGGTGGCACCGGTGAAGCCCCAGTGCAAGGGAATGCCGATTTGATGCACGGTCTGGTTGTTGACCTGCAGTGGACGGATCCGCTTGGTCACTACGGCCACCGCCTCGATATGCCCTCGCTTGCAGGTCACCCGAACCCGATCCCCTGCGACAATGCCCTTCTCCTTGGCCAGTGCTTCGCCAATTTCAACGAACTGCTCTGGCTGCGTCACGGCGTTGATCGGGCAATGTTTGGTCCAGAAATGGAAGTGCTCGGTCAATCGGTAGCTGGTGGCGGCATAGGGGAAGTCCTTGGCCTGCCCCAGCGAGTCCCAGACCGAATCGAGCACGCGTCCGGCCGGGTTGCTGGTCGCCTGCTTGTTGCCCGGGTGCAGCGGGTTGATGCCAATTGGCGTCTCGAACGGTTCGTAGTGCTCGGGGAACGGGCCTTCGGCCATCTTGTCCAGCGCGAAGAAGCGCGCTACCCCTTCGGGGTTCATGATGAACGGGTTCATCCCCGCCTCTGGAGCGACATCCGCTTTGTAGTCCGGCACGTCGGTACCGCCCCAGGTCTTGCCGTTCCACCAGACCAGTCGCTTGTTCGGTGCCCAGGGCTTGCCTTGCAGATCAGCCGAGGCGCGGTTGTACAGAATCCTTCGGTTCATCGGCCAGGCCCATGCCCACCCCAGGTTCTGCTTCATGCCATAGGGATCGCTATTGTCACGCCGGGCCATCTGGTTGCCTTGCTCGGTCCAGCTGCCGCAGAAGATCCAGCAGCCCGAGGCGGTGCTACCGTCGTCCCTGAGCTGGGAGAACCCAGACAGTTGTTGCCCCGCCTTGAACGTCATACCACTGGCGTCGGTGAAGTCGGCGGTGACATAGCCGTTGACCTCCTTGGCGATTTCTTCCGGCGACGGCTCATCCGCTACCTTGTAAGGCCAGTTGAGCTTGAGTATCGGCTCTGCCCAGGCTCCGCCCTCGCGCTGGTAGCGCTCGCGCAAACGCAGGAACAGTTCGCTCATGATCTTCACGTCGGTGCGAGCCTGGCCCGGGCCTTCGGCCCCCTTCCAGTGCCATTGCAGCCAGCGGCTGCTGTTGACCAACGAGCCGTCCTCCTCGGCAAAGCAGGTGGTCGGCAGGCGGATGACCTCGGTCTGGATATTGGCGGTTTCAACGTTGTTGTACGGCCCCACATTGCGCCAGAACTCAGATGTCTCGGTGGCCAACGGGTCCATTACCACCAGCCATTTGAGCTTGGCCAGCGACGCCATTACACGGTTCTTGTCCGGCAGCGCAGCAATCGGGTTGAAGCCCTGGCAGAAATAGCCATTGACCTGCCCCTTGGCCATCATGTCGAACATCTTCAGTACGTCGTAGCCGGGAACATCCAGCTTGGGCAGCCAGTCATAACCCCAGTGGTTTTCCGCTGTCGCGTTGGCTCCGTACCAGGCCTTCATCAAGCTGACATGGAACTTGCCGTAGTTCTGCCAATAAGACATCTGCCCGGGACGTAACGGCTTAAGCGCTCGCTTGGCGATGTAGGCGTCGTAATCCTGCTCGGCATCGGACGGCAGGGTCAGGTAGCCGGGCAACAGATTGGACAGCAGGCCCAAGTCCGTGAGCCCCTGGATATTGGAATGCCCACGCAAGGCGTTGACACCGCCGCCAGGCATACCGACGTTACCCAACAGCAACTGCACCATGGCCGCACTGCGAATGATCTGCGAGCCAATCGAGTGCTGTGTCCAGCCCAGGGCATAGAGGATCGTCATGGTTTTGCCCGGCTGCGAGCAGGTGGCGATCTCTTCCCAGATCTTGCGCATGCTGTCTTCCGGCATGCCGCAGATCTGGCTAGCCAAGGCCGGCAAGGGTGGGCTTCAGCGGCATTACCACCCATCACCAGAATCAGATTCGCGTTGGCGATATCGGTCCAGTGGTTGGTCATGGCTCCACGGCCATACGTCGGGGCAAGACTTGCCACCGTCGGGCCATGTCAGACACGTGCCTGGTTATCGAACCCCAGCATGCCGAAACTGCGAACGACCTTATGGGTCATGTAACCGGCTTCGTTGGACGAAGCGGACGCGGCGAGGAAACCCACCGTCAGCCAGCGGTTGACCGTCTGCCCCTGCGCATTCTTCTGCACAAAGTTGGCGTCACGGTCGACCTTCATCAGGTCGGTAATGCGATCCAGTGCATCATCCCAGGAGATTCGCGTCCACTCACTGCTGCCCGGCTTGCGCACCTGTGGGTACTGCAACCGGCTAGGGCTGTGGATAAAGTCGAGCAAGCCCGCGCCTTTCGGGCACAACGTGCCGCGATTGACCGGGTGATCGGCGTCGCCTTCGATATGGATGATGTTCTGCGCGACATTCTTGGCTGCATCGCCCTGGCTGTACATGATCAGGCCGCAGCCGACAGAACAGTAAGGGCAAGTGTTGCGGGTCTCGTGGGCGTGGGCCAGCTTGAAGTGGCGCACCTGCTCGGCGAAGGCCGGGGTCGGGGCCATTCCCAGCGCAGCCAGGCTTGAGCCTCCAAGGCCAATAGCGGCGACCTTGAAGAACTGACGACGGTTGAGGTCCATCGTGCACTCCTGATCAGGTTTGGGACGCCTGGAGCAATGCCAGGCATCTCTTGAACGATCACGGTGGCGACGTTACGGCTGTCGCCAGTTGATACTTTAGTCAAGATTGCGCGGGATGGAGTAAAAACGGATCGTCGGGGGGCCTCGTGGCGAGATCAACCTTCATCCGTTAGCGATACTGGTCAACCCGCCCCCTCAGCGTGGTTTGAGTGACGCGCGGGTCGAAGTCGATATCCACAAGCACCATGAACAACTGATAGCAAATTGCCTTCAATCGTGATTGCTGAGGCCGTAGAACAGGGTATGCTGCATCCGCAAACATGGCACCTAAACATAAGTTCAATGCCACGTTAAATGGCGTTCAACAGGGTTTAACTGAAGCAGCGCGACACGATCTGGCACCTCATTAAGTTCAAGAACTAAACCCCACACGTTCTGAACAACACACAATAGCAAGGAGCATCAGCAATGGCATTGAACTACACGGACGCCTCGGGAAACGCATGGGCTGTGGACAACGCTGGAAATTTGACCAAGGCTACCAAATCAGGTACCTACGGCAATACGTTGGACGGTAGCAATATAGCGCTTTACATTGGTGGCTCAACGTCTTCTGCTTACTTGCCATGGTCCACAACAAGTAGTTCAGCCAGTACACAGACGGTCACCGCAACACACTCTACTTCTGGCATTACCATTACGCGCAGTACCTATATCGGCGATGGTTTTGTCCGCACACTGGAAGTCGTAAAAAATACAGGTGCTTCCGCCCAGTCGGTCAACCTTCAACTGGCTGACGACGTTTACTACGATAGCAACACTGTCATAACAGCCACCAGCAGCGGCGACACTGTACGCAATACTGCTGATGACTGGTTCGCCGTCGGCAGCCGTACCAACAGCACCGCCACACAACTTGTCCATGTGGTTTCCGGAGGCGCTGGCTCGCCAAACGCCACGAGCGAGCAATACGGCAGCGCTGATCGGCCGCAGACCTCCTACAACATTACGTTGGCGGCTGGTGAAACCAAGGTGGTCATGCATTTTTATGCACTGGCCACCGATGCTGTTGGCGCAAAAGCGATTGGCAGTTCGCTCGCTGGCCTGACAAACAACACCTACCTAGCAGGCATGACCCCGACCGAACTGAACGGTCTTATCAACTTCACCCAGGATATTTCCAGCAGCGAAACCAAAACGCTTGCAGCGTATCAGGCCAACCTCACACTCACGGGTACTTCCGTCATCAACGGTACCGGCAACGAACGCGACAACATCATTACTGGGAACACTGCGGCTAACACGCTCACAGGCAATGGCGGTAACGACACCCTAATCGGCGGGGGCGGCAACGATACCCTGATCGGTGGCGCAGGCAGTGACACACTTGATGGGGGCGTGGCAAATGACAAAATGATGGGCGGTCTCGGTAATGACATTTATGTCGTCGATTCGGTCAGCGACACGATAACCGAGAACGCTAATGAAGGCATTGATACGGTCAAGAGCAGCGTCAATTTCAGTATTGCAACGCTGCAGAATGTCGAAAACATCACGCTGACCGGCACAGCGCTGAGTGCGACCGGTAATGTCAATGCCAATACATTGATCGGCAATGCGTCCAACAACACGCTAAACGGCGGGGATGGCAACGATATTCTCAACGGCGCGGGCGGCGTCGACACATTGAATGGCGGCAATGGTAATGATGTATACATCGTAGATACGACGACCGACAGCATCATTGATAGCGCGGGCACAGACCGCATTGAGTCCTCTGCCACGCTCAGCCTGGCCGCGTATGCAGCTATCGAAAACCTGACACTGACTGGGACTGCCGCCATCAATGGCACTGGCAACGCCCTTGCAAACACTATCGTGGGTAATGCCGCAGCCAACATCATTGATGGCGGTGCAGGTGCAGACATCATGATAGGGGGTGCAGGCAACGATACGTACATCGTACGTGACAGCGGCGATGTCATCACCGAAGGCAGTACGGGTGGTGCCGACACCGTGATAAGTCATCTGAATCACACGCTAGGGGCCTACCTGGAAAACCTGACCCTAGCGGGGGCAGCTGCAATCGGCACAGGCAATGCTGGAAACAACTCGCTCGTGGGCAACGCCAGCAACAATACCCTGAGCGGCCTTGCTGGCAACGACACACTCAATGGTGGAGGCGGAATTGACACACTCAATGGTGGTGACGGTGACGACCTCTATATTGTCGACACGGATACCGACATCATCATCGACACATCAGGTGTGGATACCGTGCAAAGCATGGCCAACTTTTCGCTGGTCACTCGCACGGCCATCGAAAACCTGAAACTGGCCGGCACCGGAACCATGAGCGGCACCGGCAATGCGTTGAATAATGAGATCTCCGCCAACGTCGGTAACAGCATTATCAATGGCGGTAGCGGTGAAGACACCGTCAACTACGCCAGCGCTATCGCGGGCGTCACGGTCACCGTCAATGGCACGAACCAGGTTACTGGCGGCTCAGGTACTGACACGCTGAGCAACATTGAAAACCTTTCTGGGAGCCAGCACAACGATCGCCTGACGGGTGATGGCAACTCCAATACCCTTCGTGGCGGCGACGGCAATGACATGCTGATTGGCGGCGCAGGCAATGACCAACTCTATGGTGATGCAGGCAATGATCGTTTGGTAGATGCTATCGGCGATGACACGCTGAGCGGTGGCGCGGGTGACGATACTTACGTTGTTGCCGGCAACGCTGGGTCGATTCTGATTGAAGACTCAATCGGCATTGACACACTGGATGCTTCGGGAGCCACAGGCGGTGTAACCATCGATCTGACGCCCGGAAGCACCAGCAATATTGATGGACGGATGGTGACGCTTGCCTCTGGAGGCACTGTAGACACAGCACTCGACGTACTATTCCTGCAAGACGCCTCTGGCTCGTTTAGCGATGACGTTACCAAGGTGAAAACGCTAGTACCACAAGTGGTGTCCGCACTGTCTGGAGTTCAAGCAGACAACCGCTTCGGTCTGGCCTCCTTCATCGACAAGGGCGAATACGTTTATCGCACTGATCTGGCGATGACCGCCAATCAAACCAGCCTGATCAACGCACTCAATACATTGACCATTGGAAACGGTGGTGACACTCCCGAGGCGCAAATTGAAGCCCTGATGCAAGCGGCTGTTCGTCAGACCGAACTGGGTTTTCGCACCGACTCTTTCCGCGTTGCGATCGTGATGACCGACGCCAACTATCACAAGGCAGGCGATTCATCCTACGTTGCCAATGATGGTGATGCCGTACTGGAGGTCGAAGACTACCCGACAGTTGAGCTACTCAAGACAAAGCTGCTGGCAAGTGGAATAGTGCCGGTATTTGCAGTCACTGCAGGTAACGAAACCTACTACAACGACCTTGTAAAGCAGTTGGGTTTCGGCACAGTCGTGACGCTGGCGACGGACAGTTCCAATCTGGTTGAGGCCGTGACCGATGGCATGAGTCAGATTACCGAGGCCCGGATCGAGAACGCCATAGGTAGTCTTTACAACGATACCTTGATCGGTAACGGACTCACCAATCGCCTGGAAGGCTTGGCTGGCAACGATACCTACTACGTTCAAGACAGCCGGGACGTCGTGGTTGAAGCCGTCGCGGGCGGAACCGACCTGGTCATCAGCACGGGTAGCTATACGCTCTCGGCCAACGTCGAAAACCTGACACTCACTGGCTCCGGACATATCGATGCCACTGGGAACGCACTGGACAACCAGCTCGTAGGCAATAGCGGAAACAACGTGATTTCCGGCGGAGCGGGTGCCGACAGAATGCTGGGTGGACGTGGCAATGACACCTACATCGTTGATAGCGCAGGTGATCGCGTAATCGAGTACTCAGGCGCTGGTACCGATACCGTAACCAGCTCGGTCAGCTATGGACTGAGCGCCAACGTTGAGAACCTAGTCCTTACGGGCACAACGACTATCAACGGAACAGGCAATGAACTGGCCAACATACTGAGCGGCAACAGCGCCGCCAACGTGCTCAACGGCGGCGCGGGCAACGACACCCTTATCGGTGGTGCCGGCCAAGACTCACTCACTGGTGGCACTGGCAACGATACCTTCGACTTCAACTCGCTACAGGAGATGGGAATAACCAGCTCGACCGCTGATGTCATCACTGATTTTTTTCGAGGGCAGGACAAAATCGACCTGTCGACATTGGATGCCATAACCTACACAACCTACAGTAACGAGGCATTCTCGTTCATCGGCAATACAACCGCCTTTACTGCCGCCGGGCAACTGAGGCTGCAGGACAGTGTGCTGTACGGCAACACCGATACAGACAGCGACGCCGAGTTCGCCATCAAGCTCACAGGAGTGACGACCCTGGCGGCGACCGACTTCGTTCTGTGATCTAGCGCGTAAACGGTTACGACGATAGCCACCTCAGGTTGCTAACAACCCCGACAAGCCTTAGCGCTTATCGGGGTTTGTTTTTTGTGTGCGGGCGAGCTGCAACGTTTGCGTCAGGGCCCATCATGACGTACTGGCGCCAGAGCGAAACCAGAAGCAACGCTGCGGGCATCAACTGCTGCTTTTAAATGTGGGATAGCGCGTAACTCGGCCCGGGGCTTAATAACATCATCTCAAAAAAAGTTGGCCCACCAAACGCGCTGACCGATAGCGACTGCGGCCCAAGCATCAATATGAGAAGACCGACTACCAGAATCGCCCAACCTATAAAGCTCAAATAGTCGAAAGGATCACTATAACGCTCGTAATAATCATGATACGCCGATTCAAATCCCTCTACCCTTGCCTCTTCCGGCAACCTTTCCAGCAACACCGGGGTTGCTCCATGGTCTTCAACTGACATCCTGCCCTCCTGCCGGTAGCGCGGGGAAAACACCTCGGCCCGCAACCCAAACCGGGTACATCATGTAATAGGAAAAATCGCATAGCGCGCTCAGTGAAAAATTAACAGAGCATGCAATTAATGCCCGAGAAAAATTACTAAATAATAATTCTCAGAAGCCTCCTACACACAAAAAAGAAAAGCAGATCTATGACAAACTTAAAACATAGCGGCATTTCTACCGACCAATAAAAAACCCTGGCCGCCTCATGGCGATCAGGGTTTTTATTCTGAAGCTTAATGCTGGCCCTACAGGACGCCACACCGGGTAACGCCCAATAGAATCTTTACATTTAACCTCATCCGTTAGAACGGAATATCATCATCAAAGCTGTCGAAGTCCGGAGCCGGCTGTGGTGCTGGCTGTTGCGGAGCTGGACGCTGTGGTGCCTGCTGTGGGCGTGGCGCCTGCTGACGCGGGGCCTGGTTGTAGTTGTTACCACCACCCTGCGGAGCACCGTCCTGGTTCTGCGGACGACCGCCGAGCAGCTGCATGGTGCCCTGCATGTCGACGATGATCTCGGTGGTATAACGCTTGATGCCGTCTTTTTCCCACTCGCGGGTTTGCAGCTTGCCCTCGATGTAGACCTGGGAACCCTTACGCAGGTATTCGCCAGCGATCTCGGCAACCTTGCCGAACATCGATACGCGGTGCCACTCGGTGCGCTCGACCTTCTGACCGGTTTGCTTGTCGGTCCACTGCTCGCTGGTCGCCAGGCTCAGGTTGGTCACGGCGTTACCGTTGGGCAGGTAGCGGACTTCGGGATCCTGGCCGCAAGTACCGACCAATATGACTTTGTTAACCCCACGGGCCATAACGTTCTCCTAGGCTTCGCACGCCGCGGATGCCGGATTGACCAGGCGCTCCAGGGTCGAACGATCCAAAATTTTTGTATCCAGTTTGATATAGATGGCGGCTTCATCTGCCACCACCACTGCGTCGGTCACACCCGGGACGGCCATAAGCCGCTCGGTCAGCCCCGCTTCACGGACGGCCTCAGCCGACAGCGGCATGCGCAGGCTGGTCACGTACGGCGGCTCGCGCATGCCTACCGCAACCACCCACCACAGGGCACAGAGCAACGCACATCCGAGGAAGACCATGCTCAAGCCACCGTGCTGGAACAACCAGCCACCGATAATTCCCCCTAGCGCGGCACCCAGGAACTGACTGGTGGAGTAAACCCCCATTGCAGTTCCCTTGCCACCGGCAGGCGACACCTTGCTTACCAGCGAAGGCAACGACGCCTCCAACAGGTTGAAGGCGGTGAAGAATATCACGGTGCCGATCACCAGTTCTTGCAAGTTGTCTGCCGATACCCAGAAGAATAGTTCAGTGAGCATCAATACACTCACCGCCCCGAGCAACACACGCTTCATCTTGCGCTTTTTTTCGCCGTAGATGATGAACGGAATCATTGCGAAGAATGAAATGAGCAGGGCCGTCAGGTACACCCACCAGTGCTCCTCCTTCGGCAAGCCGCCACGCTCGACGAGCGCCAATGGCAAGGCCACGAAACTGGCCATCAGGATGGCGTGCAGAACAAAGATACCGACATCCAGACGCAACAGATCGGGGTGCCGCAAGGTCGGGCCAAGGGCCTGTTTCGCCACACCCGACTCACGGTGCTGCAAGGCGCCGTGGGAGGCTGGAACGACGAACGCGATCAGCGCGATGCCGACAAGCGCCATCGCCGCTGTGGCCAGAAACAACCCCGACAAGCCAAAGGCCCGCGTCAGCAAGGGCCCTACCACCATGGCCACCGCAAAGGACAAGCCGATACTCATGCCAATCATGGCCATGGCCTTGGTTCGATGTTGCTCACGGGTCAAATCCGACAGCAGCGCCATGACTGCCGCCGAAATAGCACCAGCGCCTTGCAGTACGCGCCCGGCAATCACGCCCCAAATGCTGTCGGCGTTGGCTGCCAGCACACTCCCCAGGGCAAAGATGACCAGGCCCAGATAAATAACCGGACGCCGACCAATCCGATCGGAAATGACCCCGAACGGGATCTGCAGGAATGCCTGGGTCAGGCCATAGGCGCCAATGGCCAGGCCAATCAGTGCCGGCGTGGCGCCAGCCAGGTCCATGCCATAGGTCGCCAGAACCGGCAACACCATGAACATGCCTAGCATACGGAATGCGAACACCAGTGCCAGGCCGCTTGCGGCGCGAGTTTCGCTACCACTCATGCGTTCGCTGTGGGGATCGTGCATGGATAAACCTCGTGTGAACCGGCGGCGATTCTACCAGCCCGATCGATTGTCAGCATATACGTGACGCTTTGCCGCGTGCTGGCATGCAGCCTTATACTCACCGGTTTATGCCCGCCAAGCGAGGCCGCAGTGGACAAGATCCTGATTCGTGGGGCACGAACCCACAACCTTAAGAACATCGACCTGACCCTGCCCCGGGACAAGCTGATCGTCATCACCGGCCTGTCTGGCTCTGGAAAGTCGTCGTTGGCGTTCGACACCCTCTATGCCGAAGGCCAGCGCCGTTATGTCGAATCGCTGTCGGCCTATGCCCGACAGTTCCTATCAATGATGGAAAAGCCCGACGTCGACACCATTGAAGGCCTGTCGCCAGCAATTTCCATCGAGCAGAAGTCGACCTCGCACAACCCGCGCTCGACTGTCGGTACCATCACCGAAATCTACGACTACCTGCGCCTGCTTTACGCACGTGTTGGTACGCCACGCTGCCCGGACCACGATATTCCGCTGGAAGCACAGACCGTCAGCCAGATGGTCGATCTGGTGTTGGCGCAGCCTGAAGGTAGCAAGCTGATGCTGCTGGCACCGGTGATTCGAGAGCGCAAGGGCGAACACCTGGCGATCTTCGAGGAGTTGCGCGCTCAGGGCTTTGTCCGCGCTCGGGTCAACGGCAAGCTGTTCGAGCTCGACGAACTGCCCAAGCTGGACAAACAGAAGAAGCACACCATCGAAGTGGTGGTCGATCGCTTCAAGGTTCGCGAGGACCTGCAGCAACGCCTGGCGGAGTCCTTCGAAACGGCTCTGAAGCTTGCCGATGGCATCGCCCTGGTTGCGCCAATGGATGAAGAGCCCGGCGAAGAGCTGATCTTCTCCGCCCGCTTCGCCTGCCCGATCTGCGGCCATGCCATCAGCGAACTGGAACCTAAGCTGTTTTCCTTCAACAACCCCGCCGGCGCATGTCCAACCTGCGACGGCCTCGGCGTGAAACAGTTCTTCGATGTCAAACGCCTGGTCAACAATGAACTGACCTTGGCAGAGGGCGCGATACGCGGCTGGGACCGACGTAACGTCTACTACTTCCAGATGCTTGGCTCCTTGGCCGCGCACTATGGGTTCAGTCTCGAGGTGCCCTTCGGCGAGCTGCCAGCCGACCAGCAGAAGGTCATTCTGCACGGCAGCGGCAACCAGAATGTCGACTTCAAGTACCTCAACGACCGCGGCGATATCGTCAAGCGGTCACACCCCTTCGAAGGCATCGTGCCGAACCTGGAGCGCCGCTACCGGGAAACCGAATCGGCCACCGTCCGCGAAGAGTTGGCCAAGTTCCTCAGCACTCAGCCCTGCCCTGACTGCCGCGGCACACGGTTGCGACGCGAAGCACGGCACGTATGGGTTGGCGAGAAAACCCTGCCAGCCGTTACCAGCCTGCCAATCGGCGATGCCAGCGAGTACTTCGGCGGCCTGAAACTGACCGGGCGACGCGGTGAAATCGCCGACAAGATCCTCAAGGAAATCTGTGAGCGCCTGCAGTTCCTGGTGAACGTAGGCCTGGATTACCTGACGCTAGACCGTAGTGCCGACACCTTGTCAGGTGGCGAAGCACAGCGTATTCGGCTAGCCAGCCAGATCGGTGCCGGGTTGGTCGGGGTGATGTATATCCTCGATGAGCCGTCCATCGGCCTGCATCAGCGGGACAACGACCGCCTCCTGGCGACCCTCAACCACCTGCGCGATATCGGCAACACCGTGATCGTGGTGGAGCATGACGAGGACGCCATTCGTCTGGCTGACTATGTAGTGGATATTGGTCCTGGCGCAGGCGTACACGGTGGACAAATCGTCGCCGAAGGCACGCCTGCCGAGGTAATGGCACACCCTGATTCGCTGACCGGTAAATACCTCTCGGGGCGGGTGAAAATTGCCGTACCGGCCACCCGCACTCCGCGTGACAAGAAGCGCTCATTGAAGCTCAAGGGCGCGCGCGGCAACAACCTGCAGAACGTTGACCTGGAGATTCCGATTGGCCTGCTGACCTGCGTGACCGGCGTTTCCGGCTCAGGCAAGTCAACCCTGATCAACAACACGCTGTTCCCCCTGGCCGCGACAGCCCTTAATGGTGCGACCAGCCTTGAAGCGGCACCGCATAGCAGTTGTGATGGCCTGCAACACCTGGACAAGGTCGTGGACATCGACCAAAGCCCGATCGGTCGCACGCCGCGCTCCAACCCGGCCACGTATACCGGCCTGTTCACACCGATTCGTGAACTGTTCTCCGGCGTGCCGGAGTCGCGCTCACGCGGCTATGGCCCGGGACGCTTCTCCTTCAACGTCAAGGGCGGACGCTGTGAAGCGTGCCAGGGCGATGGCCTGATCAAAGTCGAGATGCACTTTCTACCTGACATCTATGTGCCGTGCGATGTCTGCAAGAGCAAACGCTACAACCGCGAAACCCTGGAGATCAAATACAAGGGCAAGAACATCCACGAAGTTCTTGAGATGACCATTGAGGAAGCGCGGGAGTTCTTCGATGCAGTACCGGCGCTGGCGCGCAAGCTGCAAACGCTGATGGACGTGGGGCTCTCCTACATCAAGCTGGGGCAATCTGCGACCACCTTGTCCGGTGGTGAGGCTCAGCGGGTGAAGCTGTCACGCGAACTATCCAAGCGCGATACTGGCAAGACGCTGTACATCCTCGATGAGCCGACCACCGGTCTGCACTTCGCTGATATTCAGCAGTTGCTCGATGTGCTGCACAGGCTTCGTGACCACGGCAACACCGTGGTAGTGATCGAACACAACCTGGATGTGATCAAGACGGCCGACTGGCTGGTCGATCTCGGCCCGGAGGGTGGCTCCCGAGGAGGCCAGATCATCGCCTGCGGGACGCCTGAAGAGGTCTCGGAGATGGAGCAGTCGCACACAGGTCATTACCTAAAACCGTTGTTACTGCGCGACAGGGCCTGACGCCCATGAAAAAGCCCCTGCCGCGCAAACGGCAGGGGCTTTTTTGCAGCATCGCGAACTACATCTGCGATTGCAGGTAGTTTTCCAGGCCGATGGACTTGATCAGGCCCAACTGCTTCTCCAGCCAGTAGGTGTGATCTTCCTCGGTGTCAGCCAGTTGCGCACGCAAGATATCGCGGCTGATGTAGTCCTTGTGCAGCTCGCACAACTCGATGCCTTTGCACAGTGCTGCACGGACTTTGTACTCGAGGCGCAAATCGGCTGCGAACATATCCGGCACGGTAGCACCGATGTCCAGATCGTCAGGACGCATACGCGGTGTGCCTTCAAGCATGAGAATACGGCGAATCAGGGCGTCAGCGTGTTGTGCCTCTTCTTCCATCTCATGGTTGATACGCTCGTAGAGCTTGCTCAAGCCCCAGTCTTCATACATGCGTGAGTGGATGAAATACTGATCACGTGCCGCCAGTTCTCCCGTCAGCAACGTGTTGAGGTAGTCGATTACGTCCGGGTGACCTTGCATCGCCCTGCTTCTCCCTAAGTGAAAGTGACAGTGTGAACCAGGATGACGGAGAGGTCACTGCGATTAACGTAAAATCAGGTAAAAAGGGGCGCAAACAGTAGTCAATTGCATTGAAAAACCGCCCTAATGCGGGCGGTTCTGCTTATCACTTCGACTTATGCCAGTTTGACCCCCAACGCCTTGGCGACACCTTCACCGTAGGCCGCATCAGCCTTGAGGAAGTGCTGCAACTGACGTTGAACAACATCCTGCGACACACCCTTCATCGCGCCCGCGATATTACTGATCAGCAGCGCTTTCTGTTCACTGTTCATCAAACGGAACAGGGCACCGGCATAGCTGTAGTAGTCACCATCCTCACGATGATCGTAACGGTCCGCAGCGCCATTGAGTGCAAGCGCTGGTTCGGCGTACTGAGGCGCCTGCTTGGGGGCGTTGCTGTAGCTGTTTGGCTCATAGTTCGGCGCTGCTCCGCCATTACTGCCCAGGGCCATCGCACCATCACGCTGGTAACTGTTCACAGGGCTCTTCGGAGCGTTAACAGGCAACTGCTGATGGTTGGTCCCTACACGGTAGCGGTGAGCATCGGCATAAGCGAACACACGCCCCTGCAGCATACGGTCTGGCGATAGGCCAACACCCGGCACCTGATTGCTCGGCGCGAAAGCCGCCTGCTCAACCTCGGCAAAGTAGTTCAGCGGGTTACGATTGAGCTCAAGCTCACCCACTTCAATCAGCGGGAACGCCTTCTGCGACCAGGTCTTGGTGACATCGAATGGGTTATCGCTGTGCGCAGCGGCCTGATCCTCGGTCATGACCTGGATACAGACACTCCATTTAGGGAAGTCGCCTCGCTCAATGGCCTCGAACAGATCCCGCTGGGCGTAGTCCGGATCGGTGCCAGCAAGGCGAGTCGCCTCGGCCGGCGCCAGGTTCTTGATACCTTGCTTGGTCTTGAAGTGCCACTTGACCCAATGACGCACACCAGCCGCGTTGATCAGGCTGAAGGTATGGCTACCAAAGCCGTGCATATGACGGTAGCCATCCGGAATGCCCCGATCAGAGAACAGGATGGTGACCTGGTGCAATGCCTCTGGCGAATGCGACCAGAAGTCCCACATCGCCTGCGGGCTCTTCAGGTTACTTTGTGGCAAGCGCTTCTGGGTATGGATGAAGTCGGGGAACTTCAGCGGGTCCCGAATGAAGAAAACCGGCGTGTTGTTGCCCACAATGTCCCAGTTACCTTCCTCGGTGTAGAACTTCACGGCAAACCCACGAGGATCGCGCTCGGTATCGGCAGAGCCCCGCTCGCCGCCCACCGTAGAGAATCGCAAGAACGTTGGCGTCTGCTTGCCTACTGCCTCGAACAGTTTGGCACTGGTGTATTGGCTGATATCCCGGATGACGGTGAAGGTGCCATAAGCGCCCGAGCCTTTAGCATGTACACGACGCTCCGGAATGTTCTCACGGTTGAAGTGCGCGAGCTTTTCAATCAGGTGAAAATCTTCCAGCAGCAGCGGACCACGTGGGCCGGCAGAACGCGAGTTCTGGTTATCGGCAACCGGAGCACCGCTGGCGGTGGTCAGTGTCTTGTTCTGGCTCATGCTCTCTCCCTTTTCAGAATAATGCTGCCGGCTAGTCGGCTGAGAGGGAGTATTGAGCATGAAGACGACACGATCAAATTCATTAATTAATCAAGATTAATAGTTTATTTCAATCAGCATGAAAACAAAAAACCGGGCACTAGGCCCGGTTCCTTGTTTCAGACTGTTCGTCTTACTCAGCAGCTTCTACTACGCCACCGACAGGACGATCAACCAGCTCGACGTACGCCATAGGTGCGTTATCGCCAGCGCGGAAACCGCACTTGAGGATACGCAGGTAGCCGCCCTGACGGGTGGCATAGCGCTTGCCCAGATCGTTGAACAGCTTACCAACGATGGCTTTCGAACGAGTACGGTCGAAGGCCAGACGACGGTTAGCTACGCTGTCTTCCTTGGCCAGGGTGATCAGCGGCTCGGCAACGCGGCGCAGTTCCTTGGCTTTAGGCAGGGTAGTTTTGATCAGCTCGTGCTCGAACAGCGACACCGCCATGTTTTGGAACATGGCTTTGCGGTGCGCGCTGGTGCGGCTCAGGTGACGACCACTTTTACGATGACGCATGGTTCATTCCTTACCAAACTTACGTTCGGTGATTACGACGATCAGGCAGTCGCCTTGTCGTCTTTCTTAAGACTTGCAGGCGGCCAGTTGTCGAGGCGCATGCCGAGGGACAGACCACGGGAAGCCAGAACGTCCTTGATTTCAGTCAGGGACTTCTTACCCAGGTTCGGAGTTTTCAACAGCTCTACTTCGGTGCGCTGAATCAGATCGCCGATGTAGTAGATGTTCTCCGCCTTCAGGCAGTTGGCCGAACGTACGGTCAATTCCAGATCGTCAACCGGGCGAAGCAGGATCGGATCGATCTCGTCTTCCTGCTCCACTACCACAGGCTCACTGTCACCTTTGAGGTCGACGAACGCAGCCAACTGCTGTTGCAGAATGGTTGCTGCACGACGGATTGCCTCTTCAGGATCCAGAGTACCGTTGGTTTCCAGATCGATAACCAGCTTATCCAGGTTGGTACGCTGCTCGACACGGGCGTTTTCCACCACGTAGGCGATACGGCGAACCGGGCTGAACGAAGCGTCAAGCTGCAAGCGACCAATGCTGCGGCTCTCGTCTTCATCGCTCTGACGCGAATCGGCCGGCTCATAACCACGACCACGAGCTACGGTGAGCTTCATGTTCAAAGCGCCGTTAGACGCCAGGTTAGCGATTACGTGATCGGGGTTAACGATCTCGACATCATGATCCAGCTGAATATCGGCAGCGGTAACCACCCCCGAACCCTTTTTCGACAAGGTCAGCGTAACTTCGTCACGACCATGCAGTTTGATAGCCAGGCCTTTCAGGTTCAACAGGATCTCAATAACATCTTCCTGTACACCTTCAATTGCCGAGTACTCATGGAGTACGCCGTCAATTTCGGCCTCGACTACTGCACAGCCAGGCATAGAGGACAACAGGATGCGACGCAGCGCGTTGCCCAGGGTATGGCCGAAGCCACGCTCGAGAGGCTCGAGCGTGATCTTGGCGCGGGTTGGACTGACGACCTGCACATCAATGTGGCGGGGCGTCAGAAACTCATTTACCGAAATCTGCATGGATGCACCTATTTTCTAGCCCTTACTTGGAGTAGAGCTCGACAATCAGGTTTTCGTTGATGTCGGCAGACAGGTCGCTGCGAGCCGGGACGTTCTTGAAAACACCGGATTTTTTAGCAGCATCTACTTCTACCCACTCAACGCGGCCACGCTGGGCGCACAGTTCAAGGGCTTGAACAATGCGCAGCTGGTTCAACGATTTCTCGCGAACTGCGACCACGTCACCCGGACGAACTTGGTAGGACGGAACGTTTACAGTCTTGCCGTTGATGCTGATCGCTTTATGCGAAACCAGCTGACGGGATTCGGCACGAGTAGCGCCAAAGCCCATACGATAAACGACGTTGTCCAGACGGCACTCGAGCAGTTGCAGCAGGTTCTCGCCGGTAGCACCCTTCTTGGAGGCTGCTTCCTTGTAGTAACCGCTGAACTGACGCTCGAGAACGCCGTAGATACGACGGACTTTTTGCTTCTCACGCAGCTGGGTGCCGTAGTCGGACTGACGACCACGACGCTGACCGTGAATACCTGGGGCTGCTTCGATGTTGCACTTCGATTCCAGAGCGCGAACGCCGCTCTTCAGGAACAGATCAGTGCCTTCACGACGAGACAGTTTGCATTTTGGACCAATGTAACGTGCCATTTATCTGTCTCCTGATTACACGCGGCGCTTCTTCGGCGGACGGCACCCGTTGTGCGGGATTGGCGTCACGTCGGTGATGCTGGCGATCTTATAGCCACAGCTGTTCAAAGCACGAACAGCGGACTCACGACCTGGACCTGGACCCTTGACGTTAACGTCGAGGTTTTTCAGACCGTACTCCAGCGCAGCTTGACCAGCACGCTCTGCAGCAACTTGGGCCGCGAACGGGGTGGATTTGCGCGAACCACGGAAACCCGAACCGCCGGAGGTAGCCCACGACAGTGCGTTACCTTGACGATCGGTGATGGTCACGATGGTGTTGTTGAAAGACGCGTGGATGTGGGCGATCCCATCAACCACTGTCTTTTTGACTTTTTTACGAGGACGAGCAGCAGGTTTTGCCATGTCTATTTTCCTGTCGATTCGCTGGTGCGATTACTTGCGGATCGGCTTACGCGGACCTTTACGGGTACGCGCGTTGGTCTTGGTACGCTGACCGCGTACTGGCAGACCCCGACGATGACGCAGACCGCGGTAGCAGCCCAGGTCCATCAACCGCTTGATTTTCATGTTGATGTCGCGACGCAGATCACCTTCGGTGGTGAACTTCGCAACTTCGCTACGCAGCTGTTCAATCTGCTCGTCGCTCAGATCTTTGATCTTTGCGGCTGGGTTGACCCCAGTGTCTGCACAGATTTTCTGTGCAGTAGTGCGACCAACACCATAGATGTAGGTCAGCGAGATAACAGTGTGCTTGTTATCTGGAATGTTGACGCCTGCAATACGGGCCATTCAGTGGGACTCCAATTGACAGCTACCTACGCCCCGGAAGCCAAGAAATAGGGCGCGAGATAATATCGCTGTAGAAACAAATAATCAACCCAGCAGCGCACTAGCTGCTGGGCTTGAAGCACAGATCACACTCAGCCTTGGCGCTGTTTGTGACGTGGTTCCGCGCTGCAAATTACTCGAACGACACCTTCGCGGCGAATAATTTTGCAGTTACGGCACAGCTTTTTCACCGATGCACGAACTTTCATCACCAACTCCTCGAACCTTAAGGGACTATCAACGCAGCAGACCGCTGCCACCGTAGCCTTTCAGGTTGGCTTTCTTCATCAGGGATTCGTACTGGTGCGAAACGAGGTGCGATTGTACTTGGGACATGAAGTCCATCACAACCACTACCACAATCAGCAACGAGGTCCCGCCAAGGTAGAACGGAACGTTTGCAGCCACCACCAGGAACTGGGGCAGAAGGCAGACGGCCGTCATATAAAGAGCACCGAACATGGTCAAACGGGTCAGAACGCCATCAATGTAGCGCGCCGACTGCTCGCCTGGACGGATGCCCGGAATAAAGGCACCGGACTTCTTCAGGTTTTCCGCTACGTCTTTCGGATTGAACATCAACGCCGTATAGAAGAAGCAGAAGAAAATGATCCCTGCACTAAACAGCAGAATATTCAATGGATGACCAGGAGCGATCGACTCCGAGATGTCCTGCAGCCAGCCCATACCTTCGGACTGACCGAACCAGGCACCCAGCGAAGCCGGGAACAGCAAGATGCTGCTCGCGAAAATGGCTGGGATAACCCCGGCCATGTTCACCTTCAACGGCAGGTGGCTGGTCTGCGCAGCAAAGACCTTACGGCCCTGCTGACGCTTGGCGTAATGAACGGCGATACGACGCTGACCACGCTCAATGAACACCACAAAACCGATGATCGCTACTGCCAGAAGACCGATAACGATCAGGGCGATAATGTTGATATCACCCGTACGCGCAGACTCGAAAGACTGCCCGATTGCTCTCGGAAGACCGGCAACGATACCCGCGAAGATCAACATCGAGATACCGTTGCCGACACCGCGCTCCGTGATCTGCTCACCCAGCCACATCATGAACATCGCGCCCGCCACAAAAGTGGAGACCGCAACGAAATGGAAGCCAAAATCAGCAGAAAACGCTACGCCCTGACCGGCCAAGCCAATGGACATGCCAATAGCTTGAACCAGCGCCAGAACGACGGTGCCGTAGCGGGTGTACTGGCTAATCTTGCGACGGCCAGATTCACCTTCCTTCTTCAACTGCTCCAGCTGCGGGCTGACGGTGGTCATCAGCTGCATGATGATCGATGCCGAAATGTACGGCATGATCCCCAATGCAAAGATGCTCATCCGCTCCAGCGCGCCGCCGGAAAACATGTTGAACAAGCTAAGAATGGTCCCCTCATTCTGTCGAAACAGTTCCGCCAGCCGGTCCGGATTGATACCTGGAACAGGGATGTGTGCGCCGATCCGATAGACGATAATCGCCAGGAACAGAAAACGCAGACGAGCCCAGAGTTCAGACATCCCGCCCTTGCCGAGCGAAGAGAGAGCACCTTGCTTAGCCATTTATTCCTCGAACTTGCCGCCAGCTGCTTCGATAGCCGCACGCGCACCTTTGGTGGCAGCGACGCCCTTGATGGTGACTGCGCGAGTAACTTCACCGGACAGCATGATTTTCACGCGCTGTACGTTTTGGTTAATCACGTTGGCATCCTTCAGGGATTGCACGGTGACGACGTCGCCTTCCACTTTAGCCAGCTCGGACAGACGCACTTCTGCGCGGTCCATGGCTTTCAGCGAAACGAAGCCGAACTTCGGCAGACGACGATGCAGCGGCTGTTGACCGCCTTCAAAGCCTGGAGCGATGGTGCCACCGGAACGGGAGGTCTGACCTTTGTGGCCACGGCCACCAGTCTTACCCAAACCGCTACCGATACCACGACCCGGACGATGCTTCTCGCGACGGGAACCCGGCGCTGGACTCAGATCATTGAGTTTCATCGATTAACCCTCGACGCGCAGCATGTAGTAAGCCTTGTTGATCATCCCGCGGTTCTCGGGAGTATCCAGGACTTCTACAGTGTGACCGATGCGACGCAGACCAAGGCCTTTAACACACAGTTTGTGGTTAGGCAGACGGCCAGCGGTACTTTTGATCAACGTTACTTTAACGGTAGCCATGATCAGATGATCTCCTCAACACTCTTGCCACGCTTGGCGGCAATGGACTCAGGAGATTGCATGGCTTTCAGACCCTTGAAAGTGGCATGAACCACGTTCACTGGGTTGGTCGAACCGTAGCACTTGGCCAGAACGTTCTGAACACCAGCAACTTCCAGGACAGCACGCATTGCGCCGCCAGCGATGATACCGGTACCGTTAGAGGCAGGCTGCATGTAAACCTTCGAGGCGCCGTGGGCGGCCTTGGTAGCGTACTGCAGAGTGGTGCCGTTCAGGTCCACTTGAATCATGTTGCGACGAGCAGCTTCCATTGCCTTCTGGATCGCAGCAGGCACTTCACGCGACTTGCCACGGCCGAAGCCAACACGACCTTTACCATCACCAACCACGGTCAACGCGGTGAAAGTGAAGATACGGCCGCCTTTTACGGTTTTAGCTACGCGGTTAACTTGAACCAGCTTCTCGATGTAGCCTTCGTCGCGCTTTTGGTCGTTATTTGACATAACTTAGAACTCCAGCCCGCCTTCACGAGCAGCATCAGCCAGTGCCTTGACACGGCCGTGGTACTTGAAGCCAGAACGGTCGAAAGCAACTTGAGAAACGCCAGCGGCTTTCGCACGCTCGGCAACCAGCTTGCCAACCTTAGTGGCCGCGTCGATGTTGCCAGTGGCGCCATCACGCAGTTCTTTGTCCAAAGTCGAGGCGCTGGCCAGGACTTTGCTGCCGTCGGCCGAAATGACCTGGGCGTAGATGTGCTGCGAAGAGCGGAACACGCAGAGACGCACGGCTTCGAGCTCGTGCATTTTCAGACGTGCTTTGCGAGCGCGACGCAGTCGAGTAACTTTTTTGTCGGTCATTTGCTAGGCCCTACTTCTTCTTGGCTTCTTTACGACGGACGACTTCATCCGCGTAACGCACACCCTTACCTTTGTAAGGCTCTGGCGGACGGAAATCGCGAATTTCAGCGGCCACTTGACCAACCAGTTGCTTATCGATGCCCTTGATCAGGATATCGGTCTGGCTTGGGGTCTCAGCAGTGACGCCTTGCGGCAGCTGATAATCAACCGGGTGGGAGAAACCGAGAGCCAGGGACAGCACTTCGCCTTTGGCCTGAGCCTTGTAACCAACACCGACCAGCTGGAGCTTACGCTCGAAGCCTTGGCTTACGCCCTGGACCATGTTGTTAACCAGAGCACGGGTAGTACCGGCCATGGCGCGAGTCTGTTGATCGCCATTGCGAGCAGCGAAACGCAGCTCACCGGCTTCTTCGACGACTTCTACGGACGAGTGAACATTCAGTTCGAGAGTGCCCTTGGCACCCTTCACCGAAAGCTGTTGGCCGGCGAACTTAACTTCGACGCCTGCTGGCAGCTTTACGGGGTTCTTAGCGACGCGAGACATGCTTATCCCCCCTTAGAACACAGTGCAGAGAACTTCGCCGCCGACACCGGCAGCGCGCGCAGCACGATCAGTCATCACACCTTTGTTGGTGGAGACGATAGACACGCCCAGACCGCCACGTACTTTCGGCAGTTCTTCGACGGACTTGTACTGACGCAGGCCTGGACGACTTACGCGCTTGACTTCTTCGATGACTGGACGGCCTTCGAAGTATTTCAGCTCGATGGACAGCGACGGTTTAACTTCGCTGCTGACCTGGTAACCCGCGATGTAACCTTCGTCTTTCAGAACTTTGGCTACAGCCACCTTCAGGGTAGAAGAAGGCATGCTTACGACGGACTTTTCAGCCATCTGGGCATTACGGATTCGAGTTAGCATGTCCGCTAACGGGTCCTGCATACTCATGGGCTAGACGCTCCTGATACAAGAATAATTAGCCTTTCGGCTACTACAGACACCCGAACGACCCAGGAAAAACCCGGGCTCAGGTGAGCCGGTCATTCTAGACACATCCCAGAAACGAAACAAGCCCCATAAGGGGCTTGTTTCGTTGCCAGGTCACCGGCGGTCGGAAGATTGCTCCTCCTCCGCCAGGACACTGTCGGCACGTCTTACCAGCTGGCTTTAACCAGACCTGGAACGTCACCGCGCATTGCTGCTTCACGCAGCTTGTTACGGCCCAGGCCGAACTTGCGGTAAACGCCGTGTGGACGGCCGGTGATGCGGCAGCGGTTACGCATGCGAGAGGCGCTTGCGTCACGTGGCTGCTTCTGCAGAGCTACAGCAGCTGCCCAACGCTCTTCTGGAGTTGCATTCAGATTAACGATGGTAGCTTTGAGCTCAGCACGCTTCTTGGCGTATTTAGCAACCGTGAGCTGACGCTTCAGCTCGCGGTTTTTCATGCTCTTCTTGGCCATTTTCCTACTCCAATCAGTTGCGGAACGGGAATTTGAAAGCACGCAGCAGGGCGCGACCTTCGTCATCCGTACGAGCAGTAGTGGTCAGGGTAATGTCCAGACCGCGGAGAGCATCGATCTTGTCGTAATCGATTTCCGGGAAGATGATCTGCTCTTTCACGCCCATGCTGTAGTTGCCACGACCATCGAAGGACTTGGCATTCAGGCCGCGGAAGTCGCGAACCCGAGGCAGGGAGATCGCCAGCAGGCGGTCCAGGAATTCGTACATACGATCGCGGCGCAGAGTAACTTTAACGCCAATCGGCCAGCCCTCACGGACTTTGAAGCCCGCGATGGATTTCCGTGCGAAAGTCACAACGGCTTTTTGACCGGTGATCTTTTCCAGGTCAGCAACAGCGTGCTCGATGACTTTTTTGTCGCCGATCGCTTCGCCCAGACCCATGTTCAGGGTGATTTTGGTAACGCGCGGAACTTCCATCACGTTCGCCAGCTTAAGTTCTTCCTTAAGCTTGGGAGCGATTTCCTTCCGATAAATCTCTTTCAGTCGTGCCATGGTCTTCTACCTAGCAGTGTTCAAGCATCAACCGCTTTTTGGGTCGACTTGAAGACACGAATTTTTTTGCCTTCTTCTACTTTGAAACCAACGCGGTCAGCCTTGTTGGTTTCGCCGTTGAAAATGGCGACGTTGGAAGCGTGCAGTGGCGCTTCTTTCTCGACGATACCGCCTTGTACGCCCGACATAGGGTTAGGCTTGGTATGACGCTTCACCAGGTTGATCCCACCAACGACCAGACGGTCATCAGCGAGCACCTTCAGCACCTTACCGCGCTTACCTTTGTCTTTGCCGGCGATCACGATGATCTCGTCGTCACGACGAATCTTTTGCATGTCGGATCTCCTTACAGCACTTCTGGGGCGAGCGAGACGATCTTCATGAACTTCTCAGTACGAAGTTCACGGGTCACTGGCCCAAAGATACGGGTGCCGATTGGCTCTTGCTTGTTGTTCAACAGAACAGCAGCGTTGCCATCAAAGCGGATAATCGAACCATCGGCACGGCGAACGCCGTGACGGGTGCGGACTACAACAGCAGTCATCACCTGGCCCTTTTTCACTTTACCGCGAGGAATTGCTTCCTTGACGGTTACTTTGATGATGTCACCGATACCGGCGTAACGACGGTGGGAACCGCCGAGCACCTTGATGCACATGACGCGACGAGCGCCGCTGTTATCGGCCACATCGAGCATGGATTGAGTCTGAATCATAAAATTTCTCCGACCCTTAGCCCTTAGACTTCAACAGCGCGTTCGAGAACTTCAACCAGTGCCCAGGACTTGGTCTTGGCCAGCGGACGGGTCTCGCGAATGGAGACCTTGTCGCCGATGTGGCACTGATTGGTTTCGTCGTGCGCGTGCAGCTTAGTCGAACGCTTAACGTATTTACCGTAGATCGGGTGCTTAACGCGACGCTCGATCAGTACGGTGATGGTCTTGTCCATTTTGTCGCTGACGACACGGCCAGTCAGCGTACGGACGGTTTTTTCAGCTTCAGCCATGATCACTTACCTGCCTGCTGGTTGAGCACAGTTTTCACGCGAGCGATGTCACGCTTAACTTGCGAGAGCAGGTGCGACTGCCCCAACTGGCCAGTTGCTTTCTGCATGCGCAGATTGAACTGGTCGCGCAGCAAGCCGAGCAGTTGCTCGTTCAGTTGCTGTGCTGATTTGTCACGAAGTTCATTCGCTTTCATCACATCACCGTCCGCTTAACAAAGGAGGTGGCGAGAGGCAGCTTTGCAGCCGCCAAGGCGAATGCCTCACGCGCCAGCTCTTCAGAAACACCCTCGATCTCGTACAGGACTTTGCCTGGCTGGATCTGGGCAACCCAGTACTCCACGGAACCCTTACCTTTACCCATCCGCACTTCGAGAGGCTTCTTGGAGATCGGCTTGTCCGGGAATACACGGATCCAGATCTTGCCGCCACGTTTTACGTGACGAGTCAGAGCACGACGTGCCGACTCGATCTGGCGAGCGGTGAGACGACCGCGAGCAACAGCTTTCAGAGCAAATTCGCCGAAGCTGACTTTGCTACCGCGCAGTGCCAGACCACGGTTGTGGCCGGTCATCTGCTTGCGGAATTTTGTACGCTTTGGTTGCAACATTTGGCGTACCCCTTACTTAGCAGCTTTTTTACGAGGCGCTGGTGCTTGTGGTTTCAGTTCTTCTTGGCGACCACCGATAACTTCGCCTTTGAAGATCCAAACCTTGACACCGATCACACCATAAGTGGTGTGAGCTTCGTAGGTGGCATAGTCGATATCGGCACGCAGGGTGTGCAGTGGCACACGACCTTCGCGATACCATTCAGTACGTGCGATTTCAGCACCGCCGAGACGACCGCTCACTTGGATTTTGATGCCTTTGGCACCAATACGCATGGCGTTCTGTACAGCGCGCTTCATGGCGCGACGGAACATCACACGACGCTCCAGCTGCTGAGCTACGCTCTGAGCAACCAGCATACCGTCGAGTTCCGGCTTGCGGATCTCTTCGATATTGATGTGCACAGGCACACCCATTTGCTTGGTCAGGTCCTGACGCAGTTTTTCAACATCCTCACCTTTCTTCCCGATAACGATACCTGGACGAGCGGTGTGGATGGTGATGCGTGCAGTTTGGGCCGGACGATGGATATCGATACGGCTAACGGACGCGCTTTTTAGTTTGTCTTGGAGATACTCACGCACGTTCAGATCTGCGAGCAAATAGTCCGCATAAGTCCGACCGTCTGCATACCAGACGGAGGTGTGCTCCTTGACGATTCCCAGGCGAATGCCAGTGGGATGTACTTTCTGACCCATCTGATCGACTCCGTTACTTGTCCGCAACCTTGACAGTGATATGGCAAGACCGCTTGACGATGCGATCAGCGCGGCCTTTGGCACGCGGCATGATACGCTTCAGCGAACGCCCTTCGTTGACGAAAACGGTGGAGACCTTCAGGTCATCAACGTCTGCGCCTTCGTTATGCTCGGCGTTGGCTACGGCCGACTCGAGGACTTTCTTCATGATTTCAGCGGCTTTCTTGCTGCTGAAGGCCAACAGGTTGAGCGCTTCGCCCACCTTCTTCCCGCGGATCTGGTCGGCGACCAAGCGGGCTTTCTGGGCGGAGATGCGAGCGCCCGACAACTTAGCGGCTACTTCCATTTCCTTACCCCTTAACGCTTGGCTTTCTTGTCAGCCACGTGCCCGCGGTAGGTGCGGGTACCGGCGAACTCGCCCAGTTTATGGCCGACCATGTCTTCGTTCACGAGAACTGGGACGTGTTGGCGACCGTTGTGTACCGCGATGGTCAAACCGACCATTTGTGGCAGGATCATGGAACGGCGCGACCAGGTTTTAACTGGTTTGCGATCGTTCTTTTCCGCCGCCACTTCGATCTTCTTCAGTAGGTGAAGATCAATAAAAGGACCTTTTTTCAGAGAACGTGGCACTGTCGTATCCCTCTATTTACTTGCGACGACGGACGATCATATTGTCGGTACGCTTATTACCACGAGTCTTAGCACCCTTAGTCGGGAAGCCCCATGGCGATACCGGATGACGACCACCGGAGGTACGACCTTCACCACCACCGTGCGGGTGGTCAACCGGGTTCATGGCAACACCACGAACGGTTGGGCGAACGCCACGCCAGCGTTTAGCACCAGCTTTACCCAGCGAACGCAGGCTGTGCTCGGAGTTCGAGACTTCACCCAGGGTCGCACGGCATTCAGCCAGGACTTTACGCATTTCACCAGAGCGCAGACGCAGGGTCACGTAGACACCTTCGCGAGCGATCAGCTGAGCCGAAGCACCAGCGGAACGAGCGATTTGTGCACCTTTGCCCGGCTTCAGTTCGATGCCGTGAATGGTGCTACCCACTGGGATGTTACGCAGCTGCAGGGAGTTGCCTGGCTTGATTGGAGCCAGAGCACCTGCGATCAGCTGGTCGCCAGCACTCACGCCTTTAGGGGCGATGATGTAGCGGCGCTCGCCGTCTGCATAGCACAGCAGTGCGATGTGAGCAGTACGGTTTGGATCGTATTCAATACGCTCGACAGTTGCGGCGATGCCGTCCTTGTCGTTGCGACGGAAGTCGACCATACGGTAATGCTGCTTATGACCACCACCTACGTGACGAGTAGTGATGCGGCCATTGTTGTTACGACCACCAGTCTTCGATTTCTTCTCGAGCAGCGGTGCGTGAGGAGCGCCTTTATGCAGCTCCTGGTTGACCACCTTGACCACGAAACGGCGGCCAGGGGAAGTCGGTTTGCATTTAACGATTGCCATGATGCACCCCTTCCTTACTCAGCACTGCTGCTGAAATCGAGATCTTGGCCTGGCTGAAGGGATACGATCGCCTTCTTCCAGTCATTGCGCTTGCCCAGACCACGAGCGGTGCGCTTGGTCTTACCCAGAACGTTCACGGTAGTGACGTTCTCGACCTTGACACCGAACAGACCTTCGACAGCCTTCTTGATTTCCAGCTTGGTTGCATCAGTAGCAACCTTGAATACGAACTGGCCTTTCTTCTCAGCCAGAACCGTGGCCTTCTCGGAAACGTGCGGGCCAAGTAGAACTTTAAATACGCGTTCCTGGTTCATCCCAGCAGCTCCTCGAATTTCTTCACGGCCGACACAGTGATCAACACTTTGTCGTATGCGATCAGACTGACCGGATCGGAACCTTGTACGTCACGTACATCGACGTGCGGCAGGTTGCGAGCAGCCAGGTACAGATTCTGATCAACAGCCTCAGAAACGATCAGTACGTCGGTCAGACCCATACCGTTCAGCTTGTTCAGCAGGTCTTTGGTTTTCGGTGCTTCAACAGCGAAGTCCTGAACCACGACCAGACGGTCGGTACGCACCAGCTCAGCGAGGATGGAGCGCAGTGCTGCGCGGTACATCTTCTTGTTGAGCTTCTGCGAGTGATCCTGAGGACGAGCTGCGAAAGTGGTACCGCCGCCACGCCAGATTGGGCTACGGATAGTACCGGCACGAGCACGGCCAGTACCTTTCTGACGCCATGGGCGCTTACCGCCACCAGCAACGTCGGAACGGGTTTTCTGCTGCTTGGTACCCTGACGGCCGCCAGCCATGTAGGCCACGACTGCTTGGTGAACCAGCGTCTCGTTGAATTCGCCGCCGAAAGTCAGTTCGGAAACTTCGATCGCTTGAGCGTCATTTACATTTAGTTGCATGTCAGCTTCCCCTTAACCGCGAGCCTTGGCAGCCGGACGCACAACCAGATCGCCGCCAGTAGCGCCAGGAACGGCACCCTTGACCAGCAACAGATTGCGTTCAGCGTCGACGCGCACTACTTCGAGGGACTGAACGGTCACGCGCTCGGCGCCCATATGACCGGACATTTTTTTGCCCTTGAATACACGACCAGGAGTCTGGCACTGGCCGATAGAGCCCGGGACGCGGTGGGAAACGGAGTTACCGTGGGTGTTATCTTGACCGCGGAAATTCCAACGCTTGATGGTACCGGCAAAGCCTTTACCTTTGGACTGACCGGTAACATCTACCAGTTGGCCTGCAGCGAAGAGTTCAGCATTGATCAAGTCGCCAGCCTGGTACTCGCCTTCTTCAAGGCGGAATTCCCAGACACCGCGACCAGCGGCAACGTTCGCTTTAGCGAAGTGACCTGCTTGAGCAGCAGTCACGCGCGAAGCACGACGCTCACCTACAGTGACTTGCACTGCACGATAGCCATCGGTTTCTTCAGTTTTGAACTGGGTGACGCGATTCGGCTCGATCTCAATGACCGTGACCGGAATGGAGACACCTTCTTCGGTGAAAATACGGGTCATACCGCATTTACGACCGACTACACCAATAGTCATGTTGTAAACCTCATGAGTGTACGGGGCTTTCACCCGCTATGGCCGCCCATTTCAGAGCGTTACACGACTAAGACCCGAGTCTTAGCCGAGGCTGATCTGCACTTCCACACCTGCCGCAAGATCAAGCTTCATAAGTGCATCAACGGTTTTATCCGTTGGCTGGACGATGTCCAGTACGCGCTTATGAGTACGGATCTCGTACTGGTCACGCGCGTCTTTGTTGACGTGCGGGGAGACCAGAACGGTGAACCGCTCTTTACGGGTAGGCAGTGGAATTGGACCACGCACTTGAGCACCAGTACGTTTCGCGGTTTCCACGATTTCCTGGGTGGATTGGTCGATCAGGCGATGGTCAAAAGCCTTCAACCTGATACGGATTTGCTGATTTTGCATTGGATTTCAGACTCCAGGCTGCTATTCCCACCGGGCGCACTACGCCCGTTAAAAGGAGGCGTGATTCTATAGACGCCCCAGTTGGGTGTCAACCCAATAAAAAAAGCCCCCGCTGAGCGGGGGCTTTTCAAAGCATCGAATATTACTCGATGATTTTGGCTACGACGCCAGCGCCGACGGTACGACCGCCTTCACGGATAGCGAAACGCAGACCATCTTCCATTGCGATGGTTTTGATCAGAGTGACAGTCATCTGGATGTTGTCACCTGGCATTACCATTTCAACGCCTTCTGGCAGCTCGCAGTTACCAGTCACGTCAGTAGTACGGAAGTAGAACTGTGGACGGTAGCCTTTGAAGAACGGAGTATGACGGCCGCCTTCTTCCTTGCTCAGAACGTAAACTTCTGCGGTGAACTTGGTGTGCGGCTTAACCGAACCTGGCTTAACCAGAACCTGACCACGCTCAACGTCGTCACGCTTGGTACCACGCAGCAGAACGCCGCAGTTCTCGCCAGCACGACCTTCGTCCAGCAGCTTGCGGAACATCTCAACACCGGTGCAGGTGGTGGTGGTGGTGTCACGCAGACCAACGATTTCCAGAGCGTCTTGAACGCGGACGATACCACGCTCGATACGACCGGTAACAACAGTACCACGACCCGAGATCGAGAATACGTCTTCGATTGGCATCAGGAACGGCTTGTCGATAGCGCGCTCTGGCTCTGGGATGTAGCTGTCCAGAGTTTCAACCAGCTTCTTGACAGCGGTGGTACCCATGCCGTTGTCGTCTTTGCCTTCCAGCGCCATACGAGCAGAACCGATGATGATCGGAGTGTCGTCGCCTGGGAAGTCATAGGTGGACAGCAGGTCGCGAACTTCCATCTCAACCAGTTCCAGCAGCTCTGCGTCGTCTACCAGGTCAGCCTTGTTCAGGAAGACCACGATGTACGGAACGCCTACCTGACGGGACAGCAGGATGTGCTCACGGGTTTGTGGCATCGGACCATCGGCGGCCGAGCAAACCAGGATAGCGCCGTCCATCTGAGCAGCACCGGTGATCATGTTCTTCACGTAGTCAGCGTGACCTGGGCAGTCAACGTGAGCGTAGTGACGAATGTTCGAGTTGTACTCGACGTGCGCGGTGTTGATGGTGATACCGCGAGCTTTCTCTTCTGGAGCGCTGTCGATCTTGTCGAATTCGACAACAGCCGAACCGAAAACTTCGGAGCAGACGCGAGTCAGAGCAGCAGTCAGAGTGGTTTTACCATGGTCAACGTGACCGATGGTGCCAACGTTGACGTGCGGAAGGGAACGATCAAATTTTTCTTTAGCCACGACAATTAACTCCTAGCCTAAAGGACTGAATCAGCCTTGTTTTTTAACGAGCGCTTCGACGATGTTCGACGGAGCCTCAGCGTATTTGGAGAATTCCATGGAGTAGCTCGCGCGACCCTGAGACATGGAACGAACGTCGGTCGCATAACCGAACATCTCTCCGAGCGGAACTTCAGCACGGACAACCTTGCCGGACACCGAATCTTCCATACCCTGGATCAGACCACGACGACGGTTCAGGTCACCCATCACGTCACCCATGTAGTCCTCAGGGGTCACAACTTCCACCTTCATGATCGGCTCAAGCACTTTACCGCCGCCTTTCGTGGCCAGCTGCTTGGTCGCCATGGAGGCCGCCACCTTGAACGCCATCTCGTTGGAGTCGACGTCGTGGTAGGAACCATCAAACACGGTTGCCTTCAGGCCGATCAGCGGATAGCCGGCAACGATGCCGTTCTTCATCTGCTCTTCGATACCCTTCTGGATAGCCGGGATGTATTCCTTCGGAACCACACCACCCACAACCTCGTTAGTGAAAACCAGGCCTTCGGTGATGTTGCCCTTATCGTCCACGTCTGGCTGCGAGAAGCGAATCCAGCAGTGACCGAACTGACCGCGACCACCGGACTGACGGACGAACTTACCTTCGATCTCGACGTTGTCCTTGGTGATCTGCTCGCGGTAGGAAACCTGTGGCTTACCGATGTTGGCTTCAACGTTGAACTCGCGCTTCATGCGGTCAACGAGGATGTCCAGGTGAAGCTCGCCCATACCCGAGATAATGGTCTGGCCGGTTTCTTCGTCGGTCTTGACGCGGAACGACGGGTCTTCCTGAGCCAACTTGCCCAGTGCGATACCCATCTTTTCCTGATCCTGCTTGGTTTTCGGCTCAACAGCTACCGAAATTACCGGCTCAGGGAAATCCATACGCTCAAGGATTACCGGCTTGTCGGCGTCACAGAGGGTATCACCAGTGGTGACATCTTTCATGCCGATCAGCGCAGCGATGTCGCCTGCACGTACTTCCTTGATCTCTTCACGCTGGTTGGCGTGCATCTGCACCATACGACCAACGCGCTCTTTCTTGCCCTTGACCGAGTTGATCACGGAGTCACCAGAGCTCAGGAAGCCCGAGTAGACGCGCACGAAAGTCAGAGTACCAACGAATGGGTCGGTAGCGATCTTGAACGCCAAAGCCGAGAACGGCTCATCATCGCTAGCGTGACGCTCGATTTTCGGAGCGCTTTCGTCGTCGATGTTGTCCGGGTGGATACCCTGAATTGCAGGGATCTCGGTCGGAGCAGGCAGGAAGTCGATAACGGCGTCAAGAACCAGAGGAACACCCTTGTTCTTGAAGGAAGAGCCGCAGACAGCCGGAACGATCTCGCTAGCCAGGGTGCGAGCACGCAGACCAGCCTTGATTTCTTCGACGGACAGCTCACCTTCTTCAAGGTACTTGTTCATCAGCTCTTCGTTGGCCTCAGCAGCAGCTTCGACCATATTGGCGCGCCACTCTTCAGCCAGCTCCAGCATATCAGCAGGAATTTCTTCCTCGCGATAGGTGGTGCCCTTGTCGTCTTCGTTCCAGTAGATCGCCTTCATCTTGATCAGATCAACCTGACCTTCGAAGTTCTCTTCCGAACCGATAGCCAGCTGGACAGGAACCGGGGTGTGACCCAGACGGTTCTTGATCTGACCAACTACGCGCAGGAAGTTAGCACCTGCACGGTCCATCTTGTTCACGTAAACAACACGTGGAACACCGTACTTGTTGGCCTGACGCCATACGGTTTCGGACTGAGGCTCAACACCGGAGGTACCGCAGAACACAACGACAGCACCGTCGAGCACACGCAGGGAACGCTCTACTTCAATAGTGAAGTCAACGTGGCCTGGTGTATCAATGACGTTTACGCGGTAGTTGTCGTACTGACCACGGGAACCTTTCCAGAAGGTAGTAACGGCAGCAGAGGTAATGGTAATACCCCGCTCCTGCTCCTGAACCATCCAGTCGGTGGTCGCGGCGCCATCATGCACCTCGCCCATTTTGTGGCTCAGGCCTGTGTAGAACAGGATCCGCTCGGTAGTGGTAGTCTTGCCCGCATCAACGTGCGCACAGATACCGATGTTACGGTAGCGGTTAATTGCTGTAGTACGAGCCATAAAGCCCTCGCAAAAAAATTGATGCTGTGATTAGAAGCGGTAGTGCGAGAAAGCCTTGTTGGCTTCAGCCATACGGTGTACGTCTTCACGCTTCTTGACTGCAGCACCTTTGCCTTCAGCAGCATCCAGCAGTTCGCCGGCCAGGCGCAGCGCCATGGACTTCTCGCCACGCTTGCGGGCGTAGTCTACCAGCCAGCGCATTGCCAGCGCGTTACGACGGGATGGACGAACTTCAACAGGAACCTGGTAAGTGGCACCGCCAACACGGCGCGACTTTACTTCGACCAGCGGAGCGATGGCGTCGAGAGCTTTCTCGAAGATTTCCAGGGGATCGCTGTTCTTGCGTGCTTTGACGGTATCCAGAGCACCGTAAACGATGCGCTCGGCTACGGCCTTCTTGCCGCTTTCCATCACGTGGTTCATGAACTTGGCGAGAATCTGGCTTCCGTATTTCGGATCGTCCAGAATCTCACGCTTGGCTGCTACACGACGTCTTGGCATTGATAAGCCCTCAAACGGTCTTCAGGTTAGCCCGGGACACCTGACCCACTGGGTGCGTGCCCGACCTTACTCTTATCGACTCAATAAAATGAATAACTGCAAACTGCTGCAAACGGCCGATTACTTCGGACGCTTGGTACCGTACTTCGAACGGCCTTGGTTACGACCTTTGACGCCGGAGGTATCCAGGGAACCGCGAACGGTGTGGTAACGAACACCTGGCAAGTCTTTTACACGACCGCCACGAATCAGCACCACGCTGTGCTCTTGCAGGTTGTGGCCTTCACCACCGATGTACGAGGAAACCTCGAAACCGTTGGTCAGACGCACACGGCATACTTTACGCAGTGCCGAGTTAGGTTTTTTCGGCGTGGTGGTGTACACACGAGTGCATACGCCACGACGTTGCGGGCAGTTCTGCAGCGCAGGAACGTCGGATTTCTCGACGATACGCTTACGCGGCTGACGTACCAGCTGGTTGATAGTTGCCATCTACTAGCTCCACTGTTGTCTTGCGACGCTATTGTCTTGCAAGAAAAGCAAAATGGCAGGACGAAGTCCCACCAAATTTAGGGGTACAAGAGTCTAAAGAGGATCTTGCCCCCAGTCAAGGCAAGGCCCCAGCCTCCCCTCCCCGGCTGTCGGTGACAATAACAGTCACCGACGACTGGAGTGAGGCCACCAGGGCCCTACGCTTAGTTGCCGCTGGAGTTCAGCGCTTCAGTCAGTGCGGCTTCCACCTCACTGGCACTTACACGCAGCGGCTTGTCGGCATCACGGCGACGCTTGCGCTCGCTGTGGTAAGCCAGACCGGTACCGGCCGGGATCAGACGACCTACGACCACGTTCTCTTTCAGGCCGCGCAGGTAATCGCGCTTGCCGGTTACCGCAGCTTCGGTCAGCACTCGGGTGGTCTCCTGGAAGGAGGCCGCCGAGATGAACGACTCGGTGGAGAGCGAAGCCTTGGTGATACCCAACAGTACGCGCGAGAACTTGGAGACGAACTTGTCTTCAGAAGCCAAGCGCTCGTTCTCTACCAGTACCTGGGTCAACTCCATCTGGTCGCCCTTGATGAAGCTGGAATCACCCGACTCGGCGATCTCAACCTTACGCAGCATCTGACGCAGGATGGTCTCGATGTGCTTGTCGTTGATCTTAACGCCTTGCAGACGGTAAACGTCCTGAATCTCGTTGACGATGTACTTGGCCAGCGCGCTCACACCCAGCAAACGCAGGATGTCGTGCGGATCGCTTGGACCGTCGGAGATAACTTCACCACGGTTCACTTGTTCGCCTTCGAAGACGTTCAGGTGACGCCACTTCGGAATCAGCTCTTCGTACGGCTCGCTGCCATCGTTCGGAGTGATAACCAGGCGGCGCTTGCCCTTGGTTTCTTTACCGAATGCAATGGTACCGCTGACTTCCGCGAGAATCGACGCTTCCTTCGGACGACGCGCTTCGAACAAGTCGGCAACGCGCGGCAGACCACCGGTGATGTCACGGGTCTTGGAAGTTTCTTGCGGGATACGTGCAATAACGTCACCCACACCGATTTGCGCACCGTCAGCAACACCAACCAGGGCGTTCGCCGGCAGGAAGTACTGAGCTGGTACATCGGTACCCGGCAGCAGCAGATCCTTGCCATTGGCGTCGACCATCTTGATTGCAGGACGAATTTCCTTACCTGCAGCCGGACGGTCTTTAACGTCCAATACTTCGATGTTGGTCAAACCAGTCAATTCGTCGGTCTGACGCTTGATGGTAATGCCTTCTTCCATGCCCACGAAGGTCACGGTACCTTTCATTTCGGTAACGATCGGGTGGGTGTGCGGGTCCCACTTGGCAACGATCGCGCCAGCGTCGACCTTGTCACCTTCCTTGACCGAAATCACAGCACCGTAAGGCAGCTTGTAGCGCTCACGCTCACGACCGAATTCGTCGGCAATGGCCAGCTCGCCGGAACGCGAGACCGCGACCAGATTGCCATCGGCACGCTCAACCTGCTTGAGGTTGTGCAGGCGAACCATACCGCCGTTCTTCACCTGGACGCTGTCGGCAGCCGAAGTACGGCTCGCAGCACCACCGATGTGGAACGTACGCATGGTCAGCTGGGTACCAGGCTCACCGATCGACTGGGCAGCGATAACGCCGACAGCCTCACCGATGTTGACCTGATGACCGCGAGCCAGGTCACGACCGTAGCACTTGGCACAGATACCGTAACGGGTTTCACAGCTGATCGGCGAGCGCACGATAACTTCATCGATGCTGTTCAGCTCGATGAACTCAACCCACTTCTCGTCTACCAGAGTGCCAGCAGGGACGATGACTTCGTCGGTGCCAGGCTTGAATACGTCACGGGCAATTACACGACCAAGTACACGCTCACCCAGCGGCTCAACGACGTCGCCACCTTCAATGTGCGGCGTCATCAGCAGGCCCTGTTCGGTGCCGCAATCGATCTCGGTCACTACCAGATCCTGCGCAACGTCTACCAGACGACGCGTCAGATAACCGGAGTTCGCAGTCTTCAACGCGGTATCCGCAAGACCCTTACGAGCACCGTGAGTCGAGATGAAGTACTGCAGTACGCTCAGACCTTCACGGAAGTTCGCGGTGATCGGCGTCTCGATGATCGAGCCGTCCGGCTTGGCCATCAGACCACGCATACCGGCCAACTGACGAATCTGAGCTGCCGAACCCCGAGCACCGGAGTCAGCCATCATGTACATGGAGTTGAAGGACTCTTGCTCGACTTCGTTGCCATCACGGTCGATAACCTTCTCTTTCGAGAGGTTGGCCATCATCGCCTTGGAAACTTCGTCGTTCGCCTTCGACCACAGGTCGATTACCTTGTTGTACTTCTCGCCCTGGGTTACCAGGCCGGAAGCGTACTGGCTCTCGATCTCTTTCACTTCGTCGGTAGCAGTACCGATGATGCGGGCTTTCTCATCCGGGATAACGAAGTCGTTAACACCGATGGAAACGCCAGAAATGGTCGAGTAGGCAAAACCGGTGTACATCAACTGGTCAGCGAAGATCACGGTCTCTTTCAGACCAACAACGCGGTAGCATTGGTTGATCAGCTTGGAGATCGCCTTTTTCTTCATCGGCTGGTTGACCACGTCGTACGACAGGCCGGCCGGAACCACCTGGAACAGCAGCGCACGGCCAACGGTTGTGTCGACGATACGGGTGTTCTTGACGCTGCCACCATCACGATCATTGACGGTTTCGTTGATACGAACCTTGATCTTGGCGTGCAGAGCGGCCTCACCAGCGCGGAACACGCGGTCGACTTCCTGCAGGTCAGCAAAAACGCGACCTTCGCCCTTGGCGTTGATGGCTTCACGGGTCATGTAGTACAGACCCAGTACCACGTCCTGCGAAGGAACGATGATCGGCTCACCGTTGGCTGGCGACAGGATGTTGTTGGTCGACATCATCAGCGCGCGCGCTTCCAGCTGGGCTTCCAGCGTCAGCGGCACGTGAACGGCCATCTGGTCACCGTCGAAGTCGGCGTTGTACGCAGCACAGACCAACGGGTGCAGCTGGATAGCCTTACCTTCGATCAGTACCGGTTCAAAAGCCTGGATACCCAGACGGTGAAGGGTCGGTGCACGGTTAAGCAGTACGGGGTGTTCGCGAATCACTTCGGCAAGAACGTCCCAGACCTCTGGCAGCTCGCGCTCGACCATTTTCTTGGCCGCTTTGATGGTGGTCGCCAGACCGCGCATCTCCAGCTTGCCGAAAATGAATGGTTTGAACAGCTCCAGAGCCATCTTCTTCGGCAGACCGCACTGGTGCAGACGCAGGGTCGGACCTACGGTAATTACCGAACGGCCAGAGTAGTCAACGCGCTTACCGAGCAAGTTCTGACGGAAACGACCTTGCTTACCCTTGATCATGTCAGCCAGGGATTTCAGAGGACGCTTGTTCGAGCCAGTGATGGCGCGGCCACGACGGCCGTTGTCGAGCAGTGCGTCGACCGCTTCCTGCAGCATGCGCTTTTCGTTGCGCACGATGATATCTGGCGCGGACAGGTCGAGCAGGCGCTTCAGACGGTTGTTACGGTTGATCACCCGACGATACAGATCGTTCAGGTCGGAGGTCGCGAAACGACCGCCGTCCAGCGGAACCAATGGGCGCAGATCTGGCGGCAGAACCGGCAGAACGGTCAGAACCATCCACTCAGGCAGGTTGCCGGAGCCCTGGAAGGCCTCCATCAGCTTCAAACGCTTGGACAGCTTCTTGATCTTGGTTTCCGAGTTGGTCTGCGGAATCTCTTCGCGCAGGCGGCCAATTTCGTGCTCCAGATCGATAGCGTGCAGCAGCTCACGTACAGCTTCGGCGCCCATACGAGCGTCAAAGTCGTCGCCGAACTCTTCCAGCGCTTCGAAGTACTGCTCATCGTTCAGCAGTTGACCCTTTTCAAGGGTGGTCATGCCTGGATCGATAACGACATAGCTCTCGAAGTAGAGAACACGTTCGATATCACGCAGGGTCATGTCCATCAGCAAGCCGATACGCGACGGCAGGGACTTCAGGAACCAGATGTGGGCAACCGGAGAGGCCAGCTCGATGTGCGCCATGCGCTCACGACGAACCTTGGCCAGGGCGACTTCAACGCCGCACTTCTCACAGATAACACCACGGTGCTTCAGGCGCTTGTACTTACCGCACAGGCACTCGTAGTCCTTGACTGGACCAAAAATCTTGGCGCAGAACAGACCGTCACGCTCGGGTTTGAACGTACGGTAGTTGATGGTTTCCGGTTTTTTAACTTCACCGAACGACCACGAACGGATCATCTCAGGCGAGGCCAATCCGATACGGATGGCGTCGAACTCTTCGACTTGACCCTGGTTTTTCAGCAAATTCAGTAGGTCTTTCAAGGCCTTTCCTCCTGGCGGAGCAGGGAGCGGGCTTGTTCAGCCACGCTCCCGATTCGCGTCACGTGTTATTCGGTTTCCAGATCGATATCGATACCGAGCGAACGAATCTCTTTGATCAACACGTTGAAGGACTCGGGCATGCCCGGCTCCATACGGTGATCGCCGTCCACGATGTTTTTGTACATCTTGGTCCGACCGTTCACGTCGTCCGACTTCACTGTGAGCATTTCTTGCAGGGTGTATGCCGCGCCGTATGCTTCCAGCGCCCACACTTCCATCTCCCCGAAACGCTGACCACCGAACTGCGCCTTACCACCCAGCGGCTGCTGAGTAACCAGGCTATAAGAACCAGTGGAACGCGCGTGCATCTTGTCGTCCACCAAGTGGTTCAGCTTGAGCATGTACATGTAACCAACGGTCACTGGACGCTCGAACTTGTTGCCGGTACGACCGTCGAACAGCTGCATCTGGCCGCTTTCTGGCATGTCTGCCAGTTTCAGCATGGCCTTGATTTCTTGCTCCTTGGCACCATCGAAGACCGGAGTTGCCATTGGCACACCGCCTTTCAGGTTTTTGGCCAGGTCAAGGATTTCCTGGTCGGTGAACGACTCCAGGTTCTCCTGACGACCACCGATTTCGTTGTAGATCTCGGTGAGGAACTTACGCAGTTCAGCGACTTTACGCTGCTCTTCGAGCATGCGGTTGATCTTCTCGCCCAAGCCCTTGGCCGCGAGGCCCAGGTGGGTTTCCAGGATCTGACCGACGTTCATACGCGATGGTACACCCAGCGGGTTGAGTACCACGTCTACCGGCGTACCGTTGGCATCGTGCGGCATGTCTTCGACAGGCATGATCACGGAGACCACACCCTTGTTACCGTGACGACCAGCCATCTTGTCGCCCGGCTGAATGCGACGACGGATTGCCAGGTAGACCTTGACGATCTTCAGTACGCCAGGAGCGAGGTCATCGCCCTGCTGCAGCTTGCGTTTCTTGTCTTCGAACTTGTCGTCCAGCAGACGGCGACGATCAACGATGTAGGCCTGGGCCTTCTCCAGTTGCTCGTTCAGCGCGTCTTCGGCCATGCGCAGTTTGAACCACTGGCCGTGCTCCAGACCGTCCAGAACTTCGTTAGTGATCTCGGTGCCTTTCTTCAGGCCCGCACCACCTTCAACGATCTGACCATTCAGGGCTGCACGCAGACGCTCGAAGGTTGCCCCTTCGACGATACGGAACTCTTCGTTGAGGTCTTTACGGATTTCGTCCAGCTGCATCTTCTCGATGGACAGCGCACGGCTATCGCGCTCGACACCATCACGGGTGAAGACCTGAACGTCGATGACAGTACCTTTGGTGCCGGTCGGCACGCGCAGGGAGGTGTCTTTAACGTCGCTAGCCTTCTCACCGAAGATCGCACGCAGCAGTTTTTCTTCCGGAGTCAGTTGAGTCTCGCCTTTTGGCGTGACCTTGCCGACCAGAATATCGCCAGCGCCAACCTCAGCACCAACATAAACGATACCGGCTTCGTCCAGCTTGTTCAGCGCAGCTTCACCCACATTCGGGATGTCCGCGGTGATTTCCTCTGGGCCAAGCTTGGTGTCACGGGCCACACAGGTCAGTTCCTGAATGTGGATCGTGGTGAAACGGTCTTCCTGAACCACACGCTCGGACAGGCAGATGGAGTCTTCGAAGTTGAAGCCGTTCCATGCCATGAACGCGATGCGCATGTTCTGACCCAATGCCAGTTCACCCATGTCGGTGGACGGGCCGTCAGCCATGATGTCGCCACGCTCAACGCGATCACCTTTGCTCACCAGCGGACGCTGGTTAATGCAGGTGTTCTGGTTAGAGCGGGTGTACTTGGTCAGGTTGTAGATGTCGACACCCGCTTCGCCGGTTTCGACTTCATCATCGGCAACACGGACCACGATACGACTGGCATCGACGGAGTCGATAACGCCACCACGACGAGCCACAACGCAAACGCCGGAGTCGCGTGCTACGTTGCGCTCCATACCGGTACCGACCAGCGGCTTGTCAGCACGCAGGGTTGGTACAGCTTGACGCTGCATGTTCGAACCCATCAACGCACGGTTGGCGTCGTCGTGCTCGAGGAACGGAATCAGCGACGCTGCAACCGAAACTACCTGCTTCGGCGAAACGTCCATCAGGGTGACGTCTTCCGGCGCCTTGACGGTGAATTCGTTCAGGTGACGAACGGCTACCAGTTCATCGATCAGTTGCTTCTTATCGTTCATCGCGGCCGAAGCCTGAGCGATGACGTGATCTGCTTCTTCGATCGCCGACAGGAACACGATTTCGTCGGTAACAACGCCCTCTTTCACCACACGGTACGGGCTTTCCAGGAAGCCGTACTGGTTGGTACGCGCATATGCGGCCAAGGAGTTGATCAGACCGATGTTCGGACCTTCAGGGGTCTCGATCGGGCAAACGCGACCGTAGTGAGTCGGGTGTACGTCACGAACCTCAAAGCCCGCGCGCTCACGAGTCAGACCGCCAGGGCCGAGTGCAGAGACACGACGCTTGTGGGTAATTTCGGAGAGCGGGTTGTTCTGGTCCATGAACTGGGACAGCTGGCTCGAACCGAAGAACTCTTTCACCGCAGCCGCAACCGGCTTGGCGTTGATCAGGTCTTGCGGCATCAGGCCTTCGCTTTCTGCCATCGACAGACGTTCCTTGACCGCACGCTCGACGCGCACCAGGCCAACACGGAACTGGTTCTCAGCCATTTCGCCAACACAACGTACACGGCGGTTACCCAGGTGGTCGATGTCATCGACGATACCTTTGCCGTTACGAATGTCGACCAGGGTCTTCAGAACCTCGACGATGTCTTCCTTGCTCAGTACGCCCGAACCCTCGATCTCGGTACGACCGATACGACGGTTGAACTTCATGCGGCCAACAGCGGACAGATCGTACCGCTCGGCGCTGAAGAACAGGTTGTTGAACAGGGTCTCGGCAGCGTCCTTGGTTGGCGGCTCGCCTGGACGCATCATGCGGTAGATCTCGACCAGGGCTTCCAGCTGGTTGCCGGTAGAGTCGATTTTCAGGGTATCCGAAATGAACGGACCGCAGTCGATATCGTTGGTGTAGAGCGTCTCGATACGGACAACCTGAGCCTTGGCGATCTTGATCAGCAGCTCGGTGGTCAGTTCGGTGTTGCACTCACACAGGATTTCGCCGGTAGCCGGGTGCACGATGGCCTTGGCGGTGGTGCGACCCAAGACGTATTCCATTGGAACGTCCAGGTGCTTGACGCCTGCCTTTTCGAGCTGGTTGATGTGGCGGGCAGTAATACGACGGCCCTGCTCCACGATCACCTTGCCGGTCTCGTCATGGATGTCCATGACTGCGATTTCGCCACGCAGACGCTGAGGAACCAGTTCCAGGCTGAGTTTTTCACCGGAAACATGGAAAACGTTGGTGGTGTAGAAAGCGTTCAACACTTCTTCAGTGCTGTAGCCCAGCGCGCGCAGCAGCACCGAAGCCGGCAGCTTGCGGCGACGGTCGATACGAACGAATACGCAGTCTTTCGGGTCGAATTCGAAGTCCAACCACGAACCACGGTAAGGAATGATCCGAGCCGAATACAACAGTTTGCCAGAGCTGTGAGTCTTGCCACGGTCGTGGTCGAAGAACACACCTGGCGAACGGTGCAGCTGGGAAACGATAACACGCTCGGTACCGTTAATAACGAAGGTACCGTTTTCAGTCATCAGGGGGATTTCACCCATGTAGACTTCTTGCTCTTTGATGTCCTTGATCGCTTTGTTCGACGACTCTTTGTCGAAAATGATCAGACGCACCTTCACCCGCAGTGGTACGGCGAAGGTTACGCCGCGCAGTACGCATTCTTTGACATCAAAAGCCGGTTCGCCCAGACGATAGCCAACGTACTCCAAGGCAGCATTGCCGGAGTAGCTGATGATCGGGAAAACCGATTTGAAGGCCGCATGCAGGCCCACGTCGCGGAACTGATCTTTGGTCGCTCCCGCTTGCAAGAATTCACGATACGAATCCAGCTGGATGGCCAGGAGGTAAGGCACATCCATGACGTCCGGCAACTTGCTAAAGTCCTTGCGGATACGTTTTTTCTCAGTGTATGAGTAAGCCATCAGCGTTCCCCAGCTTGGTCACCTGCTTGTTTGGCTCCTCCCGACGGAAGCAGCCAGAAAATCGTGCAAACCCCTTGGTTTGCGCCACCGTCTCGGTGGTTGCAGCTCGTTATCGGGGCCGACCTGGTCGGCCGCCAATAACGGAAAAAGGCCGGTGGCAAGAGCCACCAGCCATCAGCCGTTCGCTTAACGCTTGGGCTGGATACGCAAAGTCGGAGTTACTTAACTTCGACTTTAGCGCCTGCTTCTTCCAGAGCTTTCTTCAGAGCTTCAGCTTCTTCTTTCGAAGCGTTCTCTTTCACGACGCCCAGATCGTCAACAACAGCCTTGGCTTCTTTCAGGCCCAGACCGGTGGCTTCACGAACAGCCTTGATGACGTTTACTTTCTTGTCGCCGGCTTCAACCAGTTTAACGGTGAACTCGGTTTGCTCTTCAACAACGGCAGCGGCAGCAGCTGGGCCAGCAGCGGCAACAGCAGCGGTAACGCCGAAGGTTTCTTCCATTGCTTTGATCAGCTCAACAACTTCCAGAACGGTTTTCTGGCCGATTGCTTCGATGATTTGTTCGTTAGTCAGAGACATGACTATAAATTCCTGTATTGGGGTGACAGCCTACGCAGCCATCAAATTAAACGTATGATTTCGAAAGCGCTTGCGGTGCCTTAGGCAGCAGCAGCTTCTTTCTGGTCGCGAACGGCCGCCAAAGTACGAGCCAGCTTGCTGGTAGCGCCTTGAATCACGCTCATCAGCCTTGCAATGGCTTCGTCGCGAGTTGGCAGCGAAGCCAACACGTCGATCTCGTTTGCTGCGAGGAACTTGCCCTCGAACGCAGCTGCCTTGATCTCGAACTTGTCCTGACCTTTAGCGAATTCCTTGAACAAACGGGCAGCAGCGCCTGGATGTTCGTTGGAGAACGCGATCAAGGTCGGGCCGGTGAAGGCGTCGTTGAGGACACTGTATTCAGTGTCAGCAACTGCACGCTTGAGCAGGGTGTTACGTACAACACGTACGTAAACGCCAGCTTCACGAGCCTCTTTACGGAGTCCGGTCATAGCGCCTACAGTCACGCCACGGGCATCAGCCACGACAGCGGACAGAGCAGCTTTGGCAGCCTCGTTGACTTCAGCGACGATGGCCTTCTTGTCTTCGAGTTTAATTGCCACGGGTTTAACTCCTGCTTGTTACCGTTTCATTCGACCGAGGCCGAATGTCGTTTTGGTGTCTGATTCGGTAAGGAATCGGGAGCACCATCTGCGTAGGCTTGAGGTTTAAGACTTGCGTCGCCTACGGTCTTGGATAGCCCCCGCCAGGCAGGGACCCCAATTTTGCAAAGCGGGCGCGATCGCTCGCACCCACCGATGTCTTACGCGCTCAGCGAGCTCTGATCGATGACCAGACCTGGGCCCATAGTGGTGCTCAGGGTAACGCGCTTGACGTAGATACCTTTCGAAGAAGCTGGCTTGATACGCTTCAGATCAGCGATCAGGGCTTCAACGTTTTCCTTCAGCTTGACAGCATCAAAGCCGACTTTGCCAACGGAGGTGTGGATGATGCCGTTTTTGTCGGTGCGATAACGAACCTGACCAGCCTTGGCGTTTTTAACCGCGGTAGCTACGTCTGGAGTTACAGTACCAACCTTCGGGTTTGGCATCAGGCCGCGAGGACCCAGTACCTGACCCAACTGACCTACAACACGCATTGCGTCCGGGGAGGCAATAACGACGTCATAGTTCAGATCGCCGCCTTTCATTTCGGCAGCCAGATCGTCCATACCTACACGGTCAGCGCCGGCAGCCAGAGCGGCCTCAGCAGCTGGACCCTGAGTGAAGACAGCTACGCGTACGGTCTTGCCAGTGCCGTGCGGCAGCACAGTTGCGCTGCGAACAACCTGGTCAGATTTACGCGGGTCAACACCGAGGTTGACTGCAACGTCGAAGGACTCGCTGAACTTCACGGTGGACAGTTCGGCCAGCAGAGCTGCTGCGTCTTCAAAGTTGTAAACTTTGCCAGCTTCAACCTTCGAAGCGATGGCCTTTTGGCGCTTGGTCAGCTTAGCCATTACACACCCTCCACGTTGAGGCCCATGCTGCGAGCAGAACCGGCGATGGTACGCACGGCTGCTTCCAGGTCAGCGGCAGTCAGATCAGCTTTCTTAGCTTTTGCGATCTCTTCCAGCTGAGCGCGGTTCACAGTACCAACCTTGACAGTGTTCGGACGAGCCGAACCGCTGGTCAGGCCAGCTGCTTTCTTCAGCAGAACCGAAGCAGGGGTGCTCTTGGTTTCGAAGGTGAAGCTGCGGTCACTGTAAACAGTGATGATCACTGGAGTCGGCAGACCTGGCTCTTGACCCTGAGTACGGGCGTTGAAGGCCTTGCAGAATTCCATGATGTTCACACCGTGTTGACCCAGTGCAGGACCAACGGGTGGGCTTGGGTTGGCCTGGCCGGCCTTTACTTGCAGCTTGATGTAAGCCTGAATCTTCTTAGCCATGAGCTACTCCAATATCGGGTACGAACGCCTGATGGCTCCCCGGATTACTTACGTTTTATCCCAGTGACGACAAAACCCCGCAGCACAAGGCTGCGGGGTATGGGATGCTGGGTTCAGTTAGACCTTCTCGACCTGACTGAACTCGAGCTCCACCGGAGTAGAGCGTCCGAAAATGAGCACTGCGACCTGCAGCCTGCTCTTCTCGTAGTTAACTTCTTCGACAGTGCCGTTGAAATCAGCGAACGGACCGTCGATCACACGAACGACCTCGCCCGGCTCGAACAACGTCTTCGGCTTCGGTTTGTCGCTGCCATCAGCAACACGACGGAGAATCGCTTCTGCTTCTTTATCAGTGATAGGCGCAGGTTTATCTGCTGTACCACCGATGAAGCCCATGACGCGAGGGGTATCCTTGACCAAGTGCCAAGTCCCTTCGTTCATATCCATCTGAACCAATACGTAGCCTGGAAAGAACTTACGCTCGCTCTTGCGCTTCTGGCCATTGCGCATCTCGACCACTTCTTCGGTCGGAACCAGAATTTCGCCGAAACCGTCTTCCATGCCAGCCAGTTTTACGCGCTCGATCAACGAGCGCATGACATGCTTCTCGTAACCCGAGTAAGCATGCACGACGTACCAACGCTTAGCCACGGGACACCCTTAGCCGACAATCAACGAAATCAACCAACCGAGCAGGGAATCAAGCCCCCACAACAGCAGCGCCATAACCAGAACGACCGCCACTACGATAAGGGTGGTCTGAGTGGTTTCTTGGCGGGTTGGCCATACAACTTTACGAATCTCGGTACGAGCTTCCTTAGCCAGCGCAAAAAACGACCTACCCTTAGCCGTCTGCAGCGCAACGAAGGCAGCAGCAACAGCAAGAACAAGGAGCGCGATTACGCGGTACAGAATCGGGGATGCGCTGTAGTATTGGTTACCAACAACGCCTACGATCACCAAAGCGACAACAGCAAGCCACTTGAGCAGATCAAAACGAGAGTCTTGGGCTTCAGACTTGGAAGTCATCTAGGAGGATCCTGTGAAAAGAAAGCCAGACACACGAGGTGAATCTGGCAGGTCAGGAGGGAATCGAACCCCCAACCTACGGTTTTGGAGACCGTCGCTCTGCCAATTGAGCTACTGACCTAAAAGCTTAATCAGGCCGACCATTATGCCGGCCCGATAGAAATAAATCAACTACTTATTCGAGAACCTTTGCAACCACACCAGCGCCGACGGTACGACCGCCTTCACGGATAGCGAAACGCAGACCATCTTCCATTGCGATGGTTTTGATCAGAGTGACAGTCATCTGGATGTTGTCACCTGGCATTACCATCTCAACGCCTTCTGGCAGCTCGCAGTTACCAGTCACGTCAGTAGTACGGAAGTAGAACTGTGGACGGTAGCCTTTGAAGAACGGAGTATGACGACCGCCTTCTTCCTTGCTCAGAACGTAAACTTCTGCGGTGAACTTGGTGTGCGGCTTAACCGAACCCGGCTTAACCAGAACCTGACCACGCTCAACGTCGTCACGCTTAGTACCACGCAGCAGAACGCCGCAGTTCTCGCCAGCACGACCTTCGTCGAGCAACTTGCGGAACATTTCAACACCAGTGCAGGTGGTGGTGGCAGTGTCGCGCAGACCAACAATTTCCAGAGCGTCTTGAACACGAACGATACCACGCTCAATACGACCGGTAACAACAGTACCACGACCCGAAATCGAGAATACATCTTCGATTGGCATCAGGAATGGCTTGTCGATGGCGCGCTCTGGTTCTGGAATGTAGCTATCCAGAGTTTCGACCAGCTTTTTGACAGCAGTGGTACCCATCTCGTTGTCGTCTTTGCCTTCCAGGGCCATACGAGCAGAACCGATAATGATCGGAGTGTCGTCACCCGGGAAGTCGTAGGTGGACAGCAGATCGCGAACTTCCATTTCAACCAGTTCCAGCAGCTCTGCGTCGTCTACCAGGTCAGCCTTGTTCAGGAAGACCACAATGTAGGGAACGCCTACCTGACGGGACAGCAGGATGTGCTCACGGGTTTGCGGCATCGGACCATCAGCGGCCGAGCAAACCAGGATAGCGCCGTCCATCTGGGCAGCACCGGTAATCATGTTCTTCACATAGTCAGCGTGACCAGGGCAGTCAACGTGAGCATAGTGACGAATATTAGAGTCATACTCGACGTGCGCGGTGTTAATGGTGATACCGCGAGCTTTTTCTTCTGGAGCGCTGTCAATCTTATCAAAATCGACTTTAGCCGAACCGAAAACTTCGGAGCAAACGCGAGTCAGCGCAGCAGTCAACGTGGTCTTACCATGGTCAACGTGACCAATAGTGCCTACGTTCACGTGCGGCTTGTTACGTTCGAACTTTTCCTTAGCCATCGAGACTGTCCCCCGCAGAAGAATTTAACTAGTCACGCCAACCATTAAAACAAAGGCAGATATTTTCATATCTGCCTTGTTAATATGGAGCTCTTGAGCGGATTTGAACCGCTGACCTCACCCTTACCAAGGGTGTGCTCTACCAACTGAGCTACAAGAGCCTTACACTTTGCAAAAACAGCAAACCTGGAGCGGGTAGCGGGAATCGAACCCGCATCATCAGCTTGGAAGGCTGAGGTTCTACCACTAAACTATACCCGCGGAGCTTGCAGCTCTCGCTAAACTGGTGGAGGGGGAAGGATTCGAACCTTCGAAGTCGTAGACGTCAGATTTACAGTCTGATCCCTTTGGCCGCTCGGGAACCCCTCCTGAACGTGGGCAGCATTTTCAACTCTTGCTGCCTTCCTGTCAAGCTTTTTCTCATTAAAATCTTGAGGTTAGCTAATTTGACAGTTGCTACACAGGCTTTCCAACTAGTGGTGTTCCCTGTGAAGCGGGCGCCATTCTATCAAGCTATTCAGCAGTTGCAATACCCTCGCACAACATTATTTTATGTTTTAAGTCTTTGAAATCATGGGAAAGTGTCGCGAGCAGCGCTTCGTCCAGTAAACGTCGGCTTTGGGGCGCCACCTGCAGCCAGAATCCCGGGCTGTCACCCAGCGCCCCAACTACCTGTGCAGTCGCCACATCCAACGAAACCAAGCGCTGACGAAGCGCATTCAATTGCTCAACCTTGGCAAGGCCACCGATGTAGAGACAATCTTCAGCCTGCTGCGCGCTGCGCCCTCCAGCCCCCGACTCACTCAAAAGGCGAATACCCTGCTGACTACCTTTATACAAAGACAGCGGGGCTACCTCCTTGGCCTTCAAAGGCGCTTCTTGCTGATGCCAGACGTAATAAACAGCATTGAGCACCACTAAGAGAAGAAACAACCAGCGCATAGATACCTCAATCCAGGGGGCAGGCTATCGCCAGACCAACAAACACTAGATCCGGCACCACGCGAGCACACGGAGCCACCTGATGAACCAGGGGCGCATCACCACCCGTGAGGAACAGTGTAAATGCCTCTCCAAAAAGCGAGCGAGCCTGCTCTACCTGTGTCAATACGAACCCTTGGAGCATTAACAGACAGCCGCGCTCAACCGCTTCGACAGTAGAACGCCCAGGCTCCACGCTTGAGAGCGCACGCTCTGCTGCGGCGTCGTCATAACGGATACGACGGGTATGGGTGCGCAGCTGATTACGCATCAGCGGCAACCCAGGGCAAATAAACCCCCCAAGATGCGCCCCGTCAGCCGCGACAAAGTCGGCCGTTACCGCTGTACCGAAGTCGATAACCACACAAGCACCCTTGGCCAGATGATAGCCACCCAAAAGCGCCAACCAACGATCCAGCCCCAATCGCTGGAAATCATCATAGCCATTACGAACCCCGGCCAACTCTTTCGCTGGCTCAGCACTAACAACCAGCAGACCGAACTGCTCAACCAGAGCTGCACGCAGTCCTGCTGTCTCATCCTCTCCCCTGACACTGACCAAGCGACAGCATCGAGGGGCGCTACCTGGAACTGCATGGATCGAGGCAATCAATGCTTCATTGGACTCAACGACGCCACCAGCGACTATCGAGGCATCCTCAGAGCGAATGATTCGCCATTTGATAAAGCTGTTACCGCAATCGAGCTCAAGAATCATCGCGCAACCTCAAACTGAGCTCTCCGCCACTAAAGCTCTTTTCAACACCATCGACCTCAAGACGCAGAGCCCCCTGACGATCAATGCCTCTCACCACACCATCGACCTGATGATTACCTGCAATAAGCGATACCGCGCGACCTTGCCAGAGGTGCGCCTTCTCCCACTCACCCTGGAATACTGCAAATCCCGACTGGCGATGCCGAACCAGGTCTTCCTGCAGGTTCTGATTGAGCAGAGCGACCAGCTGATTGCGATCAACGACCTCCCCAACCTCTCGCCATATGGACGTCCATTGCTGATCCACTTCACTGCTGGCCTGCATGTTGACGTTGATCCCAACGCCCATCACCACGTGGCAAACATCTGCAGGATCACCTACAAGTTCTAGCAAGATACCGGCAATTTTTTGATTATTCACCAACACATCGTTTGGCCACTTAAGACCTGCGCCACTGACACCATAGGCATGTAGCGTGCGCATCACCGCCAAGCCAACGACCAGGCTAAGCCCTTCCAACTGGCGCATACCACCCTCTATGCGCAGTACCAGACTGTAATAAAGGTTCTCTGCAAACGGACTGGCCCAACTACGCCCACGACGGCCTCGCCCGGCCGTTTGCCGCTCAGCCAGAACAATAAAAGGAGCAACTCGCCCCTCATTGACCTCACGGAGCGCCTGGGCATTTGTCGAGTCGATTGAGTCGAAAATCAATGCCGGCCACGACTCGTCGACAGATCGCTCTGCAATTGCCGCCGTTTCCAGCAAGGACAATGGCGTCGCCAGCTGATAACCGCGACCGCGGACTTTATAAATAGGCAAGTTCAGCTCAGCCTCAAGGTGCTGCAACTGCTTCCAGACAGCACTGCGACTGACACCCAAGGCGGCCCCCAGCGCCTGTCCGGAATGAAACCGGCCATCTTTAAGGAGGTTTAACAACTTCAGCATGCCAATCTCGACTCACAATGAGGCAGGCATGATAGCCATGCCTCGAAGACTTGCATAGAAATCTGTAGCCACGAGAGACGACCTGGGAGCCGGAAAGCCCAGCCATGGAGGGGCTTCCCTGAGTGGATCGCACACTGCCAGCCGCTTAGAGACCACAAGCCAGCCCACAAACGTGAAATAGCGACAGCCGCCCTGCTGGCAATGTTTTCCAGGCCACAAAGACAAAACCCCTACCTGCATGTGCAGATAGGGGTTTCGGAATTTAATCTTGACGATGACCTACTCTCACATGGGGAAACCCCACACTACCATCGGCGAT